>NZ_VIRJ01000007.1:0-290157 GCF_006874435.1 Microbispora sp. KK1-11 | reverse complement strand
CCCAGCGTCTGGCCGATCACATGGTGCCGGCGGTGTTCATGCTGGTGGACCGTCTGCCGATGACGGTGAACGGCAAGCTGGACCGGGCCGCGCTGCCCGCTCCCACGAGTGACCGGGCGGCGTTGAGCGATGCCTACATCGCTCCGGCCACCGATCTGGAACGGCTGCTGGCCGACACCTGGAGACACGTCCTCGACCTCGACCAGGTCGGCGTCCACGACAACTTCTTCGAACTCGGCGGCAACTCGCTCCTCGCGGTGGAGATCGCCACCGAGGCGGCGAACCGGAGCGGCCTGCACATCGACCTGGTCGACGTGTACGAGAACCCGACGGTGCGGCTCCTCGCCGGGAAACTCGCAGACCTGCCGAGCACGGGAGACGCCGATGTCGACGGTTGACCTCACGGACCCACGCTTCTGGATCAGGACCGACGTCCACGAGCACGTCGCGGAGCTGCGGCGGCAGGCACCGGTGCAGTGGCACGAGGCGGGGGCCGATGGGCCCTCGTGGGCGGTGCTGTCGCACCGGCACGCCATGGAGGTGCTCGCGGACGCCGACACGTACAGCTCGGCGGGCGGGTCGCTGCTGGGCGGCGGTCCCAATCCGCCCGCGGGGTCCGGCCGGATGATGGCGCTGACCGATGCGCCGGATCACCGGACCCTGCGTGACAGGGCCCACCGGTTCTTCTCTCCCAAGGGTGTCGCCAGGCTGGAGCGGCGGGTGCGCGACCTCACGGTGGAGCTGATCGAACGGGCCCTGGAGAAGGAGACGGTCGACTTCGTCACCGAGGTCGCCGCCGTCGTCCCGATGACGCTGGTGTGCGAGTTGATGCAGGTGCCCGACGCCGACCGGCCGGAGGTCACCCGCCTGTGCGACGAGGCGTTCCTCATGTCCTCTCCCGAGCGACGCCGCGCCGCCCATCAGGGACTGTTCGCCTACCTGCTCGACCTCGCCGTCGAACGGCGTGCCCGCCCGGGCGACGACCTGGTGAGCGCCTTCGCCGCCGAGATCGAGGGATCGCCCTCCCTCAGCCTCGAGGACGTCGTCCTCAACTGCGACAACATCATCGTGGGCGGCGTCCAGACGGTCAGGCACACCGCGGCGATGAGCCTGCACACCCTGATCAGGAGGCCGCAATCCTGGTGCGAACTGTCCGAGGCCGGCGCGTCCCCGCAGGCCGCCGTCGAGGAGCTGCTGCGCTGGACGTCCGTCGGCGTCCACGTGCTGCGCACGGCCAGGCGTGACGCCGCGCTCGGCGGACGGACCGTCCGAGCCGGAGACAGGGTCGTCGTGTGGATCCCCTCCGCCAACAGAGACGAGACGGTGTTCGACCGGCCGGGAGAGCTCGACCTGAGCCGCCGGCCGAACCGGCACCTCGCTCTCGGCTGGGGACCGCACTTCTGCATCGGCGCCGTACTGGCCCGGCTCGAGCTTCGCATCCTTCTCGAAGAGCTGGTCGCCCGCGTCGGCGTCATGGAACAGACGGGCCCGGCCGTGCCCGCTCTGTCGATCATCAACCTGGGCCTGGCCTCGCTGCCGGTCCGCCTCGGCCGACACCGTCCCGACACACGGAGGATCGCATGACCGCATCACGTCCGGTGTTCCTGATACCGGGGCAGGGGGCCTACCTGCCACAGGCGCTGCCCACTCTGCGCGCCGGCTGTCCCGAGGTGGACGCCGTCGTCGGCGAGATCGACGACGCGATCACGGCGCTGGGCGGCGCACCGATCGCCAAGCACCTGCTCAGCGAGAACCCGCCCACTCTCGACGCCCTGCTGGAAGAGGACGTCGACACCCTGCAGTTCGCCATCTACGCCTCCGCCGTCGTCGTCCACCGGATCCTCCGCGGGCGCGGCGTCGAACCTTCGGCGATCGTCGGGCACAGCTTCGGGGAGATCCCCGCGCTCGTGGCGGCCGGTGCGTTCACCGTCCGCGACGGCGCGACGATCGTGTGGGCGCGCAACGCGGCGCTGCGGAGCGCGTCGGACGCGGGCGGCATGTACGCCCTCCCGCTGGACGCCGAGCGCGCGCAGGCGATGGTCGCCCTCGTCGCCGACCCGCACCTCGTGGTCGCGGTGGAGAACGCCCCCAGGCAGACCGTCGTCTCGGGATCGTGGCAGGCGCTGCGACAGGTCGAGGCCGTGGCCGCGACGCTGGGCGTCCGGGCGACTCGGCTGCCCGCCCCCTATCCCTTCCACAACCCCCTGCTCGCGGAGGCGGCAGGGCGTTTCGCCGAGCAGATCGCCTCTGTTCCGCGCGGTCCCCTGACGGCACCGGTCTACTCGCCGATCCTGGGCCGCTTCTACTCCGACGCCGACGATCTCAACGTCCTGCTCTCCCGGCACCTGACCGTCCCCGTGCGGTTCTGCGCCGCCGTGCGGGCACTGCACGCGCGCGGGTCCGACTCCTTCCTCGAATGCGGCGCCCGGGGCACGCTCGCCGGCCTGGTCCGGGCGGCCCTGCCCGGCGTCACGCCGACCGTGTGCCTGGACGGCCGGGGCGACGCCGTCCGCGGCATCGAGAGCGTCGTCGAGTCGTACGGCCGGGCGGAGGGGAAAGCGGCCCGGCGGCAGCCGGCGCCGGAGGCGGCCGAGTTGTCGCGGGATCGGGTGCTGGCCGAGTTGCGGGAGTTCTATGCGGCGGCGCTGGAGTATCCGGTGGAGGTGCTCGAGGAGGACGCCGAGCTGGAGGGGGATCTGGGGGTGGACTCTCTCAAGCAGACCGAGCTGGTGGCGCGGGTCGGGGAGCGGTACGGGTTATCGGAGATGCCGGAGGGGTTCCGCATCACCGATCACGGCACGCTCGGCAGGATCGCCGACCTCGTCATGAGCGTCTCGGCGGGTGCGCGCGTGACGGAGGCGCCGGCCGTGGGAGGTGCGCAGGCACCGGCCGCGGACGACAACGACCCGCCGGCGCCGGAGGGGGCCGTGCTGTCGCGGGATCGGGTGCTGGCCGAGTTGCGGGAGTTCTATGCGGCGGCGCTGGAGTATCCGGTGGAGGTGCTCGAGGAGGACGCCGAGTTGGAGGGGGATCTGGGGGTGGACTCTCTCAAGCAGACCGAGCTGGTGGCGCGGGTCGGGGAGCGGTACGGGTTGTCGGAGATGCCGGAGGGGTTCCGGATCACCGATCACGGCACGCTCGGCAGGATCGCCGACCTCGTCATGAGCGTCTCGGCGGGTGCGCGCGTGACGGAGGCGCCGGCCGTGGGAGGTGCGCAGGCACCGGCCGCGGACGACAACGACCCGCCGGCGCCGGAGGGGGCCGTGCTGTCGCGGGATCGGGTGCTGGCCGAGTTGCGGGAGTTCTATGCGGCGGCGCTGGAGTATCCGGTGGAGGTGCTCGAGGAGGACGCCGAGTTGGAGGGGGATCTGGGGGTGGACTCTCTCAAGCAGACCGAGCTGGTGGCGCGGGTCGGGGAGCGGTACGGGTTGTCGGAGATGCCGGAGGGGTTCCGGATCACCGATCACGGCACGCTCGGCAGGATCGCCGACCTCGTCATCAGGAACGCGTCCGCCACCGCCGGGAGCCACTTATGATCGACTTCTCCGGCAAGACGGTGCTCGTCACCGGAGGCGCGCGCGGCGTCGGCCGGGCCATCGCCCGCCGCTTCGTGCGGTTGGGGGCGACCGTCGTACTCAACTACTTCCACTCGGTCGAGGCCGCCAGGGAAACCGAGCGGGAGCTCACCCAGATGGGCGGCACCGTGCACCTCCTGCGCGCGTCGGTGGCCAAGCGCGACCAGGTGGACCGGATGTTCGACGCTCTCGGCGAGCTGACCGACGGGCTGGACGTGCTCGTGAACAACGCGGCCTCCGGCGCCCTGCTCCCGATGGCGGAACTCACCGACAGGCACTGGGAACGAGCCTGGCAGACGAACGTCAAGGGCAGCGCGTGGTGTGCGGAGCGGGCGGCGCCGCTCATCGCCGCCAGGGGCGGCGGCTCGATCGTCAACCTCTCGTCGCTGGGGTCCGACCTGGTCATCGGGAACTACGTCAGCGTCGGCACATCCAAGGCGGCGGTCGAATCCCTGACCCGATATCTGGCGGTCGAGTACGCCCCCATGAACATCCGCGTCAACACCGCCTCCTGCGGGCTGGTCCAGGGCGAGGTGCTCGATCTTTTCCCCCAGGCCGAGGACTTCCGCGACGTGGTGGTGGACGCGACCCCCATGGGCCGGTTGGCGACCGAGGACGAGCTCGCGAGCATCGTCGTCTTCCTGGCGTCGGAGGCGGCGAGCTGGGTGACGGGCCAGACTCTGATCGCCGACGGCGGGCTGTCGCTGGCGAACGCGATCCTGTCGCCCCCGAAGCGACCCGTGACCGTGCCGGGGGAGCCCGCGCCGCCACGACCGGCCCCGGCGTCGGAGGAACGAGGGGAGCCGGGCGCGCGTGCGGAACTGCCGCAGCCGGTGGCCGCCGAGGCGCGCGAACCCCTCTCGTCGCAGCCGGGCGAGTCGCACGACGACGACATCGTGGTCGTCGGCATGGGACTGCGCTGTCCCGGAGCGCGCGATCCGGAGGAGTTCTGGCGGCTGCGGGTCGAGGGCGGCGTGTGGTTCAGCGAACCCGGCGAGCGCTGGGACCTCGACTCGTTCTTCTCGGCCGACCCGGCCGCCCCCGACCGGACGTACTCCCGCAAAGCGGGATACATCCATGAGCAGGCGGGCGACGAGGAATACACGGTCACCTGGCTGCGGCAGGTGCTGGGACAGGCGCTCGACGGCGTCGGCAGGGCCGAAGGCGACCGCTTCGCCTGCTACGTGGGCTACACGGCCGACGGCACCCAGCACCTGGAAGAGCACCTGGTCGCCGCGGGTGTCCGCAGGCACGTCCCCGACCGCGAGGTCGCGAAGGCGATGCGCGCGTCGCTGCCACGGGCGGGGGCCCCCGCCTGGACGCACCTGCCGCACGTCATCGGCCGCCGCTTCACCGAGGGGCTGCTCCCCGCGGACACCCGCGTCGTCATGCTCGACACCGCCTGCTCCTCCTCCCTGTACGCGGTCGACCTGGGCATCAAGGACCTGCTGGCGGGCGACGCCGACGTGGCGGTGTGCGGCGGCGCGTACGCGCTGGGCCCCCGCAACCCGGTCATGTTCGCCAAGATCAACGGGCTGTCCAGGACCGATCAGGTGAGGGCGTTCGACCAGGCGGGAGACGGCGTGCTCTTCGCCGACGGCGCGGGGATCGTGGTGCTCAAGAAGGCCGGCCGGGCGAAGGCGGACGGAGACCGCATCCTCGGTGTGATCCGCGGCCTCGGCACCTCGTCCGACGGCAAGGGCAAGGCCATCTACGCGCCGAACAGCGAGGGCCAGCGGCTCGCGATAGAACGGGCGCTCCACGCAAGCGGCGTGAGACCGGACGACATCGACTGGATCGCCGCCCACGCCACCGGCACACCCGCGGGCGACCTGACCGAGTTCAGCACGCTCCAGCAGGTCGAGGGCAGGACCAGGCCCTGGTATGTGACCTCCAGCAAGTCCCAGATCGGGCACACCGGCTGGGCCGCGGGCGTCGTCTCCCTGATCGAGGTGCTGCTGGCCTTCGCACATGAGCGGATCCCGCCGCAGCACCAGTTCGAACGGCTGTCGCCGGAGATCGACCGCACCGGCGGCACACTGGTGGTTCCCAAGGAACCGCTGCCGTGGCCGCGGTCCGCGCGTCCGCGTCTCGCCGGGGTGTCCGGGTTCGGGTTCGGCGGCACCAACGCCCACGTGATCGTGGCGGACAGATCCGGTGGCGCCGGGGGCGGCGGCGACGGCGCGGACCGTGCCGCCGAGCGCGTCGCGGTCGTGGGATGGACCGCCCACGTCCCCGGGCTGACCTCCCAGGAGGAGGTGACGGCCTGGCTGCGCGGGGAGGGACGGGCGCCGGGGCTGTCCTTCGGCGAGCAGTATCCGCTGCCGTCGCTCAAAGAGGTCCGCATACCGCCCAAGACCCTGCGGAACGCCGACCGGGCGCAGCTCATGGTCCTGGAGTGCGCCCTGCGCCTGCGGCCGTCGCTGGAGCGCACCTGGACCGGCCTCAGGGACACCACCGGCGTGATCGTGGGGCACATGGGGCCGACCCGGCAGGCGGCCGCCTACTCCCTCCGCTGCTATCTGCCCTATCTGGAGGGCGCGGCTCGTGCGGACGGGCGGCTCGCGGGCCGCGCCGGCGCGGAGCAGGCCCTGGCCGGCCTGCGCGCCGCCGTGGACGGCACGTCCGCGCCCGCCAGCGAGGACTCCCTGCCCGGTGTGATGCCCAACATCATCCCGGCCCGGGTGGCCAACTACCTCGACTTCCGCGGCGTGAACCTGACCGTCGACACCGGCCTGTCCTCCTCGCTGGAGGCCGTCCGCACGGCCATGAGCTACCTACGGCACGGAGACCTCGACCTCGCTCTCGTCTGTGGGGTCAACGGCAACTCGGCGCTCGAGATGGCGGACATCCTGTCGGCCGAGCAGTGGCGCGGCGGCGACCTCGCCGAGGGCGCCTTCATGGTCGCCCTGACAAGAGAGTCCACCGCCCGGGCGGAAGGGCTGCCCGTGCTGGCGTACCTGGACGACGAGACGGACGGCGCGGGGGAGGCCAGGCGGCTGCAGCCCGACTGGCGGCGCGGGCGAAGCTACCTCGGCGGCGAGATGGCCAGAGCGCTGATCGAGGCCCTGGTGTCGGACAGCGCGAGGACCGACGTCACCTGTCGCGACCCGTTCACCACCCGGGAGGACCGCCTGATCGTCGATCGGCCCCCGGCGGGCGAGCCGCCTTCTGCGGCGGTCGAGCGGTACGTCGTCAGGCTCCGGGAACAGGACGGGCTGCGGGTGGGCGAGCCGTTTCCCGTCACCGCGGCCACGGTGATCCTCACCGGTGACGACGACGTGGCCGAGGCGTTGGCGGGCCGGGGCAGGGTCGTGCGGCCGGACACGGTCCTCGGCTCCGGCGGCGCGGACCTGTCCTTCGACACGCTGCTCGTCGTGGCCCGAGCGGGCGGGGAGACGGCCGAGGAGGAGATCCTCCGCCTGCACGACGCCGTGTTCACGCTGCTGCGCGCCGGTCGCGACCGGCTGACCCGGTGCCACATCGTCCTTCTCGACGCGGTCCGCGACGGCGTGCCCCACGCGTACGTCGGCCTGTTCACCGGTCTCGCCAAGAGCGCGGGATGGGAGATCCCCGGCTGCGCGACGGGTGTGTCGGTCGTGGCGGGTCACGACGTGGACGCCGCGCTGCGTACGGCGTGGGCGCAGGCCCGTCATGACGAGCCGGTGCCGGTCCTCGTCCACGACGGCGCGACGGCGCTGGCGCCTGTGGCCCGGCCCGAGCCGGCGCCGGATCGGGGCAGGCTCCCGCTCGGCGAGTCGTCCGTGGTCCTGGCGACGGGCGGAGCGCGGGGGATCACCGCGGAGATCCTGGTCGCCCTCGCCCGTGAGACGAAGGCGCAGATCTGGGTCATCGGCAGGAACCCTCTCGACGAGATGCCGACGTGGGTGTCGGAGGGCGACGACGCGGAGTTCGCCAGGCGGCGCACCGACTTCTGGCGGCAGGAGCGCCACGCCGACCCCGGGTGCCCGCCGTCGGAGCTGAAGCGCCGCGCCGACAGGCTCACCGAGGCGCGCGAGGCGAGGCGGAACCTCGCCAGGATGAGCGAGCACAGCGGCGAGGAACGGGTCCGCTACCTGGCCTGCGACGTCAGGGACGCCGGCGCCGTGGCGGCGGCCGTGGACGCCGTCGTCGCCGCGGCCGGCCGGATCGATCTGGTCGTGCACGGCGCCGGCGTCAACCACGCGGCGGCGCTGGAGGGCAAGCGCCTGGAGGACTTCCAGCGGGTGCGCGATGTGAAGGTGAGGGGATACCTGAACCTCAAGCGCGCCCTCGCCGGTCGTGCCCCCGCCCACTGGTGCAACTTCGGCTCGGTCATCGGCTTCGCCGGGCAGCCGGGCGAGCTCGATTACGCGGCGGGCAACGACTTCCTCGCCTGGGCGGCCCATCACGCCCGGACCACCGAGGGCATCGGCGAGTTCACCGTCGCGTGGACGCTGTGGAACTCCGTCGGCTTCGCGGCCGACGAGCTGACCAGCCGCTTCCTGCGACGGCACGGCGCTCTCAGCGGCATGGAGATCGAGGAGGGCGTCGCGCGGTTCCTCGACGAACTCCGCGCCGCACCCGGTGACCCCGTGGTGGTCCATCTCGAACCGGGGCAGCGCGATCTCCTGCGGCGGCACCGGCCCGCGCTGCTCGCCGCTGCCACCGGGGGATCTGCCGGATCTCCGGTCGCCCGTACGAGCCGGACCGAGGATCTCACGCTCGACGCCGATCCCTGCCTGGCCGGTCACACCGTGAAGGGCAGGGCCACCGTGCCGGGCGCCTTCCTGGCCGAAGCCGCCGCCCGGGCCGCGGCGGCGCTCGTCCCGGGCACGGCGGTGGCCGCCCTGTCCGGCACGGTCTTCTCGTCGTTCGTCCGGGGAAGGCCGTCCTCGGCCGAGCCGCCCTATCGGGTGGTCGCGGAGGCCCTGCCCGGCACCGCCGCCGAGACGCGGGTGCGGGTGCGGATCCTCTCCGACATGCGGGCGCCGAACGGCATGCTGCTGCGCCGGGACCACACGCATTTCGAGACGACCGTCCACCTGGCCGACCGCAGGACCGCGCCGCCGCTGGGGGAGACGACCGGCGACGGCGGCTGGCGCGCGCTGCCCGACCCCTACACGATCCCCAACGACATGATCCATCTGTCCGGCCTGTTCGACGTCAACCGGGAGTGCCGGGTGCGCGAAGGAGAGTCGGCGGCCCGCTTCCGGCTTCCCGACGCGGCGCGTCCGGCGGGATTCGGCGACTTCCTGCTGCCGGTGCTCCTGCTCGACGGCCTGTTCCGGGTGGCCGCCCTGCACCTCGCGGGCGAGGACGAGGCCGCGCTCGTCGTCCCGGCCCGCGTCGACCGAATCGAGTTCTACGACCCCGGAAACGACCTCGCTCTGGAAGCGGACCATCCGGACGGCATCGAACTGCGCGGCCTGGCTTCCGCCGCGGGAGACGGGAGCCGGACCCCGGCGGGCCGGCTCGTCGCGCACGCCGGGGACGGCACCGTCCTGCTGACGGTCCTCGGCCTGCACGGCGCCGTCCGAGGGCGAGTTCGGCTGCCGGCGCTCGCCGCTCGCACCTGACCCCACGACACCGGAGACGAACAATGCCAACCGACACCGCCTTGCGGGCCGATCAGGCCCTGCACACCCTGCGCGCACACGTGGCAGGCGACTACCTCGACCTCGTCGTCGACCTTCGCGCCAGCCAGGGGTCCTGGCTCGCCGACGCACGTGACGGCCGGCGCTACCTCGACATGATGGGCTTCTACGCGTCGGCGCCGCTCGGGCACAACCATCCCGCGCTCGCCGACCCGGGCGAGGACTATCTCGACGAACTGCGTTTCGCGGCCCGCTACAAGCCCTCCAACCCCGACTTCCCCACGGTCATCCAGGCGCGCTTCGTCGAGACGTTCCTGCGGGTGCTCGGCGACGACGACCTGCCCTATCTCTTCTTCATCGACGGCGGCGCGCTCGCGGTGGAGAACGCGCTCAAGGTCGCCTTCGACTGGAAGGCCTGGCACAACGCAAAACACGGCATCACCGCCTCCGCCTACCGGGTCCTCCACCTCGAACGGGCCTTCCACGGCCGATCCGGCTACACCATGTCGCTCACCAACACCGACCCTGCCAAGACCTTCGGATACCCGGCCTTCGACTGGCCCCGCCTGCCCAGCCCCGCCGCCGACGACATGGCGTCCTGGTCGCGGCCCGGGCTGTCGGCCGAGGAACAGGCCGTCGTCGGGGCGGCGGAGGAGGCGTTCGCCCGGCACCCGGGAGAGATCGCCTGCTTCATCGCCGAGCCCATCCAGTGCGAGGGGGGCGATCGCCATCTGCGGCCCGAGTTCCTCAGGGCCATGCAGGAGCTGTGTCACCGGCACGACGCGTTGTTCGTGCTGGACGAGGTGCAGACCGGATGCGGCGTCACCGGCAGGCCCTGGGCGTACCAGACCCTGGGACTCGCTCCCGACCTGGTGGCGTTCGGCAAGAAGACCCAGGTGTGCGGGGTGATGGGGGGGCGAAGGGTGGCCGACCACCCGGGCAACACGTTCCGCACCCCCGGCCGGATCAGCTCGACCTGGGGCGGCAACCTCGTCGACATGCTGCGGGCGACCAGAATCCTGGAGGTGATCGAGGCGGACCGGCTCCCCGAACGCGCGGCGGACCTCGGCACGCACCTGGTCGGACGGCTGCGCGAGTGTGCCGCGGAGTTCCCGGAAGTGTTCTCGCACCCGCGCGGGCGTGGCCTGCTGTGTGCCCTCGACGTGGCCGACGCCGACCTGCGGGACCGCATCGTCGCGATCGCCAGGGAGCGGCACCAGGTCCTGCTGCTCGGCTGCGGTGAGCGGACCCTGCGGATGCGCCCGTCTCTGACGGCGGCCCGGGAGGACCTGGATCTCGCGGTGGAGCGGCTCAGGGCGGCGGCGAAGGAGGCCCTGTAGTGGGGGCGGGC
This sequence comes from Microbispora sp. KK1-11, assembly GCF_006874435.1. Taxonomy (NCBI): domain Bacteria; kingdom Bacillati; phylum Actinomycetota; class Actinomycetes; order Streptosporangiales; family Streptosporangiaceae; genus Microbispora; species Microbispora sp. KK1-11. The sequence goes on along the minus strand of NZ_VIRJ01000007.1, from coordinate 279,655 downwards.
GACGCGTTGCTGCTGCACGGCGACGGCGCCGGCCGGCGGCGCCTCGTCTGCTTCAGCTTCGCCGGAGGCGGCGTCGCCCCCTTCCGTGCCTGGGGCGGGTCCGTCCCGCCCGGTCACGACGTCTGGGGCATCAGCTACCCGGGACGCGACGGGCGGTACGGCCAGCGCGTGCCCGGACAGTGGAGCGAGCTCGTCACCGACTGCGCGGCCCTGGTCGCCGGGTCGGTCGAACCCCCCTACGTCCTCTACGGCCACAGCATGGGCGCGCTGGTCGCCCATGCCGTGGCGGCCACGTTGCCCGGGCCCGCGGTCGACGGGCTCATCGTGTCCGGCCACGTCGCGCCGCACCGGCACATCGGGCCCGACCCGCGACTTCTCGACGTGAGTGACGCGGCGCTGGAACGCTGGCTCGGAGAGAAGGGGCAGGTGGCGCCGGAGGTGCTGGCCAACGCCGACCTGCGGGCGTTCGCCGTGCACCTGCTCCGCGCCGACATCTCGGTGTACGGCACCTTCCGCCACGAGGCCGGGCCGTTGCTGGAGACGGACGTCCACGTGCTGTACGGAGAGGAGGAGCCGCAACCGCGGGAGGACTTCGCCGCCTGGGCGGACGTCACGAAGGGCACGACGATCGTGCACGAGCTGCCCGGGGGGCACTTCTTCACACCGGAGATCTGGAGCGCCCTTCCCGGCCTGGTGCTCACCGGGGTCTAGGTACCTCGACGCGACACGACACTGCCGCGCGGCGTGCTCACCTGGACACGACCGCCCACACCGGAGACCGTCACCGTGCCGTCGCCGACGAATCCCGTGATCGAGGCGTCGCGCGGCACGGTGATGTCGTAGACGACACGGCACCGGCGGATGCGCGGCTGGCACGCGGAGACGATGCCGACCACGTCGCCCTCCCGCCTGCCGATGACGTCCGCGGGTTCCAGCACCCCCCGGGTCACCCGCCGGGTGACGACGACGTCGTTTCCGTCGTGCCCCGTCAGCCGCACGTCGCCGGTGGCCACGAACAGATCGAGGGTCTTGACCGGTCCCGGGACCGTACGCGTCGTGACGGTGGTTCTGTCCAGGAGCGTGTCGAGGATGAGGAAGACGCCGCACACCACCAGGCCGGCCGACAGCGTCGCGGCGAGGACGAGAACCGCCCGGCGTCTCACGGAGGTCACTGCGCCCTGTCCTCGGTCTTCACCGTCGAACCTCCGGCGGTCGCTTCGAGATAGTGCAGTACGGCCAGGACGCGCCGGTGATGCTCCTGCTCGCCGGGCGGCAGGTCGAGCTTGGGGAAGAGGCTGCGGATGTGCTTCTCCACCGCCCGTTCTGTGATGTACAGCCGCCGGGCGATCGCCCCGTTGCTGAGCCCTTCGGCCATCAGGGCCAGCACGTCGATCTCGCGTGGCGACAACCGGTCAAGCCGCTTGCGACCCGGGCTGCGGCCGGCGACCACCAGTTGCGCCACCACCTCGGGGTCGAGGGCGGTGCCGCCGCCCGCGACTCTGCGCACGGTCTCGACGAACTCCTCGACGTCGGTGACGCGGTCCTTCAGCAGATATCCCACGCCGCGCGGCGACGACGCGAGCAGCTCGCTGGCCGACTGCTCCTCCACGTATTGCGACAGCACGAGCAGCGCCACCTGCGGATACCGCCGCCGGAGTTCGAGTGCGGCGTGGATGCCCTCGCTGGTGTAGGACGGCGGCAGCCGCACGTCGATGATGGCGAGGTCGGGCCGGTGGGTCGCGACCGCGTCGAGGAGAGCGTCGGGGTCCCCCGCCTCGGCCACGATCGTCATGCCTTCGTCGGTGAGGAGATGGGCGACGCCGGACCGGAGAAGAGCGGAATCGTCCGCGATCACCACGCGAAGTTCCGAGGTCATGCCTGCCACGGCAGCTCAGCCTCGATGAGGGTGGGACCGCCTTCGGGACTTTTGATCGTCAACGCCCCGTCGACCGCCCGCAGCCGATCGGCGAGTCCGGCCAGGCCACCTCCTGGTCTCAACACCGCTCCACCTTTGCCGTCGTCAAGGATGCACAGGTGTAACCGTTCGCCACCACGCCACAGACGTATCTCCACCGACAAGGCGTTCGCGTGCTTGGCGATGTTGCTCAGGATCTCAGAGACGACATAGTAAGCCACCGCCTCGGTCCGATGGGAGGGCCGCTCGGCAAGCGTCAGGTGAAGGCGCACCGGCAGGGGCTGCCGCTGCGCCGTCGATGTCACCGCGGCTGCCAGTCCCCGTTCGGTGAGGATCGGCGGGTGTGCTCCTCGCGCGATCTCCCGGAGCTCGCTGACGGCCGTCCTGGCCTCCTGATGCGCCTCGTCCAGCAGTTCGAGCGCCTTGCGCTGGTCCTGCGTCAGAAGCTTGCGCGCCCTGGCGATCGCGAGGGCGACCGCGATGAGCCGTTGCTGGGCGCCGTCGTGCAGGTTGCGCTCGATGCGAAGTCGTTCGGCCTCCGCCGCGTCCACCATCGCCGCCCGGGTCGTCTCCAGGTCGATGACCCGCCTGCGCAGGATCGTGGCGAGCGCCGTCCCGGTCCAGTGGGTCGTCAGCCGCCCCTCCACCTTGGCCAGCGGAGCGGACATCCGCAGCGTCGTCCAGATGAGGAGCACCCCCACCGGGGGCGCGAGCGTCAGCGTCACCGGGGTGAGCCGCACTCCCGCGAAGGCGGCCTCGTCGGCCGGCGACATGAGCAGCACGAGAGGCAGGACGAGCAGCGCGGCCCCGAGAGACAGCAGCAGGAGCACGGACGCGCCTGCCCCGGTGCCCCAGACGGCGAGCACCGCGCAGTGGGCCATCGACCGCCAGGCCCGCCGTCCGAACAGCCTGCGCATCCATCTGCGGGGAGGCGGCTCCATCTTGACGGCGCCCCCGGTGAACGTGGCCAGCGACTCCGAACCGAGCCGGGACACACCGAGACCGAGGAACAGGGCGAGCGGGACCAGTGGCAGGCCGAGGAGGAACAGCGGCGTCGCGAGTACGCCGCCGACCAGCAGCAGGACGGGCACCCAGTACACCGGAGACAGCAGGAGGGTGATCAGAACCTGGACGACGGCCGTGCGTGAGCCGTCCCCGAACAGCGTGACGGGCCGCAATGCTCCCCCTTTCTCCGCGAGGGTAGGGGCGCGGCCGCACGGCTATCAACACGGTGGCGGCCGACTCGGCAGAAAGTGGTGCCTGTACCACCTTTTCCGAGGTGGTGCCGCGACAGACAGTCGCCCGGCGAATCCGTACTGTCAATGCACGCTTGGACGGATCCGAAGGGCGGAGTGGACGAATGACACGGGCCGAAACCACCAGACCGGCGCCCACGCGCGTCGGTGCCGACAGTTCGGGCCAGGCCGGGGGCCGGCCCGCCGCCAAGGGGGTCGAACGGCTCGCGGACTGGAGCATCCGTCACCGCCGGCTTGCGCTCAGCCTGTGGATCTTCGCCGTCGTCGTCGCCTTCGGCGGCAGCATGTTCACCGGAGTGGTGGAGCAGTCCGACGCCGACACTCTGAGCGGGCAGGCCGCGGTGGCGGAACGCCTTCTGGACGAGTCGGACTTCGGCGAGGGCGCAATCGAGAACGTGCTGATCCAGCCCAAGGCCGGCGTCTCCGCCGGAACGGACCAGATCGTGGCCGACCTCCGCGCGCGATATCGCGTGCTCAGCGAGGTGGAGCAGGTCGGGGACCCGGTCACCTCGCCCGACGGGCGGAGCGTGCTCCTGCCGGTCCACTTGGACCTCGGCAGCGGCGAGTCGCGGACCCTGCCGAAGAACGCGGTGGGCCCGATGATCGAGGCCACAGAGGCCGCCCAGAAGGCCCACCCGGACTTCTCCATCGCCCAGGTGGGGGCCGGATCGATCGGCAAGGAGTTCTCCGAACGGTACGGCCAGGAGTTCCAGCGGGCCGAGTACATCAGCCTTCCCGTCACCTTCGCCATCCTCCTGGTCACCTTCGGAGCGCTGGTCGCGGCGGGCGTGCCGGTGCTGCTCGGCATGAGCGCGGTGCTCTTCGGCCTGGGACTGGCCTCCGTGACCTCGTTCGTCCTGCCCGCCAACACCAACCAGCCCAGCCTGATCCTGCTCGTCGGCCTGGCGGTCGGGGTCGACTACTCGCTCTTCTACATCCGTCGGGTGCGCGAGGAACGCGCCCTCGGCCGCTCGCCGGGCGACGCGCTGCACATCGCCGCCGCCACCTCGGGGAGGGCCGTGGTCGTGTCGGGCATCTCCGTTGTCGTCGCCATGGCCGGCATGTTCTTTGCCGGCAACATGATCTTCTCCTCTCTGGCGCTCGGCACGATCCTGGTCGTCGGCGTCGCGGTGCTGGGGTCCCTGGTGGTGCTGCCCGCGGTGCTCTCGATGCTCGGTGACCGGATCAACTGGCCGCGCATCCCGCTGCTGTCCCGGCGCACCCGGGTCGATCGGGGAAGCAGGGTGTGGGAGGCCGTCCTGCGGCCCGTGCTGAAGGCGCCCGCTCTCGCGGTCGTCGTGGGTCTGATCGCACTCGGAGCCGCCGCCTGGCCGATCACCGACATGCGGCTGAAGATGCCGAGCGACGAGGACCTCCCGCGTTCCTATCCCGTCGTCCGTACGCTGCACGAGGTCGTCAAGGCCTTCCCCAGCGAGAGCACGAGTCACGTCGTGGTCGTCGAGGCGCCGGCCGCCCAGCACGATCGGGTCGTCTCGGCGCTCACCGAGCTGAACACCCGTGCCCGCTCGGCCGGCGGCTTCGCGGTGAGCGAGGAGGCGAAGACCGCCTCTTCCGTGGACGACCGCGTGACGAAGATGTACGTCGCGGTGCCGGACGAGGCCAACTCGCCGGAGGCCGAGCGCACCCTCGACCGCCTGCGCACCGACCTCATCCCCGCGACCGTCGGACAGATCCCCGGCGCGGTGTGGGCGGTCGGCGGGCCCACCGCCTTCAACAGCGACTTCTCCAGCGTGCAGGAGGAGCGGCTGCCCTACGTGGTCGGGTTCGTGGTCCTGCTGTGCCTCGTGGTCATGCTGGTCGCGTTCCGCTCGTTCCTCATCGCCCTGGTCACCGGGCTGCTCAACCTGATCTCCGTGGGGGCGGCCTACGGGGTCCTCGTGCTCATCTTCCAGAACGACTGGGCCGAGTCGGTTCTGGGGTTCGAGTCGAACGGCGCCATCGTCTCGTGGATCCCGTTGATCCTCTTCGTCGTCCTGTTCGGCCTGTCCATGGACTACCACGTGTTCGTGCTGAGCCGGATCCGCGAGGCCGTCGCCAGGGGCGAAGAGGTCAGGGACGCCGTGCGGAGCGGCATCGTCAGGTCCGCCGGCGTGGTCACCAGCGCGGCCGTCATCATGGTCGCGGTGTTCGCCCTCTTCGCGACCCTTTCGACGCTGGAGATGAAGCAACTCGGGGTCGGCCTGGCGGTGGCGATCCTGCTGGACGCGACCGTCGTCCGAGGCCTGCTGCTGCCGGGCTTCCTGGCTCTCCTCGGTCGTCCCGCCTGGCGAGAGGTGTCTTTCCTCCGCAGGCTCCCGTCGGTCGCGCACGACTGACGCCGTCTCGTCCACACGGATCACGCCGCTCTGTGGTTGCCTTCGCGGTTTTCCACAGAGCGGCGTTCGGGTCTGACGGGCGGGGCGCGGATCGCGCAGGCTGGGCCTTCCGGAAATCCGCGAAGGAGAGGCCATGACGATCACCTATCCCGTGCCCGCCCAGACCTCGTCGGTCTTCGTCGTCGTCACGGACCGCACGCCGACCGATCTCTCGTCGATCGTCCCCTGGCGGATGGGGCCGTCCCACCGGCGCGCCGCCAGGGACGCGCTCGGCACGCCCCGGCTGACGCTGCAGGCGTTCCGGTCGGCGCGGTCCCCATGGCGGCGGATGGACCTGAGCACCGAGGACCTCAGACGGGTGAGACGGGCCCGTCATCACGTGGTGCTGACGAGCACCGCCCGTGTGGAGGAACAACCCGAGGCCGCCCAGGTCGCCCGGGCGGCCGCGCGCGGGATCGCGGAGGCCTACCACGGCGCGGTGTACGACCCGCTCACGGGAGCGGCCGTCTACCACTGCGCCGAGTGCCCGGGGGAACGGCGTGACTTCCGCCTCGGCGACGACTGGCTGGGCTGGAGGGTGTCGTGCGCCGACGAGGAGCACGCCTGCGGCCTCGGCGCCGCCGCATCTGAGGGAATCGGCGCCGAGGCCGACGGGGGCTGCTCGTGCCTCGTCACGACCTCGCGCGGCCTGCGCCGTTTCGGTCTGCCGGAGATCACACTGACCGGCCTCGCCTGTGCGCACAGCCTGTGCGCGGTCACCGTCCTGCGCACGGTGGCCGAGTCGCTGCTCGCGGGCCATTTCGCCTGGCTGTATCGGCAGACGGAAACGCCGCCGCCCTGCCGCGGCGTCGCCCGCCGCCTCCGGGTGGTGGGGATGGACTACGCCGTGCTGTCGGGCGGAGCGGACCTGGAGGGCGGGCCCTTCCACGTTCCCCGTGCCGAGGACGGGTCCCCGCCCGGCATGCCCGACGAGGAGAGCGGGCTCCTGCGTGTACGTCTCACGCCGGCCGCCGCCGCCCGTTCCTGCCTCAGGCTCCGCCTGCCGGGCGGTCACGGCGGAAACCCCCGCCCGCACCACACTCCCGGCCTGCTGGTCGCCTGAGTCGGCTTATGGGCCTACCGGCAGGCACGATCGTGCTGGTCCCCTGATCAGGTGACCAGGCGGCGGGGCGGGAACGTTCGGGCGTCTGCTGGACGTCTGTTGGAGTGTGACCCTTTTCGCTGCTATCGACGACGAGATCCGGGACGCGCGGGACCGCGCCAGGCGCCGGGACCAGCTCACCCGGCAGCGTGCCACTCTCCTGACTCAGATCGAGGAGGTCCGTGGCATGCTCGCGGACCTGGAGCGGCAGCTCGCCAAGGAGGATCGCGACGTCGCCAAGCTGGAACAGGGCGGCTTCGCCGCCTTCCTGGCGGGCTTGACCGGGAGCAAGGAGGAGCGCCTGGCGCGGGAGCGGGCCGAGGCGATGGCGGCCCGCCAGCGGGTCACCGGTCAGCGCACCCGCCTGGAGTGGCTCACCGGGGATCTGCGGACCACCGACCAGGCCCTCGCGGAGCTCGGCAACCCGCATCACGAGCTGGAGGCGCTGCTCGCCCGCAAGGAACGGATGCTGGTCGAGTCGGGCGATCCGCGCGGGCGGGAGCTGGCCGACATCGCCGCCCGGCTGGCGAGCGTGAGCGCCGACCTGCGCGAGCATCAGGAGGCGCAGCAGGCCGGGGCCGCCGCGGGCGAGGCGGTCGGCTACGTCCTGCGGCATCTGGGCAGCGCCCGCGGCGCCTCTACCTGGGACATGTTCAGCAACGGCGGCGGCTTCGCCGACATGGTCGAGCACGGGCACCTGCGTCAGGCCGACGAGGCGGCCTGGCACGCGCAGGGTGCGCTCGACCGGTTCTCCCGGGAGCTGGCCGACATCGGCGTCGGCGCCGCGCCCCAGCTGCCGAAGGTGGACACGCGCTGGTTCGCCGACGTCTTCTTCGACAACATCATCACCGACGCCATCAAGCACCGGCGGATCGCCCGTACGGCGGAGGCGGTGCGCGAGGTCGCCGAGTGGGTCGCGGGGATGGTCAACCAGGTGTCCGCCCGCTGTGGCGAGCTGACCCGCGAGCAGGACTCCCTCGCCCGGCGGCGCCAGGAGGTCCTGAGCTCCTGACCGGTCCTGCCCGGCTCTCACATCGAGTATCGGGCTGATCGGGCGAGGCCGGCGAGCACAGCGAGGGTGCGTTCCTGCTCGCCCGCATCACCGTAGGGCGACGCGGCGAACTCGGTGACACCCGCCTCGGCGAGCCGCCCGATCCGGCGGACAACCGCCTGCTCGCCGCCGACGATCACGACGTCTTCGGGGCCTTCCACGCCCTCCCGGTCGAGCACGGCCCGATATTCGGGCACCTGGCCCGCCAGCCCGAACTCCCCGGCGATCCGCCGCCGGACGCCCTGTTCGTCGTCCGTCACGCAGACGATCAGCCCCGCGACGACGCGGGGGGACGGGCGCCCGGCGGCGTGGGCCGCCCGCGTGACCGTCGGGACGACGTGGCCGGCCAGGGTGCGGGGGCCGGTCATCCAGGTCACCACGCCGTCCGCGTGCTCGCCCGCCAGGCGCAGCATGGCGGGGCCGAGCGCGGCCAGCAGCACGGGCGGCGGCGCGGCGCCGGGAACGTTCACCGCGCCCTCCGCCGTGAACGTCTCACCCCGGTGGCTCACCTGCTCGCCCCTGAGCAGGGGACGGAGCACCGACAGATATTCGCGCATCCGGGCGACGGGCCGCTCGGCGGAAAGGCCGAACATCGTCCGCGTCATCATCGCGATCCCCACGCCGATGCCGAGGGTGAGCCGGTTCCCGGTCGCCGCCTGGACGCTCAGGGCCTGGCTCGCCAGCACCAGCGGATGACGCGCGGGCACCGGCACCACGGCAGAGCCCAGCGCGATGCCCGGCACGTGGGCGCCCGCCATCGCCAGCGCGGTCAGCGCGTCCCATCCGAGCGCCTGGGCGGACCAGGCGGTGGCGAGGCCGGCCTGCGCCGCCGCACGCACCTGGCCGGCGAACTCCTCCGCCGTCACGGCTCCCCGTACCTCCCCGACGAGAACACCGATCCTCATCGAACACCTCACCTCCCACGATCCCAACCGGAGAACTTCTCCGGTTGAGGTGCGGCTAGAATACGGAGAACCTCTCCGGATGGCAATGTGAGGGTGGGATGACGACCGAGAGCGCCAGGGCCCGTCGGCGGCAGGCGAACCAGACGGCGAGCGACGTGCCTGGGGCGGCGGGCGGCCTGACCTCGTCGAGCGCTCGGCGGCAGGCGGAGGCGGGCGCCGCGGGCCCGCCGGCCGATGCTTCCGGGAGCCGGCGGATGCGGGCCGACGCGCGGGACAACCGCGAACGCGTGCTTCGCGCCGCCAGAGCCGCCTTCGCCGAGCACGGAGCCCAGGCGTCGCTCAACAAGATCGCGCAGAGCGCGGGGGTGGGCCCGGGCACGTTGTATCGCCATTTCCCCACCCTCGGAGCCCTGCTCGTGGCGATCATCGGGGACGACGTGGCGGCGCTCTGCGAGAAGGGACGCGACCTGCTCGGCCACACGTCGCCGGCGGAGGCGCTGCGCACCTGGCTGCGGGCCGTGGCCGAGCACGCGACCGCGATGCGGGGCCTGGTGGCCGCCCGGATGGCCGTACCGCCCGCGCCCGACGCCGACGCGGCGCTCGCGGCCTGCCACGAGCGGATCCGCGCCACCGGCGTCGCCCTGCTCGAACGCGCGCAACGGGACGGCGCGGTGCCCGGCGACATCGAGATCGCCGACCTCCTCACGCTGGTCAACGCGATCGCGTGGGTCAGCGAGCAGGCCCCGTGTGACGAATATCTACTTGACCGCCTCCTCGCCCTCGTGCGCGGAATGGAGCCATCGCCCCAACAGGAGGAGACATGACGAGCAGAGTGACGGCGGTGAGCCGCAGCGCCACCCACACCTTCAGCAAGACTCCGCTGGAGTCGATCCGGCTGCTGGCGGGCCTGGGCGTCGAGGGGGACGCCCACGCCGGGGTGACCGTGAAGCACCGGTCGCGGGTCGCCCGCGATCCCAGTCAGCCGAACCTGCGCCAGGTGCACCTGGTCCACGCGGAGTTGCACGACGAACTGCGCGAGACGGGCTTCGCCGTACGGGAGGGGGACATGGGGGAGAACGTCACCACCAGGGGTGTCGATCTGCTCGCGTTGTCCACCGGGACCCGGCTGCACCTCGGCGAGACGGCCGTTGTCGAGGTGACCGGCCTGCGCAACCCCTGCGTGCAACTCGACGGCTTCCAGGACGGGCTGATGAAGGCCGTGCTGGGCCGGGACGAGGAGGGCAACCTGGTGCGCAAGGCCGGGGTCATGGGCATCGTCGTCGCCGGCGGCGAGGTCCGGCCCGGCGACCCCATACGTGTAGAGCCGCCGGCCGGACCCCACCAGCCTCTCCAGCCGGTCTGAGCGGGGCGGACTCCTATCCGCGGTCCTGCGACGCCGCGTTGATCACGTCGTCGAGGACCTCGCGTGAGGTGACCAGATCCGTGATCATGCGGTCGATGCGGTCCCGCTCGGCGACGAGGTCGGCGACCAGCCGGGGGGTGGCGACCGCGGAGGGGCCGCCGTCGGCGTCACGCATGCAGGGCAGCAGTTGTGCGATCTTCTTGCTGTGCAGGCCCGCCGCGAACAGTTCCTGGATCCGGATGACGCGATCGACCGCCTGCTCGGGATACTCCCGCTGGCCGCCGGGCGTACGCTCGGCCACCAGCAGCCCCTGCTGCTCGTAGTAGCGCAGCGACCGCTCGCTCACCCCGGTGCGCCGCGCCAGCTCGCCGATCCGCATCGCATCACCCCCGCGGGCTTGAACCTGACATTGATGTTAGCTTCTACCGTCGCGGCATGGAGAACACGCTCTTCGACTACAGCCCGATCACCGAACGTCCGACGATCAGCTGGCCCGGCGGCGCCAGGGTCGCCGTCTACATCGGCCTCAACATCGAGCACTTCCTGGTCGACCGCCCGTCCACCAGCATCTGGCCGGGGACGGCCGACCTCGTGCCCGACGCCCTCAACTACGGCTGGCGCGACTACGGGGCCAGGGTCGGCGTCTGGCGCGTCGCCGACATCCTGGACCGGCACGGCATCAGGGCCAGCGTCCTGCTCAACTCCGCCGTCGCCGAGCACTACCCCCAGATCATCAAGGCCGGTCTCGACCGCGACTGGGCCTGGCTCCTGCACGGCCGGACCAACTCGATCCTGCACGCCGGGATGTCCCTGGAGGAGGAACGCCGTCTCCTCACGGAGATGGCCGGCGCCGTCGCCGAGGCCACCGGCCGGCGGCCGCGCGGCTGGATGGGCCCCGGCCTGACCGAGACCTTCGACACGCCGGCGCTGCTCGCCGAGCTGGGGTTCGGTTACGTGCTGGACTGGACCAACGACGACCAGCCGTACCCGTTGAACGTGCCGGGGATGATCAGCGTCCCTTACTCGGTCGAGCTCAACGACCTGCTCCTGTTCGACAGGGGTGTCACGGGGCCGGAGTTCGTCCAGATCGTCAGGGACCAGTACGAGCAGCTGCACGCCGACGCCGAACACAGCGGCAGGGTCATGGCGCTGGCCCTGCACCCCTTCGTCATCGGGCAGGCGTTCCGGGCCAGGTATCTCGATCAGGCGCTGGCCTTTCTCGCCGCGCAGCCCGACGTCTGGCTCACCACCAGCGACGAGATCGCGGCGCACTACCAGCGCACGGTCTCATAGCGCACGGTCTACCGGCGCACGAGCGGCCGGCCCGCGTGAGGGGCCGGACGCGCCGGCCGGGCCGGCCCGACGCCCTCTCGTGGACCGGCCTCAGCGCGGCCTCAGTGGGTGTGGCCCGGCTCGTCGTGATCGTGGTCGTGGTCGTCCTCGTCCTCCAGGACGCCCTCCGACGGCTCCACGCCGAGCATCGCCTCCCGCGGCTCGATCTCGGCCACGTGCTCGACCAGGCCCAGCACGTGGTCGGGCTCGATCAGCCACTGCAGGGCCGCCGCGCCCGTTTCGTCGGAGTTGACCAGCTCGATCTGCTCCTGCCGCTCGGCGTCGTCCAGCTCGGCCTGGGGGTCGCGGATCTCGGCGAGCGCCGCCGCCTGCAGCGCGTCGACATCGAGGACCTCGACCACCAGGTCGACGGTGAGCCGCAGGTAGCGACCGGTGTCCGTTCCATCGCTCATGGTGGTGATCCTATCGGCAAGCCGTCACGGCAGTTTCCACTCGACCGGCGCCGCGCCCTGCTGCTCCAGCAGGGCGTTGGCCCGGCTGAACGGACGGGAGCCGAAGAACCCGCTGCGCGCCGACAGCGGGCTGGGGTGGGCCGACTCGATGCACGGCACGTCCCCCAGCATGGGCCGCAGGTTGCGGGCGTCACGACCCCACAGGATCGCCACGAGCGGCCCGCCCCGCTCGACCAGCGCCTTGATGGCCTGCTCGGTCACCTCTTCCCAGCCCTTGCCCCGGTGGGAGGCGGGCTTGCCCGGCATCACCGTCAGCACCCTGTTGAGCAGGAGCACACCCTGCTCGGTCCACGGGGTGAGGTCGCCGTTCGAGGGCGGCGTGGGGTGGCCGAGGTCGGCCATGTACTCCTTGAAGATGTTGACCAGGCTGCCCGGCAGCGGCCGTACATCGGGGGCCACGGAGAAGCTCAGCCCGACCGGGTGTCCGGGGGTGGGGTAGGGGTCCTGGCCGACGATCAGCACCCGGACCTCGCTCAGCGGCTGCTGGAACGCGCGGAGCACGTTGTTCCCCGCCGGGAGGTACTGGCGGCCTTCCGCGATTTCCTGCCTGAGGAAGTCGCCCATGGCGGCGATGCGCTCTGCCACGGGTTCGAGGGCCTCGGCCCATCCGGCTTCCACGATTTCGTGCAACGGACGTCCTGACATGTCCGCGCACTCTATCGGCTTTTCGGCCCCCGTACGGCCCGGCGGCGGAAAGATCGGATGCCCGCTTACCCCCGTGAAGCGGGCATCCGACGTCCTTTCGGCACGGCTTGCCACACACGGGACATTTCCCGTGTCGACCGCGGTGATGCCGGAGGCCCCGGACGATCCGGGGCCTCCGGCCGGTCATTTGACCGAGCCCGCGAGCATGCCCTGCACGAAATACCGCTGGAAGGCGAAGAACAGCACCAGCGGGATGATGAGCGACAGGAACGCGCCCGGCGCGAGGATGTCCACGTTCGTGCCGAACTGTCGCATCTGGGATTGCAGTGCCTTCGTCATCGGCTGGTTCTCGGTGTCGGCGAACACCAGCGCGACGAGCAGGTCGTTCCACACCCACAGGAACTGGAAGATGCCGAGCGACGCGATCGCGGGCTTGGCCAGCGGGAACACCACGGTGGCGAAGATCCGCCACTCCGGCGCGCCGTCCATCCGCGCCGCCTCGAGCAGCTCGCGCGGAATGCCCACGAAGAAGTTGCGCAGCAGGAAGATGGCGAACGGCAGGCCGAACGCCACGTGGAACAGCACGACCCCGAGAATCGAGCCGAAGATCCCGAGGAATCCGTACAGCTTGGCGATGGGGATCAGCGCGATCTGCACCGGGACGACCAGCAGGGCGATGACCACGAGGAACACCAGGTCCCTGCCGGGGAACTCGATCCAGGCGAACGCGTACGCCGCCATGGCCGCGATGCCGATCACCAGCAGCGTCGCCGGCACCGTGATGAGGACGGTGTTCCAGAACGACGAGCCGAAGCCCGACGCGAGCAGGTTCGAGTAGTTGTCGAACGTGAGCTGCGCGGGTTTGGTGAACAGCGTCCACCAGCCGGAGGAGTTGTTCTCGGTCTCGCCGCGCAGCGAGACGACGAGCAGCCCGAGAGTCGGGAGCAGCCAGAAGAGCGCGACCAGGATCATGAAGACCTGGACCAGGCCGCCGCCGAGGCGGTCGACCGCCCGCGTGAACAGGCCGCGCTGCAACGGCTGCGCGTGCCGGGGTTCGGCCAGGGTCGTCATCCCTCGTCCCTCCTGAACCGGCGGATGTTGAAGATCATGAACGGCACCACCAGCACGAGCAGGAAGATCGACAGCGCGCTGCCCAGGCCCTGGTTGCCGCCGCCGCCGAACGACACGCGCCACATCTCCAGCGCGATCACGTTGGCCTGCGGCTGCACCGAGCCGGGGGCGATGATGAACACCAGGTCGAACACCTTCAGCACATTGATGATCATCGTGACGAAGACGACGAGCAGCACCGGCGACAGCAGCGGCACGGTGATCCGGCGGAACACCTGCCACTCGGTCGCGCCGTCGATCCTGGCCGCCTCCAGGGCGTCACGGGGGATCGCCGACAACCCGGCCGCGATCAGCACCATCGCGAACCCGGCCCACACCCAGACGTACGCGCCGATGATCGCGGGAGTGATCAGCGACGGCCCCAGCCAGGTGAGCCCGTTGAAGGGCGCCGTGAAGTTCGACTGCGGCAGCCGCACGACGTAGGAGCCGGCCGGGAGGCCGGAGAAGCGGAACGTGCCGTCGGCGGCCGTCTCGGTCGTCGCCTTGACCGCGCCGCCGGAGACCGCCTCGACCGTGACGCCGGCCAGGCCCTTCTCCTGCGGGTCGATCTGGTTCAGCGTGCCTCCGCCGCCGCGGACGACGTCGAGCCAGACCGTGCCGCTCAGGCCGTCGCCGCCGGGCGCGGCCTTGGCGGGCGCGGCGCCCTTCACCGCGTCCTGGTTCAGGCCGACGAGCGGGATCAGCACCGGAGTGCCGGCCTGCACCTGCTGCCTCGTCACCACCGCGCCGCCCTGCACGACCGCGGGCGCCTGGTCGTTCTCCCGTGGCCGGGCCCCGGGGTAGCCCGCGCTGGAGGAGAACGCGTCATGGACGGTCGTGATGACGGCGTTGGCCACGCCCTTGTCCGGGTCCTGCTCGTACACCAGGCGGAAGATGACCCCGGCGGCGAGCAGGGAGACGGCCATCGGCATGAAGAGCACCAGCTTGAACGCCGTGGACCAGCGGATGCGCTCGGTGAGCACCGCGAAGACCAGGCCGAGCGCGGTGACGATGATCGGGGCCACCACGACCCAGATGACGTTGTTCCTGATCGTGGTGAGCGTCGAGGAGTCGGTGAAGATCGAGACGTAGTTGCCCAGTCCGACGAAGCGGTCGCCGGTGGCGTCGAAGAGGCTGCGCCAGATCGAGTAGATGACCGGATAGATCATCCACGCGGCGAGCAGCAGCACCGCCGGCAGCAGGAACGTCACCGCCAGTCTCGGCGACGGGCCGAGGCGCGGGGGCGCCGTCGCCGCGCCCGCCGTGGCGACCGCGCCGGGCGGGGCCGCCGTCGCGTACCCCGCCGCCGCCGGACCCGCCGGCGGCTCCTCGGAAGCGGTCAGGGAGTCCGAGGCGGCAGGGACGTCGGCGTCGGAGCCGGAGAGGGCCGCTCCCGGCTGGGGGGAGTCGGCGGAAGGATCTGCGGGAGTTTCGCTCGGGCCGGAGGAGGCCCCGGCGGCGGACTCTCCGCCGCCGGCGGCCTGCGGGCCGTCCAACCGTTCGGTCACGGCCGTCCTTCCTTTACTTCTTGAAGGCCTTGGCGGCGTCCGCCTCGAGCTTCTCCTGCGCGCCCTTCACGTCGGAGGGGTCGCGGAGGAAGTCCTGCAGGTCCTTCCACTCGCCCTTGCCGTCGGTGCCGCCGAAGGCGCTGGGCGAGAGGTCGGACATGTCGTACCGCACGGACTCACCGGCCGAGATGATCGTCTGGGCGAGCTGCTTGGTCAGGTCGTCCGGGTAGTTGTCGGGGGAGACGTTGCGGTTGGGGGACAGGTAGCCGGGCTGCTTGGCCCAGACCTCGCCGCCCTCCTTGGACGCCAGGTACTCCACGAGCGCCTGCGCGCCCTTGTTGTCCTTCATCACCACCGCGACGTCGCCGCCGAGGATGACCGGAGCGGTGTCGCCGGCCTTCGGGAACGGCATGATCTTGGCTTCCTCGCCGACCTTGGCGCCCGACTGGCCCAGGGAGGCGGCGACGAAGTCGGCCTCGATGACCATCGCGGCCTTCTTCTGGGCGTACACCTGGGTGACGCAGGTCGGGAAGTCGGTCTGCAGCGCGCCGGACGAGCCGCCGAGCATGAACTCCTTCTTGCCGAAGATCTGCGCCAGCTTCTCCAGGGCCGTCTTGACCGAGGCGTCGGTCCACGGGATCTCGTGCTTGGAGAGCTTGTCGTAGTTCTCCGGGCCCGCCGTGGACAGGTAGACGTTCTCGAACAGGTCGGTCAGCGTCCAGCCGGAGGCGGCGCACAGCGCGAACGGCGAGACGCCGGAGTCGGACAGCGTCTGGGCGTTCTTGATCAGGTCGTCCCAGGTGGACGCGGGCTGGGCGCCGGCGTCGTCGAAGGCCGACTGGCGATACCAGACGAGCGACTTGTGCGCCGCCTTGACGAGCACGCCGTACACCTGGCCCTTGGCGGAGCCGAGCTCCTTCCAGTACGGCGTGTAGTTCTGGTCGATCTGCGCCTGCACCTCGGGGGACAGCGGCTTGAGCGCGTTCTCGTCGGCGTACTGCTGCACCAGGCCCGGCTGCGGCAGGATCGCGACGTCCGGAGGGTTGCCGCCCTGGATGCGGGGGCCGAGGTAGGCGCCGGTGTCCTCACCGGTGGAGGCGTAGGTGACCTTGGCGCCGGTCTTCTCCTCGAACGCCTTGAGCACCTTCTCGAAGTTGGCCTGCTCGTCGCCGGTCCACTTCGCGGCGACCTCGACCTTCACACCCTCCAGGGGCTTGGCGGCGGCGCCACCGGCGGCCGAGGCGCTGCCCGAGGCCGCGGGCTCGCTGCCGGAGTCGCTGCCGCACGCGGCGGCGGCGGCGAGAGCGAGGCACGCGACCATGATGGGGGGGAGTTTCCGCATATCTATCCTCCGAACTGGATGACCTCGCCGAGCCCCTGTTTCAGGTCGGCGACGGTCTCGTCTACGGGTTTCGCGAGAGTGAGCGCGCCGGAGACGGCGCTGGAGATCAGCAGGCTGACCTGGTTGTAGTCGGCGGTGACCGGCCTGGGCCTGGCCGAGACGATCGCCTCCTTGAGCGCGGGCAGGTAGGGGAACCGCTCGATGAGCTCAGGGTCGTCGTACAGGTCCGCCCACACCGGGGGGAACGAGCCCTCGGTGAGCACGAGCCGCTCGTTGTCCCTGCCGGTGAAGTAGCGGATGAAGTCGAGTGCCGACTTCTGCCGCTTGGAGAAGGCGCTGATGGCCAGGTTGTAGCCGCCCAGCGAGCTGGACCCCGGCCCGTTCAGGCCGGGCAGCCGGGCCACCGAGAACTTCCCGGCCAGTTTCGAGTGGGCGGCAGGTCCGTACGCGTGCGGCCAGTTGCGGGCGAACAGCAGCCGCCCCTCCTGGAAGGCGAGCCGGGACTCCTCCTCCTTGTACGTCAGCGCCTCTCGGGGGATCCACCCCTCCTTGACGCCGCCGACGAGGAAGTCGAGCGCGGCCCGCGCGCTGCCGAGGTCCATCGTGACCGTGCGGGCGTCCGGGCCGAGGATCGACCCGCCCGCCGACTGGACGGCCTCGGCGAAGTTGACGGTCAGTCCCTCGTACGGCAGGAACTGCCCGGCATATCCCCCGATGTGATACTTCGCGCTCAGGCGGGAGGCCTGCTCGCGCAGCTCCGCCCAGGTCTTGGGCGGCTTCAGGTGCTCCTTCTTCAGGATGTCCGACCGGTAGTAGAGCAGGCCGGCGTTGCTGGTGTACGGCGCGGCCCACAGCCTGTCGCGGTAGATGGCGGTGTCCGCGACGCCCTTGAGCAGCTTGTCCAGGGGGAACAGGCTGCGGTCGAGCGGCACGATCCAGCCGGCGTCGGCGAACTCCGCCGTCCATATCACGTCGAGCGCGAGCACGTCGTAGACGCCGTTGTGCGCCTGCAGGTTGGCCACCATCTGGGCGCGCTGCTCGTCGGCCGCCTCGGGCAGTTCGAGCAGCGACACCGGCTCGTCCGGGTGCGCCTGGTTCCACCGGTCCAGCAGTGGGCGGAGGTAGGCGGTGGTGTCCCTGCCGATCGCCAGCGTGATCGGCCCGGTGCCGTCGCTGCCCACGGCGGACTCGCCGCCGGTGTCGGCGAGCCCCGCGCACCCGGCCACCAGGAAGGTGGCCAGAACGGCGAGGGCTCGGCGAACCATGTGGCCTCCGTATGAAAAGCGGGTTACATACGTGTTAGGTAGGTGCATGCATGTTATGCATAGCGATAATGTGAGCGTCAACGGATGAGCTCGTAACGCTCCGATAACTGCTCGATACGGCTTGGGGGTGGGCGCGTGCGGCAGTCGCTGCTGGCGCTCCTGGCGAAGGAACCTGCCCACGGATACGAGCTGAAACAGGCACTCGAAACGATCTTCGGTGGTGCCTACCCGTCGCCCAACATCGGCCAGATCTACGTGACCCTGGGCCGGCTGGAGAAGGACGGGTACGTCAGGTCGGTCGACGTCGAGCAGGCCAACCGGCCGAACAAGAAGGTCTACTACATCACCGCCGCCGGCCGGGAGGCGCTGGAGACCTGGGTCGAGGAGCCCACCGAGGGGCCCCGGGTGCGTGACGAGTTCTTCATGAAGCTCGTGCTGGCTCCGATGACCGGGCTGTCCGACCGCATGGCCTTGGTGAACCGGCAGCGGCGGCACTACCTTGCGCTCATGAGAGACCTCCGCGAGCTGGCCGAGCGCACCGACCCGGCCAACCGCGTCGCGCTGCTGCTCATCGAGGGGGCCATGCTCCACCTGCAGGCCGACCTCGACTGGCTCGAACGCTGCCAGGAGGACCTGCCATGACCGCCGACGCTCCCGTCGTACGGGCCGTCAACCTGGTGAAGATCTACCAGACCGGCGGGCTGCCCGTGCCCGCCGTACGCGGGGTCGACCTCACGGTCGAGGCGGGGGAGTTCGTCGCCGTCATGGGCCCGTCCGGGTCGGGCAAGTCCACGCTCGTCCACATGCTCGGCGGCCTGGACACGCGCACCAGCGGCGAGATCTGGCTGGACGGCAGGCGGGCGGACACGCTCTCCGAGAGCGGGTGGGCGGTGCTCCGCCGGGAGAAGATCGGCTTCGTCTTCCAGTTCTTCAACCTGGTCGCCAACATGACCGTGGCCGACAACGTCGAGCTTCCCGCGCTGCTGGGCGGCGTCTCGCCCCGGCAGGCCAGGGAGCGGCGCGAGTATCTCCTCGGCGAGCTCAACCTTGCCGACCGCGCCGAGGCGTCGCCCGCGCAGCTCAGCGGGGGCGAGCAGCAGCGGGTCGCGCTGGCCCGGGCGCTCGCGAACCAGCCCCGGCTGCTGCTGGCCGACGAGCCGACCGGCAACCTCGACAGCCGCAACACCCGCGACGTGCTGCGCCTGCTCGGCAAGGTGCACGGGCAGGGCCAGACGATCGTGCTGGTCACCCACGACGCACGAGTGGCGAGCATGGCCGACCGCGTCGTCAGCCTGCTGGACGGCCAGATCGTCGACGACGGCGCGATCCCGAAGTCGCGCCGGCGCCCCCTGGGAGGGGCCGGAGACGTCGTGGAGCTGCGCAGTTGAGATCGTCCGGCCACCATGCTCCCCCGGCCACACGTCCTGAGAGTTCGGAAAGCCCGGACCGGCACGAGGGGGCGCCTTGATCACGACGAGGACCGCGGAGCTGCGCTGGATCCGCGCGGACCTGCGGGCACGCCGGGGCCAGGCCGCGCTCACGGTCCTCGCGGTGGCGGGGATCGTCACCGCCCTGATCATCGCGGCCACGCTGCTGGAGGACGGCACCAACCCCTGGCGCGGCCTGTTCGAGCGCAGCAACAGCGCGCACATCTGGATCCACAGCAAGGACGTCCCCGACGTGTCCGCGCTGCGCCGCCTGAACGGTGTGACCGACGTCGCCGGGCCCTACCACAGCGCGCCCGCCACGCTGGTCACCCGCGGCCGGCGGGTGCCGATCACCCTGCAGGAGACGCCGGCGGCCTTCCCCGCCGTGGCCCGCCCGCTCCTGCGTGAGGGCCGCTGGCTCGACGTGCGCACCCCGAACGGCGTGGTCGTCGAACGGTCGTTCGCCCGCGCTCTCGGCCTGCGGCCCGGCAGCCCGTTCACCGTCACCGGACTGAACGGCGCGACCCACGCGCTGACCGTCGCCGGGCTGGCGGAAAGCGGCGACCAGGGGTTCTACCCGGAGTGGACCCCGGGCCTGGCCTGGACGCTCGCGCAGACGCTGAACGTGGTCGAGCCCGCGCCCGGCCGCACCGAGACCGTGACCGGGCTGCGGCTGGCCGACCCCGCCACCACCGATCTCGTCGTCCAGAGGGCCGTCTTCACGATGCGCAACCAGGTGCAGCGGGTGACGACCTGGCGCGAGGTGCGGGCCTCCATGGAGCTGGACAACCGGCTGCTCGGCCTGCTGCTCGCGCTGTTCGGCGGCGCGGGCCTGGCCGCCGCCGCGCTGGCGCTCGCCAACGCCGCCGGAGGCCGGGTGCTGATGCAGTTGCGCGACATCGCCACGCTCAAGTCGCTCGGCTTCACCCGGGGCCAGGTGGTCCGGATGCTCGTCACCGAGCACGGCACGCTCGGGTTGCTCGGCATCGCCGCCGGCGCGGTCGCCGCCCGGCTGATCACTGCGTACGCCATGGGGGAGACGGTCGTCGTGCCGCTGTCGGCCGGCCCGCTCGCCGCGATCATCGTGGGGACGTCGCTGACGGTGCTCGTCGCGGTGCTGATCCCGGCCTGGCGCGGCGGGCGCACCCCGCCGATCCCGGCCGCCCCGGCGGCGCCGCCGCGCGGGCACCTGTCGCGGCTGGCCCGGGTCGCCCTGCTCGTACGGCTGCCGCCCGCGCTCGTCCTCGGGGCCAGGGACGCCTTCACCCGAAGGACGCCCGCCGCGCTCACGGTGTGCGGCGTCGCCATCCCCATGATGATGATCACGATAGGGCTCGGCTGCTGGACGACCCTGGACGACTTCATCCGCCATCCGGAGAGCGTGGGCCAGGCGGCGGCCCTGACCGTCCGGCCGGGCGAGCTGACCGCCGAGGAGGCACGCCAGCGCGCGATGGCCGACCAGGACGTGGTGGCGGCCTACCCGGGCGCCGAACTCGACGCGCTCGTCCCCTGGCAGACCAGGACCGTGCGGACCAGGGCCCTCGGCCTGTCCTCCGACCCGTACCCCTTCCCGGTCGTCGAGGGCCGGATGTTCGCCGACCAGGGCGAGGCGGTCGCCGGGCAGGGCCTGCTCGACCTCCTCGGCGTACGGATCGGCGACCGGGTCCGCATGACGATCGGTGGCACCCCGCTGATCGTGCGGATCGTGGGCCGGGTGGTCGAGCCCGAGCAGGACGGCGAGGTGCTGTCGTTCGGGGTGGACAGCCTGGCGGCCAAGGACGCGCTGCCGCCGCAGTTCTACGCCCTGGTGCTGCGGCCCGGCGCCGACGCGGCCCAGGTGCGGGCCCGCCTGCAGGGGCAGGGGCTGGAGGTGTCCCAGGCGGTGAACCCGGCCGACCGGCTCGCGGTCATCCGTGTGATCATCGTCGCGCTGGTCGCCGTGCTGGCCCTGATCGGGCTGGCCAGCCTGCTGACGGCGAGCGCGCTCGGGCTGCGCGACCACGTCTTCGACCTGGCCGTGCTCAAGGCGATGGGCCTGACCCCCCGTCAGGTGATGGCCACGCTGGTCACCGCCACCGGCCTGCCCGCGGCGGTGGGGGTCGTGCTGGGGGCCGCGGCGGGGGCGTCCTGGTCGCGGTGGCTGATCGACCTGGAGGGCCGCGGCAGCGGCGTCGGCGCCGGCATCGGCCGCGCCCCGACGCCCGGCATGCTCGCGGCGACCCTCCTGATCGCGATCGGCGCGGCGTTGCTGGTGGCGCTGATCCCCGCCAGGCGGGCGGCGCGGGCGCAGGTGCCCGTCACCGCCCGCTGAGGCGTGCGGCCCCTCAGGCGTCCGGGGACCTGCGCAGGGACAGCCAGTAGAAGCCGTAACCCGGCAGCGTGAGCAGGTAGGGCAGGTCGCCGACCGTCGGGAAGGAGACGCCGCCCCGGCACTCGACCGGGGTGACCCCGGTGAAGCGCCGCAGGTCGAGCTCGACCGGCTGGGCGAAGCGCGACAGGTTGTTGACGCACAGGACCACGTCGTCGCCCTCCTCCCGCAGGAAGGCCAGCACGCTGGGGTTCGGCGACCACAGCTCGGTGTAGTCGCCGGTGCCGAAGATCGAGTGCTCCCGCCTGATCTGCAACATCCGCCGGGTGAAGTGCAGCAGCGACGACTCGCTCTTGGTCTGGGCCTCGACGTTGACCGACTGGTAGCCGTACACCGGGTCCATGACCACCGGCAGGTAGAGCCGGCCGGGGTCGGCCTCGGAGAACCCGGCGTTGCGGTCCGGGGTCCACTGCATCGGCGTGCGGACCGCGTCGCGGTCCTCCAGCCAGATGTTGTCGCCCATGCCGATCTCGTCGCCGTAGTACATGACCGGCGAGCCCGGCATGCTGAGCAGCAGCGCGGTGAACAGCTCGATCTGGTCCCTGTCGTTCTCCAGCAGGGGGGCCAGGCGCCGCCGGATGCCGAGGTAGGCGCGCATGCGCGGGTCCTTGGCGTACTCGGCGTGCATGTAGTCGCGCTCTTCCTCGGTCACGGTCTCGAGCGTCAGCTCGTCGTGGTTGCGGAGGAAGATGCCCCACTGGGCGCTTTCCGGCAGCTTCGGGGTACGCGACATGATCTCGGAGATCGGCTCACGGCTCTGCCGGCGCACGGCCATGAAGATGCGCGGCATCAGCGGGAAGTGGAAGGCCATGTGGCACTCGTCGCCGCCCACGGTGGGGTCGCCGAAGTACTCGACCACGTCCTCGGGCCAGCCGTTGGCCTCGGCGAGCAGCACCCGGTCGGGGTAGAGCCGGTCCACCTCGGCGCGGATCTTCTTGAGGTAGTCGTGCGTCTCCGGCAGCCCGGCGCAGGAGGTGCCCTCGCGCTCGAACAGGTAGGGCACCGCGTCCAGCCGGAACCCGTCCACACCGAGGTCGAGCCAGAAGCGGATGACCTCCATCATCGCGTCCTGGACGGCCGGGTTGTCGTAGTTCAGGTCGGGCTGGTGGTGGAAGAACCGGTGCCAGTAGTACTGCTTGCGCACCGGGTCGTACGTCCAGTTGGACTCCTCGGAGCCCACGAAGACGATGGGGACGCCCGAGTATTTGTCCGGGTCGTCCGACCAGACGTAGAAGTCGCCGTACGGGCCGTCCGGGTCGGTGCGGGACGCCTGGAACCACGGGTGCTGGTCGCTGGTGTGGTTCATGACCAGGTCGGTGATGACCCGCAGGCCGCGCTCGTGCGCGGCCTCGATCAGCTTCACGAAGTCGCCGAGGTCGCCGAACTCCGGAAGGATCTTGAGGTAGTCGGAGATGTCGTAGCCGCCGTCCTTGAGCGGGGACTCGTAGAGCGGCAGCAGCCAGAGGCAGTCGACCCCGAGCCAGTTGAGGTAGTCGAGCTTCTCGATCAGCCCGCGCAGGTCGCCGGTGCCGTCGCCGTTGGAATCCTTGAAGCCGCGGACCAGTACCTCGTAGAAGACCGCGCGCTTGTACCAGCGCGGGTCCTGTGAGGTGAAATCGGTGATCTCCGGGAGATCGCCGGTGGTGGCGCCGAACGACCCGGGAACCGGGTCAGGGCAGGGCGCAGCAGCGTTCATCTGGTTCTCGCTTGAGGAAAGAAGGAGCGTGTTGTCAGGTCACACCCGAGCTTTGAAGCTCTCGCCATGATGTTTGGCTCTATTTGACCAAAACTACCACTAGAAGTGGCCTGACCGAAAAGGCTGACGCCGGTCTGACATGCAGTTTTTACCTGTTTTCAGGTGATCACGGACTGCTACCTCACACACGCGCCCCAGAACTGTGCGGGCTACCCGCCCAACGGCGCAGGCCAGGGCGGGGTGAGGTCGCCGAGCACGTCCTCGTAGTCGGCCAGCCAGGCCCCGAACGCCACCAGGGCGCGCAGCCAGAACCGCGAGTTCCACGACCCGAAGGCGGTCAGCGCGTCCGGCCCGCCGGCGATCGCGTCCAGCATCTGGGGCGACACGAGCCCGGGGATCCGCGCGGCCTTGACCAGCATCCGATGGTTCCACTCGCGGGCGACCGGCCCGTTCGAGCGCAGCGGCACCCGGCGGTTCGGCAGCAGCGGGGTGTTGGTCGAGGGCAGCGCCGCCACGCGGGGGTTGGCGGCCCGGAGGACCTCCCGGTAGAACTTGCCGCCCTCCTTGCGGGCGACCGGCACCGACAGCGCCGCGTCGAAGAACTCCGGGTGCAGGAACGGGAAGACCGGGGTCGCCTCGGGGCCGACGAGGTTGACCGGGGACCGGGCGATGCCCCGCACGGTCCGGGTGTGGAGCACGCTCAACGGCAGCTCGGCCCGGTGCCCGTGCAGCATCGAGGTCGCCCGGGTGAACGCCGTACGGACCCGGTCGTCCATCCACGCGGCGGCGGCCTCGCCGAGCACGGGGATGTGGGCGTCGCCGGTCGCCAGCGCCTTCAGCAGCGCCTCGCGGCGGGACGCGCCCGTCCCCGCGCCCACGGCGTCCGCCGTGATCAGGAAGTTCTTCATCAGCGGGCCGCCCGCCAGGCCGTCCACCAGCGCCCGGCCGGCGCCGTGCACCTCGCGGGCGAAGGGGGAGTACCACGCGTGGTGGCTGGTGAGGAACTCCAGGCGCCGGGCCGCCCACAGCGCCTCCTGCGGGTAGGCGGCCGGGTCCTGCGGCATGATCCGGTGGGGGATGCCCAGCTCGCGGGTGATGTAGCGGGCGAAGTCGATGTCGTTGTCCAGCCCGTCGTCGGGGCTGGTGGTCCACGACTCGACGTCCATCTTCCTTTCCATCGCCACGCTGGCCAGCAGCCGCGAGTCGTACCCGCCGCTCACCGGCACCAGCACCCGCTCGTACGGCTTGAGCGCGTCGTGCAGCAGCGCGACCAGGTCGCCGCCCGTCACGCCCCGGTCCACCGGCTCCTCCCGCACCCAGCGCGGGGCCCGCCGATCGGTCCTCAGCCTGCGCTCGCGCCGCGACCAGGTCAGCGCGGTCGCGCCGGGCAGGCGCCGGATCTGGCGGTAGGGCGTGTCCTCAAGCAGCGGGTAGGTCAGCGTGAGGATCGCCGCCCACGCATCCCAGTTCACCTCGTAGGGCCGCCGGGCCAGCGCGAGGAGCGGCTCGATCAGCGAGGAGAAGTAGACGGCGTCGCCGTCCTGGAGGTAGTAGACGTCGACCAGGCCGAGACCGCCCGTGTGCAGGCTCACCGTGTCCGGCTCGTCCACCAGGCCCGGGGTCTCGTACGTCTCCGCGACGCGCAGCCACGCGTTCACCCGGGGCTCGCCCCCGGTCTCCGGCCGCCGGCCGCCCCACGCGTACGCGGTCGTCCGGGCTCCCGTGGCGTACGGCGCCAGGGGGGCCGATGCGAGCAGCGCGGCCTCCGGGGCGGTGTGCACGGCCTGGACGGCCGGCCCCGACCGTGCCAGCAGGTCGAGCGTTGCCTGCTCGTAGGGCCCGACGGCCCCGCAGACGTACGGCCTGGCCTGGAATCGCGGCCACTCACCCTTGCGCACGGTTTGCCCTCCCTTGAACCCCAGCCGAGTCTACGGACCTCCCGGCCGCCCGGGGGCGACGCCTTACCGCTGGGGCTAACTCGCTTGGCGAAGAGGCTGAAATTGGACACTGAGCCGGACCTCGAGGGCTTCGGCGAGGCGTTCCAGCATGGGAATGGTGGGCATGGTGCCGCCGGCCTCGAAGCGGGCGACCGCGGGTTGCTTGAGGCCCGCGCGTTCGGCCAGCTCCGTCTGCGTCAGGCCGAGTTCCTCGCGACGTCGCCGCACCGCGTCGCCGAGTTCGAAGCGGAGGCGAGCGGCCTCGTAAGCGGCCCCGGCACCGGGACGATTCATGATCTCGGCGCGTTTGTCCGACCATGCCCTGCGCTCGCCCATGTCGATCACTACTCGTCCGCCGTGTGCGCTTCCGCGATACATCGCCGCATTGCCCGCACAGCTCGCTCGATCTCGGCCGTCTCCCGCACGACTCAAGATCCTGCTCCATAAGGTTCGCCTGTGGTCAGGGCGAGTGACGAGGGTGGTTGAGCAACGACAGCGGGCACCGCGCTTTGGTCTCGGGTCCGTGGGTCGCGGGTCGCCGGGGGATGTGGCGGACGAGGTGGACGAGGTCTCGGCTCTGCCTGAGAGCGATCAGGGCGTTCTGCGAATATTGTGACTCTGGTCCTGAAGGTCTACCGCGGAGTCACCCCCTATGAGCGAGGTAAGCGAGCCGGCAGCCGGACAGCCCGAGCGGAGCGACCCGGCGGCGCTGCGGCAGGCGCTGGCGGAGGCGGTGGAACGGGCCTCCGGCGCGGCGGAGCTCGCCCGGCTGATCAGCGACTACCAGCGGCGGCTGGAGGAGGTGGCGCGCTCGGAGGCCGAGGCCCTGACCAAGATGCGTGAGGCCGAGGCGCGGCTGAAGACGGCCGAGCGGCAGAACGCGCAGCTCGCCAAGCAGCTCGCGGAGCAGAAGTACCAGACCGAGGTCGCCAACTGGAAGCTCGCCTCGCTCCAGGAGAGCCGGTGGAGCAAACTCGGCGACGCGATCCACAGCAAGAACCCCGGTTCGGTGGCCAGGACGCTCAAGGCGCCGATCAGGAAGCGCCCCGCGCCCAAGCGCTCGGACTTCAAGCCCGAGATCCCCGCCGTGCCCGAGGTGAAGGCGGCCCCCGCCGCGCCCGAGCCCAAGGCCCCGCAGGTCTCCGCGCCGCTCGCCGAGTCGTTCGTGGTCCCCAAGGGCCCGACGGCCCGGCCGTACATGACGGTCGCGGCGATCGTGGACCGGCAGACCGAGGCGCTGCTGCGGTACGAGTGGCGGCTCGTGACCAACTTCGGCCCGGACAACTGGGAGGCCATGCTCGACCAGCAGCGGCCGCACGTGCTGTTCGTCGAGTCCGTACGGCCCGGCCCGCGGCAGGGCAACGGAGGGCGCTGGCTGGAGGCGCTGGCCGGGGAGACGCGGGCGCTGCGCGACCTGGTGGCGGCCTGCCACAAGCGGGGGGTGAAGACGGTCTTCTGGCACTCCGGCGGCGCGGTGTCGCGGGCGGTGCCGGCGGCCGAGCACTTCGAATACGTGCTGGCCACCACCGAGGCCCGGGCCCGCGAGTGGCGCTCGGCGCTGCGGCACGACCGGGTCGGCGTGCTCCCGCACGCGATCCAGCCCCGCGTGCACAACCCCATCCCCGCCGAAGGCGGCAGGACCGGGGAGATCGTCACCCTCGGGACGGTCACCCCTCCGGCCGGCGGCGCGGCCTGGCAGCCGCTGGCCGGGCAGGACGACGACACGACGGCGTACGACGACGTGCTGACGGCATACCGGCAGCCGGCCCTGGTGATCGCGGGCGCCGACGCCGAGCCGAGAGTGATAGGAGAGGTCGCGGCCTGCGGCACCCCGGTGCTCCAGGTGCGGGCCGGGGCCAAGGGCGAGGAGATCCTCGCGGCGGCCGAGATCCTCATGGCCGACGCGGGACGGCTGGCCAGGGAGGCCCATCTCGCCTGGCGGGCCCGCACCAGCGTCACCCCGCTGCTCGACCCGGTCCTCGACACCCTCGGCGTGCCGAGCGTGCGGAACAGCGGCGTGATCACGGCGATCACCGCCGTCTCCGACCCGGCGGAGCTGGACCGCCTGCTCGCCCAGGTCACCCGTCAGGTCGAACGGCCCGGCCAGATCGTGATCGTGGCGGACGGCCTGGACGCGGGCCTGGTGGACAAGACGGTCCGCCAGGCATGCCCGGACCTCGACGTCGTGGTCCGCGCCACGCAGGAGCCGATCACCCGGGGCGCCGCCCTCGACCGCGCGATCAGGCTCGCCGACGGCGACTACGTGGCCGTGCTCGACGCCAGGGACCTGTACGGCGAGCACTACCTGGCCGACCTCGTGCGGCACTTCGCCTCCACCGACGCCGAGGTGCTGGGGAAGGCGTCGTTCTACGCCCACCTGCCGGAGACCGGGGCGACCCTGCTGCGCCAGCCGGGGGCCGAGCACCGGTTCCTGCCCGAGGTGGCCGGCGGCACCGTCCTGGCCCGCCGCCAGATCCTCACCGACCTCGGCTTCGCCGACGTCTCCGAGGAGTGGGGCGAGGTTCTGATGCGGCAGTGCCGTACGGACGGGGTGCGGGTCTACTCGGCCGACCGCTACTCCTACGTCTGCGTCCGCGACTCGGCGGAGGGCTCGCTGCTCGGCTCGGCGCAGATGGAGGGATACGTCCCGGCCGAACCCCTGGCCCTGCTTTGATCACTCCAGATCACTTCGCGATTCAGCCGAGGTCGAGCACGGCCTTGCCGTGGAGGCGGCGGCCGAGGAGGAGCCCCACCGCCTCCTGCGCCCTCTCCCAGCCGCCGCGCCAGGAGATCCCCGGATCGAGACGGCCGGAGGCGACCTGTCCGGCGAGCCAGGTCAGGTCGGGAGCGAGTCCGCCGCAGGCGAGCAGGAAGAACGTGACCATCGAACGGTCATGACCCCGGTCGCCGAAGAGCGCGCCGAACGGGAAGGTCTCCGGCTCGCCGGTCACATGCCCGACGGCCACGAGCGTTCCGCCCTCGGCCAGCCTGTCGTACGCCTCCACGAGGGTGGGCCCGCCCACCATGTCGAGCACGCCGTGCACCGGGTCGCCGAGGGCGGACGGCCGGTCCACCACCTCGTGCGCGCCGAGCGCCCGCAGGCCGTCGCCGTGCGCGCCGAGGTCGCCGGTGGACGCGATCACGTGGGCCCCGCCGAGCCGGGCCAGTTGCACGGCGTACCTGCCGACCCCGCCCGTGGCACCGGTGACCAGCACCCTCCTGCCGAGGATGGGGCCGAGCCGGTGCAGGGCGCGCAGCGCGCTGGTGGCGGCCACCGGGATCGTGCTGACGGCGCCGAGATCGGCGTTCGCCGGGAGCGTGCCGATATAAGAGGTGTCCACGGCCCGGTACTCCGCCCACGCGCCGTCCACGCCGAGCGTCACCACGGGGGTTCCCGCGGCGGGGCCGGACCCGTCGGCGGCGGCCCGTTCGACCACCCCGGCCGCGTCCCATCCCGGCACCGCGCCCTCGTGGGCGTTCTCGATGCCGGAACCGACCTCGCCATAGTTGAGCGAGGTCGCCGTCACCCGCACCAGCGCCTGATGCGGGGCGGGCTCGGGGTCCGGGGCCTCGCCGAGCCTCAGGCCGGCGGGCGCGGACCGGTCGACGAGCAGAGCACGCATGGGGAGTCCCCTCCTGAAAATGTGCCACTCGGTGGCAGAATCGCTGAGACCGTTCACTATGCCACTCAGTGGCATATGCCAACAAGGCGCATCTCGGACCGGAGCTAGACTTGCCGCGATGACCACCACCGCCGTCCCGGCCGACGAGCTCCCGCTGCGTGAGCGCAAGAAGCTGCGCACCCGCCGGGCGCTGGTCGACGCGGCCCTGGAACTGTTCACCGATCGGGGTTTCGAGGCGACGACCCTCGACGATCTGTGCGCGGCCGTGGAGGTCTCCAAGCGCACCTTCTTCCGCAACTTCGGCAGCAAGGAAGACGTCGCGCTGACGCCCACGCAGGACATGTGGGCCGCGTTCCTCGACGAACTGGAGCGGTTCGAGCCCGACGCCGGACGTCCCGTCATCGAGGTGGCGCAGGACTGCCTGCTCGCCGCCGTCGGCCGGATGACCGCGGGCGGCTGGGCGCGCCAGGTCAGGCTCAGCGAGCGGCTGGCCGCGCGGACCCCCTCGGTGGGGGCGCACGGCCTGCACTTCTGCGACCGCACCACCCGTGAGGCGCTCGCGATCCTGCGCCGCCGTCTCGGCCTCGGGGGCGTGGACGACCTGCGGGCGAGGCTCGTGCTCGACCTGCTCGTCGCGGCCTGGCACGGCGCGCTGGAGTCCTGGACGTCCAGGCCGGGTGAGCCCACGTCCGAGGATCTGGCCGCGTGCCTGCGCGAGGCGTTCGCCGCGATCCCCGGGTGCCTCACGCTGACCGCCGCGCCCAAGGACGGCCCGGCCGCGCGATGATCATGGAGGCGCTCCGCGGCGTCCTCGGCGCGCCGCCGGTGCCGCAGGGGTCGTGGGAGCGGGAGGCGCGGTTCGTCTCCACCGCGGCGCTGCGAGGGACGGCCGAACCCGCGGCCGAGGCGGCGGAGCGGCTGGCCGAAAGGCTGCGCGCGACGCCCGGGGTGCGGCAGGTGGACGTGCGGCCGAACGGTTTCCTGGTCATCGGGATCGCCGCGCCGGGGGAGATCGTCCACGACATCCTCGCCGCGCCGCCCGCCGTGTCCCCGCCGGAGACGGGCCCGGAGGCGGACTCCCCGGCGCCGTGGCCGGACTTTCCCCGTACGTGGGACAACCCGGGCTTCGCCGTGCGGTACGCGTACGTGCGCGCGGGCGCCGTACAGCGGTGGGCGCGCGACCTCGGCGTGCCGGCCGGTGCGGCGGCACGGCCCGAGCTCCTCGACGGCCCGTTCGACCGGGCCGTGCTGCGGGTCCTGGCCGAGCTGCCGAGCAGGAGGGACAGTCGCGATCCGGGATGGGCGGCCTACCTCGAACGGCTGGCCGAGGTCTACCACGCCGCCGTCGAGCGCGCGTCCCCGATCCCCAAGGGCGACGAGCCGCCGACGGAGGTCCACGCGGCGCGGGTGCGAATGGGGGAGGCGGTGCGCCGGGTGCTCGGCGAGGGACTGGCGGAGCTCGGCATGGCCCCGCCCGGCAAAATCTGAACAAAACCAGCGGTTGGCTGAAAGTGCTGTCGCCGATGACCTGCGGTTGTGAATATCTTCCGTCGAGGCCGTCTCGCAGGGTGAACAGCGGGCGCGAGTGAATCGCCGGGTCGGCTAGCCTCGTTCGGGTGAGTCGATTCGCCCACCCTGCCGGCGACCTGCACGCCGCTTCATCGATCGTCGCCGTGACCGCCGGACTGCCCGAGGAGCGTCCGCAGCAGCACGTGCCGGCCGACCTCAACGCGCTCGAACCGGCCATCTGGCCGCGAACGTCCGGCCGGGCCGACGGCGCCGTCACCATCGGCGGAATCGACGTGCGCGACCTGGCGCAGGAGTTCGGCACGCCTCTGTACGTCATCGACGAGGAGGACTTCCGCTCACGCTGCCGCGAGTACCGGTCCGCCTTCCACGACGGCGAGGTCCACTACGCCGCCAAGGCGTTCCTGTGCCGCGAGGTCGCCCGCTGGATCGACCAGGAGGGCCTCGGCCTCGACGTGTGCAGCGCCGGTGAGCTCGCCGTGGCGCTCAGCGTGGGCTTCCCGCCCGAGCGGATCACGCTGCACGGCAACAACAAGTCGCTCGCCGAGCTGGAGAAGGCCGTCCAGGTCGGTGTGGGCCATATCGTG
Organism: Microbispora sp. KK1-11; assembly: GCF_006874435.1. NCBI lineage: Bacteria > Bacillati > Actinomycetota > Actinomycetes > Streptosporangiales > Streptosporangiaceae > Microbispora > Microbispora sp. KK1-11. The sequence continues at coordinate 248,848 of NZ_VIRJ01000007.1, read as the reverse complement.
GTCGACTCGTTCGAGGAGATCGCCCGCCTCGGCTTCCTCGCCGACGAGCACGGTGTGCGGCCGAAGGTGATGATCCGGGTGACCGTGGGCGTCGAGGCCCACACCCACGAGTTCATCGCGACCGCTCACGACGACCAGAAGTTCGGCCTGTCGCTGAGCAGCGGCGCCGCCGCCGAGGCGGTGCGGCGCATCCTCGCGCTGCCGCAGCTCGAACTGGTCGGCCTGCACTCCCACATCGGGTCGCAGATCACCGACACCGGCGGTTTCGAGGTCGCGGCCCGCCGCCTGGCCCGGCTGCTGGTCGAGATCAAGGAGGAGCACGACGTGGTGCTCCCCGAGCTGGACCTCGGCGGCGGATACGGCATCCCCTACGTCGTGGGCGACGACTCCCTGGACGTCAAGGTCATCGCGGACGGCCTGCGGGAGATCGTCACGAAGGTGTGCGAGTCGGCCGGACTGCCGGTGCCGCGCCTCACGGTCGAGCCGGGCCGGTCGATCGCCGGAGTGTCCGGCGTGACCCTGTACGAGGCCGGTACGGTCAAGGACGTGGAGGGCCTGCGCACCTACGTGAGCGTCGACGGCGGCATGAGCGACAACATCCGCACGGCCCTGTACGGCGCCGAGTACACGGCCGTGCTCGCCTCCCGGACGAGCCAGGCGGCGCCGATGCTGTCACGCCTGGTCGGCAAGCACTGCGAGAGCGGCGACATGGTCGTGCGCGACCTGTACCTGCCGGGCGACCTGGCCCCCGGAGACCTGATCGCCGTCGCCGGCACCGGGGCCTACTGCCGGTCGCTGGCCAACAACTACAACTATCTGCCCAAGCCCGCCGTCGTCGCGGTGTCCAACGGCCAGGCGCGGGTCATCATCCGCAGAGAGACCGAGGACGACCTGCTCAGGGGGCAGCTGTGACCGGCCGTCCCGGGCAGTCCGGCGGCGAAGCGAGGAGGGGTCGTGAGTAAAGCCAAACCGGCGCTCAGGGTCGCGCTGCTGGGCTGCGGCGTCGTCGGATCGCAGGTCGTGCGTTTGCTCCGCGAACAGGCCGACGACCTGGCCGCCCGCGTCGGCGCCCCGCTCGAGCTGGCCGGCGTCGCCGTACGCAGAATGGGCCGCAAGCGGGACACCGACGTCGACCCCGCCCTGCTCACGACCGACGCGGAGGCCCTGGTCACCCGCGACGACGTGGACATCGTCGTCGAGGTGATCGGCGGCATCGAGCCGGCCAGGTCGCTGATCCTCGCCGCGATGGCGCACGGCAAGTCCGTGGTGAGCGCCAACAAGGCGCTGCTGGCCGAGGACGGCGCGACGATCCACCGGGCCGCCCGCGAGAACGGCGCCGACCTGTACTTCGAGGCGAGCGTCGCCGGGGCGATCCCGCTGCTGCGCCCGCTGCGCGAGTCGCTGGCCGGCGACCGGGTGCGCCGCGTGCTGGGCATCGTCAACGGCACCACCAACTACATCCTCGACAAGATGGACTCCACCGGCGCCTCGTTCAACGACGCGCTGGAGGAGGCCCAGGCGCTCGGGTACGCCGAGGCCGACCCCACGGCCGACGTCGAGGGCTTCGACGCCGCCGCCAAGGCGGCGATCCTGGCCGGCATCGCCTTCCACAGCAGGGTGACGGCCGCCGACGTGCACCGCGAGGGCATCACGGAGATCACCGCGGCCGACGTCGCCTCGGCCAAGGGCATGGGCTACGTCATCAAGCTGCTGGCCATCTGCGCCCGCTCCGACGACGGCCGGTCGGTCGGCGTCCGGGTGCACCCCGCCATGATCCCGAGGTCGCACCCCCTGGCCGGTGTGCGCGAGGCGTACAACGCCGTCTTCGTGGAGGCCGAGTCGGCCGGGCGGCTGATGTTCTACGGCGCGGGCGCGGGCGGCGCGCCCACCGCCAGCGCCGTGCTGGGCGACATCGTCGCCGTGGCGCGCAACCGCATCGCCGGCACCCGCGGGCCGGAGGAGTCGACGTACGCCGACCTCAAGGTCCACCCGATGGGCGACAGCGTCACCCGCTACCACGTGTCGCTGGACGTCGCGGACAAGCCCGGTGTGCTCGCCCGGGTGGCCGAGATCTTCGCCGGCCACGACGTGTCGATCCAGACGGTGCGGCAGGAGGGTCGCGGCGACGACGCCCAGCTCGTGCTGGTGACCCACCGGGCCAGCGACGCCGCCCTGTCGGGCACGATCAAGGATCTGCGCGACCTGAACATCGTCCGCGCGGTCGCGAGCGTCATGCGGGTCGAGGGCGACGACACGCCCTGACGCCGGGGGCCGCCATGGCTGAAGGCACTCCCGGGCGCGCTGCCCGGGAGTGCCTGTCGCCGCATCGGTCCAGCTAGAGGGTGACCTTCGCGATCTGGTCGACGTAGTTCTCGGTGAGCCAGACGTTGTCGTCGGGCCCGCTGGTGATGTCGAAGGGCCCGGCGAGGCTGGTCGGCATGTTGTACTCGATGATGATCCCCGAGGTGGTGACGCTGGCCGCCGCGTTGCCGAGTTGCTCGGTCACCCACAGCCTGCCGTCGGAGCCGCTGGTGATGCCCCAGGGGAAGGCGTTGGGGTCGTCGATCGAGTACTCGGTGAAGTCGCCGTCCGTGGTGACGGAGCCGACCTTCCCATTGGCGTCGGCGTACCACAGGTCGCCGTCCGGCCCGGTGGTGATCCCTATGGGCGTCGCCCCCGAGGAGGGGATGGCGAACTCGGTGATGTCCCCGTCCGGGGTGATCTGGCCGATCTTGCCGACGAACGATTCGGTGAACCACAGGTTGCCGTCGGGTCCGGCCGTGATCCGCATCGGGTAGGCGTCACTGGTCGGCAGGGCGTACTCCGTGATGGTCCCCGAGGTGGTGATCCGGCCGATCTTGTTGCCGATCGTCTCGACGAACCACAGGGCGCCGTCGGGACCCGCGGTGATGCCCCAGGGGTAGGACCCGGCGTTGGGCAGCGCGTACTCGGTGATGACACCGGAGGTGGTGATCCGGCCGATCTTGTCGCCGGTCGCCTCGGTGAACCACAGGGCGCCGTCCGGCCCGGTGGTGATGTGCCCCGGCTCGGCGTCGTCGGTCGGCACGGCGAACTCGGTGAAGTCGCCGCCGGTGGTGACGCGTCCGATGTTGCCGGCGTAGTTCTCGGTGAACCACAGCGCGCCGTCGGGACCCGAGGTGATGCCGATGGGCCCGGACGTATGGGTCGGGGTGTCCAGCTCCGAGACCGTGGGGACCCGCGCCGCCTCGCCGGAGCCGGACGACCTGGGCCGCGGGCGCGGCGGGTGGACGGGACACCGCATGTGCCGGTGCTCCGGCATCCGCTTCAGCTTCTGGCAGATCCGCACCCACGGCGGCGGCGGCTTCGGACGCTCGCCCGGCCCGGCGGCGGCACCGGCGGGCAGGCCGGTGAACAGGGGCGCGGCCGTCGCCAGGGCCAGCGCCATCGCCGCGAGCGGGCGGCGGAGGTGTCGTGAGAATCGGGGCATGGCAGTCCTTCGGCTGAGGAGCGACGCGAGACGCCGGACCGGAAGCCGTGCCGCCGGCCCGGCGGGGCTCACTATGGCCGACCTGCCTGATCGGCCGCCGAGCCGCCGCGTCCGTGGCGGGTCACGAGACCCCCAACTCCTGTACGGAGTGGGGACGGTCAGGCGACCGAGTGGGTGATGGTCCCGGTGTAGACGCCGGCGGCGGCGTTGGACGGGATGGTGATGACCAGGGTGGGCTGCCAGCTCGTCGACATCGACGGGGCCTGCTTGCGCCCGCTGAACGCGGTGACCGGCGAGGTGAGGGCCACCCGGCTGGCCGCGGTGGGCTGACCGGGGTTGCGGGTGCCCACGCCGGACGACGCGGTGACCGGTCCCGACCAGTAGAAGACGTTCGCCGTCGTGATCGTCTGCGTGGGGGTGCCGCTGCCGGTGGTGAAGTTCGTGGCGGAAACGGTCGCCGTCCAGGGAGGGATTCCTCCCCTGGAGTCGGCCACGGTCACCGTGCCCATGGAAGCGCTGATCGTGCCACCCTGCGCGACGCTGCCGAGGTTCGCCGAGCCGGGCACGGTGATCGTCAGCGGGTCGGCCCGCAGGGGGACCAGCGCCATTCCCGTGTCGGCCCGCGCCGCCTGCACGAGGCCGGGCACAGCGGACAGCGAGGCGGGCAGCGAGGTGGGCAGCGCGACCGGCGCAGCGATCGACGCGGCCAGCGTCGCCGTCACGATCATGCCCGCACCGACCTGCCGCATCTGTGGCCTCCTCGCCGCCCTGCCGTCGTTCCGCCGCCACGCGGCCGATCTCGCCCGTGAACGACCCACGGCAGGTTAGGGCGCCGAAGCGGCGTCCGGCCGTCGCCGCGCCGAGACCAGCCGTAACCGTGGACATCGGGCCGCACGTCTCCGCCGGTCGTCATCTGATCACAAAGGGTCTCCAGATGCCGGCGGAAGAACCGTGTCGTACGCCCCTGACCGGCCAGGATGTCACCGACCGCGGGCCGGACGGGGCATCGCATCAAGGGAGGAGATCGGCAGATGGGCAAGAGGAGTGTCGCCGCGCCGGCGGCGGGTGCCGCAGGACTGGCGCTGGTCGCGGCGCTGATGATTACGCCGGCGGCGCAGCCCGCTCTGGCGGGGACGTGCCCCGCCTCCACCACCTGTCCCACGACGGTCACCTTCACCGTCAACGCCCCCGACGGCCTGACGATCACCGTGCCCGACGGCCCCGTCAACATCGGCAGCGGTGCGCCGGGAGGCCAGATCAGCGGCTTCCTGGGCCCGGTGACGGTGTCCGACCAGCGCGCGGCGCTCACCGCGACGTGGGTGGCCACGGTGTCGGCCGCTGTAGGAGGCTTCACCACCGGCGGCGGCACCCCCGCGGAGACCGTTCCCAACACCGCGGTCCTCTACTGGTCCGGTCCGGCGACGGCCACCACCGGCACCGGCACGTTCGTGCCGGGGCAGGTGGACGCGGCGGCCGCCCAGTCGCTCGATGTGTCGCGCACCGCGTTCAGCAAGACGAGCGGCTCCGGCGACAACTCCGCCACGTGGGACCCGACCATCGTCGTCAATGTGCCCGCGCAGGCCGTGGCGGGCACCTACACCGGCACGGTGAACCACTCCGTTGCCTGACCGCTCGGCCCGCGGGGCCATCGCCTCCGGCCTGTTCGCGATCGTGCTGCACGCGGCGGTCGCCGCACCGGCGGCCGCCGCCGGCGACCCGCACCGGCACCGCCCGGAGAGGTTCGGCATCCGGCTGCTGGAGATTCCCGAGAACCGCCTGGACGATCCGCGCTCGCACGCGTTCATCGTCGACCACGTGAATCCCGGCACCACGTTCACCCGGCGTCTCGAGGTCTTCAGCACCTCGTCGGAGCGGCAGCACGTGAACGTGTATCCCGCCGCGGCCCGGGTCGGCGACGAGGGCTTCACGTTCGCCCCCGCGCGCACCGGTAACGAGCTGACCTCGTGGATCACGCTCGACCGGACGGCGGTGGACCTGCCGCCGCACGGTCACGTCCCGGTGACGGCCACCGTCGCGGTGCCGCCCACCGCTTCCAAGGGCGAGCGTTACGCCGTCATCTGGGCGGAGATCTCCTCGGCCTCGCCCGGCCCGTCGGGCAACGTCGCGCTCGTCAACCGGATCGGCGTCCGCACCTACCTGGACGTGGGCCCGGGCGGCGAACCGCCGACGAGCTTCCGGATCGGCGAGGTGACCGCCGGGCGCACCGGCGCGGGGCAGCCGCGGCTGGTGGCCGAGGTCGGCAACACGGGGGAGCGCGCCGTCGACCTGGAGGGCGAGGTGCGGCTGTCGGAGGGGCCGAGCGCGCTCAGCGCCGGGCCGTTCCGCAGCACCCGCGCCACCACCCTGCCTCCGGGTGGCCACGGTCAGGTGACCGTGCTGCTGGGCGACGACCTGCCCGCCGGGCCCTGGAGGTTCCGGCTCACCCTGCGCAGCGGCCGCGTCAGCCGTACGGCCACCGGGACGATCACCTTCCCGGCGGCCGGAGAACGGGCGGCGGCGGAGGGCGGCCCGAGTCCGGCCGTCCTCGCCGCCTGCGCCGCCGCGGCCCTCGCCGCCGCGGCCCTCCTGGTCGTGAACCTGCGCCGGTTCCGCCGCCGCCCCCTGGACGGCGAGGCGGCCTGACCTCGTACGAGGGCCATGCCTCCCGGGTGTGGAGCGGATCAGCGCCCGGCCAGGGCCCTGCGGACCGCGTCGAGGGCCTCCTCCTCGGAGGCCCCGAGGTGGCGCACGGCGCCGGCGAACTCCTCGGCGGCCTCGCGCAGGCGCAGACGGCCGCCCTCGGCCGCGAGCTCGGTGATCGTCGCCGCGCGGCCCCGGCGCAGTTCTACCAGGCCCTCGTCGCGCAGTTGCTGGTAACCGCGCAGCACGGTGTGCAGGTTGATGCCGAGCGCCGCGGCGACGGCGCGTGCCGAGGGCAGTTTGTCGCCGGGGACCGCCGCGCCCCTCGCGACCGCCGCGCGCACCGAGGCCGCCACCTGGTCGGCCAGGGGCTGGGCCGAGGACGGGTCGACGACGATCAGCACCCGGCGGCTCCCCTGGCACGGGCGAGGGACGCGTTCACCAGAGCGGCGGCCGTATCGGCGTCCCGGGTCGAGTACAGGAACTCCCGGCCGTCGGTGAGCCGGAGGGCCAGCACCGGACCGCGGCCGCTGACGTACCCCCACCCTCTGCTACTGCCGACCATGCCGAGCCCCCTGGCGGACGCCTCCGGCCGCACCGAGGCGAAGAGCACCGTGTCGTACGGCACGACCCGCCGCAGGCCGCCGAGCCCCGGCAGGCTGACCTCGACGCCGCTGCCGTCGATGCGGAGCCGGGTGCGCGCCGAGAGGATCGCGATGAGCCCCATCAGCGCCATCAGCGTCGCCCCCTGCCAGGAGCGTGAGAGGTTGAAGAGCCCGAACCAGCCGAAGGCGAGCATCGCCGCCCCTTGCAGGAGCGAGCGCGGATACCAGGAGGACACGGCGTAGACGGCCCGCTGGGCCGGCGCGAGCGGCAGCAGGGGCACCCCGGGGGGCGGTGCGGTGCGCGCACCTGGCGCGGGCGGCAGGGGACCCGCCAGCCACCAGCCCGCGGCGCCTCCGAGAAGGGTGAGGCCGATTTCGGCCGGAACCTCCCACGCGGGCAGGACCACGGGCCGCGCGGAGTCGATCAGTGCCACCACCGCGACACCGTTCCCCGCCGCCATCGGGACGCTCATGGCGAGGGAGCACGCGACCAACCAGCGCTGCAGCTCGGGCCAGCGCCAGTAGTGCGTGAACGCGGCGAGGAACATCACCTCGAAGACCCCTACGGAGAGGGCGACCGACCTCAGCCACTGACCCCATCCAGGGGCGTACCGCGGCTCCCAATCGGAGACGTAGGCCCGGTCGGGCAGCCGGTCCCGGAAGACGGCGAAGAGCAGCAGGAGAAAGAGGAGGACGAGAAGCGGTGGCACGGTGGTCAGGACCAGGCGGCGCGGCCGGCCGGGTCGCCCGGCGTCGTACTGGGCGTCGTACTGGGGGGAGTCGTACACGAGCCACCTCCCAAACTGTTTGTATGTCACTATAACAAGCAAACAGTTCCGCGAGGAGTCCCCGCTGAGATCTCGTACGGTGGAGCCCGGCATGTCCGGAGGCGCGGGGCGGCCGCGGGCAACGACTCGATCGGATAACGGCCCGCCGATCCGCGCGTCCGTGCGTGTTCGATGTCCTTGACGCGGCCGAAATGATCAGTTCTGTGGGGGGAAGCGTGGTTACGGGCGAGGCGGTCCGGACGTCCGGCCAGAGGACGGATGCGGGAGCGCGCGACTGGCCCCGCTGGACCCCGCTGCTCGCGGGCCTGCTGACCACCTGCGTCGCCATCTCCGGCACCACGGCGTCGCTGTCGGGCGACGAGGTGGCGACCTACAGCGCCGCGGTGGCCCGGCCACTGAGCGGGCTGTGGGGACTCGTCCAGCAGATCGACGGCCACTTCCTGCCCTACTACCTGCTCATCCATGTCTGGTCGTGGCTGGGGGAGGCCGAATGGTGGCTGCGCCTGCCCTCGGCCCTCGCGGCCGGTGTGGCGGCGGGCTTCCTGGCCGACCTCGGCCGCCGGCTGGCCGGTCCCCGGGCGGGCGTGCTGGCCGCGGCGCTGTTCGCCGTACTGCCGTCGGTGTCCTACCACGGCGCGAACGCCCGGCCCTACGCGTTCGCGGCGGCGGCGGCCGTCGTCTCGGCCTGGGCGCTGCACCGGGTGGCCGAGGCGCCCACAGGCTCCCGCGTCCGCTGGTACGCGGCGTCGGTGGCGCTGCTCGGCTGCACGCATCTGTTCTCGGTCCTGGTGCTCCCGGCCCAGTTCCTGGCCGCCCTGCTCGTCCTGCCCCGCCGTACGTTCCTGACCCGGATCGTCCCCGCGATGGCAGTGGGGTGCGTCCCCCTCGCGATCCTCGCCCTGGTGGGCTGGGGCGAGCGGCACGCGATCAGCTGGATCCAGCCGCACGGGCCCGACGTGCTGCTGAAGTTCCCCAAGCACGCGGCGGGCTCCGATTTCGCCGGGCCGCCGCTGTTCGCCCTCGCGGTCGTGGGGGTGGTGATCCTGCTGCGCAGATCGATCCCCTGGGGCGTCCTCGCCGGCGGCTGGCTCGTCCTCCCGCCCGTGCTGCTGCTCGTGATCGACGCGCTGGTGACCCCGGCGTACGTGGACCGCTACGTGTTCGTCGCGGCGCCCGCCCTGGCCCTGGCGGGAGGCGTGGCCCTGGCCGCGGTCCGCCTGGCCCCCGTCCCCTTCGCACTGGTCAGTGCGCCCGTCGTCCTGGCCGTCGCGCTGCTGGGGCTGCCCGCGCAGGCCGACTACCGGCAGCGCAACGGCCACTACGACGACTTCCCCGGCGCGGTCGGCGTGATCCGGGCGCGGGAGCGCCCCGGCGACGCCATCGTGTACGGCCAGAGCCGGCTGCGCACCGGATTCGTCTACTACGGCCGCGAGGGCCTCCCCGAGGACGTGCTTGTCAGGGGGCAGGGCCCGGCCTTCGAGTACGCGGAGCGGGACGACCTCGCCGCGGCCCTGGCGGGACGCCGCCGGGTCTGGGTGGTCTGGCGGGGGACGAAGCAGGCCGGGCTGACGGGGAAGAAGATCCCCAAGGTGGCCGCCGTGCGCGCGGCCGGATATCGCCTCTCGACGGCCTGGCATTCCGCGGAGTTGCCGGGCCTGACCGTCGCACTGTTCGAGCGCGTGCGCGGCAAGGGCTGAGAATTGTGGACCGTTTCATCACGGTTGGACATCACGCGCAAGAGTAATTGCCAATTGTGAGTAAAGTTTCTCTCCATGCGACTTACGGTGAAGAGACTTCTGCCGGCCTGTCTCCTAACCGCGGCGTCGATCGCGGGACTCCAGCATCCGGCCGCGGCGACGGCCGGCTCGGCCGTCCTCGGGCAGGCGGCGGCCCCCGCGCATGTGGCTCGACAGAAGGCGCGGGCGGCGACGGTGCCGACCGTGGTCCTCACCTTCGACGACGGCACGGCCGACCACCTCGCCGTCGCCAGAATGCTGAGCAGGCGCGGTCTCAAGGGCACCTTCTACGTCAACAGCGGCCGCCTCGGCAAGCGCGGCTTCCTGAGCGTCGCCGCGCTGCGGGCCATCGCGAAGGAGGGCCACGAGATCGGCGGCCACACCCTTCGGCATCCGCACCTGCCGGAGATGTTCGACGCGGCGCAGCAGACGGAGATCTGCGACGACAGGCGGGCGCTGCTGAAGATGGGCTTCGCCGTGCGGTCGTTCGCCTATCCGTTCGGTGCCTTGGACGAGTCGAGCAAGCGGATCGCGATGGGCTGCGGCTACAACAGCGCGCGCGACATCAACGGCCTGTACCGGCCGGACAGCTGCAGCGCCTGCCCCGTCACCGAGACGATCCCGCCCGCGGACCTCGCCGCCGTACGCGCGACGAGCCAGACGCGTCTGCCGCGTACGGCCCGCACGCTGCGTGAGTTCGTCACCCGCGCCCAGCGGGAGAGCGACCCCGGCATGGTGACCTTCGTGTTCCACGAGATCAAGGACGACCCGCGGGACAAGTACGCCACGGCGCCCAAGGAGTTCGCCGCCTTCATCGACTGGGTGGCCCAGCAGCGGAAGGCCAAGAAGATCGACGTGAGGACGCTGGGCGACCTCGTCGGCGGGGGTGTGTCGCCCGTTCCGTGATCCCGGCTGCCGCGCCAGGTCACAGCGAGTCGTCAGCTTGACCGCAAGGGTCACAGGGATTCACAAGGTTCGGCTGATAAGAGTTCACCAGCCTGTAAAACGGACGCGCGGGAGGGACACCGTGACGGTGACGACCGGCATCTGCTCGCCGTACGGCTTCACGCGCAGTCCCACCGAGGAGACCGCGACGCTGTCCTGGAACGACGGCCGGTGGACGATGGGAGGCCGGCCGTTGGCCGTCCCCCCGGAGGCCGCCGACGTCGCCGCCCTCCGGCCGCTGCGCGGGCTTCGGGTGGACTGGCCGGAGGAGCCCGCCGCCGAGGCGCTGGACGCGGTCGGCAGCCTGGCCGCCGCGGGGGTGCCGCTCACCTTCCACGATCCGCCGAGGTGGGTGCGTGAGGCCGATCCCGTGCTCGCCGGCCTGGCCGCGGCCTGGACCCCCGAGGCCGACGACGGCAGGCCCGACTCGGTCGCCGACCTGCGCAGGGAAGAGCACAGCGTGCGCCTGCGCAGGCACGCGCTGCGGGCCAGGGGCGTCGGCACCGGCCTCGCCCCGGTGACCGTCGTCATGGCCACGCGGCGGCCCCACTACGTGGGCCACGCGCTGCGGCAGCTCGCCCGCCAGCGCGGCGTCGGCCTGGAGGCGGTCGTCGCCCTGCACGGGTTCCCGGCAGCGCGGGTGCGCGAGGCGGTCGGGGAGTTCCCCCACCCGATAACGGTGATCGAGGCCGAGCCGGCCGCGCCGCTCGGGACGGTGCTCAACATGGCGGCGGCACGGGCGTCCACCGGCATCGTCGCCAAATGGGACGACGACGACTGGTACGGCCCCGAGCACCTGGCCGACCTGCTGCTGGCCATGGCCTATTCCGGGGCGGAGCTGGTCGGGACCGCGCCGGAGTTCTTCTACCTCCAGCCCCTCCACACGACGATCCGCCGCGTCGACTACAGCAGCGAGGCGTGGGCCGACCACGTCGCGGGCGGCACGATCCTGCTCGGCCGCGACATCTTCGAGCAGGCCGGCGGATTCGGGCCGCGGGAGCGCGGGGAGGACGCGCACCTCCTGCGCGCGGTCGAGGCGGCCGGGGGCCGTGTCTACCGCACCCACGGCCTGGGCTACGTCCTGCGGCGATCGGTCGGCGCCGACCACACCTGGAACCTTCCTCTTGCCCACTTCCTGCGAGTCGCCGCGAACCAGTGGCGCGGCTTTCGCCCGAGTGTGATTTTGGAAGCACCATGACGCCACGCATCAGGGGAAACGACTACACCGTCCTGCGGCCGCCCGCCCTCGGGTCGTCGTGGACGCCCCGCCTGCGGGTCAGCGTGGTGATCCCCGCCTACGCCGACCAGGTCAAGCTCGATCTCACGCTCGCCGGGCTGGCCAAGCAGACGTACCCGGCCGACCTTCTCGAAGTGATCGTGGTCGACAACGGCAGCGAGCCGCCGCTGCGCCTTCCGGAGATCCGGCCCCGCGACACGCGGCTGCTGGTCTGCGCCGCGCCGGGCCGGGCCAGGGCGCGCAACACCGGGCTGGCCGCCGCGACGGGCGACGTCATCCACTGGATGGACTCCGACGTCGTGCCCGAACCGGAGGAGGTGGAGGCGCACATGCGCTGGCACCACCTCGCGCCCTATCTGTCGGTCACCTCCTACCTGCGCTTCACCACCGTCCCGCTGCCCTGCCCCGCGGACGTCGCGGGAGCCGACGACCTGGCGAAGCTCTTCGAGCCGGCGGAGCCGCACTCCTGGATCGAGGACCTGGTGCAGCGGTCGGACGGGCTGCTCCGCTCGCCGCGGCCGTTCAGCATCCACATCGGCGGCGCGTCGTCGGTCTCCGCCCGGCTGTTCGAGCGGGCCGGGCCGATGGACCCCGAGATGATCCTCGGCCAGGACACCGAGATGGGCTACCGGCTCGCGCAGGCGGGCGCGGTCTTCATCCCCGACCCGCAGGCCAGGGCCTACCACCTCGGCCCGTCCATGCGCATGCGCGACAGTGCGCCGATCAGCCGGGTCAGCCACGCCCTGGTCACCGACCGGGTCCCCGGCTACCGATGGCTGCGCACCCACCCCTCCCGGCAGTGGAAGGTGCCGCAGGTGGAGGTCCTCGTGGACGCCACCGCGGGCTCGTACGACGACGTCAGGGCCACCGTGGACGGCGTGCTGGCCGGCACGGTGACCGACCTCGCCGTGGTGCTGACCGGTCCGTGGGACGAGCTCGCGCCCGAGCAGCGCGCGCCGCTCAAGGACCCGCGCCTCGACCTCGTGCTGCTGCGGGCCCACTACACCCACGAGGGCCGGGTGCGGCTGGCCACGGCGGCGTCCGACACCCACTCGCCGTACCGCCTGCGCATCCCGCCCGGCTGGGTGCCGGAGGAGGACAGCCTCGGACGGCTGCTCGACGTGCTGCGCGGGCGGGAACGCGGACTGGTGAGCGTGCTCCTGGCCGAGGACGCCGAAGGCGTCACCGCCGCCCGCCTGGAACGCACCGAGGCGTTCTCCCGCGCCGCCCTCGTCGCGGAGGAGGGCGAGGACCTCGACGACGCCGTTGACGAGATGTTCGGCGCGTACTGGGTCGACGGCGAGACCTTCGGCTTCCGGGCCGCCGCGGAGGCTCCGGCCTATGTGAATCCGCGCACCGCCTATCGCACGCGGGTGCAGGCGCAGGCCGAGGTCGAGCGGCTGACCAAGGAGGTCGAGCGGCTGCGCGGACAGGTGACCAGGTGGCGCGACGAGGCGGCGCGGTGGCGCAAGTCCGCCGTCGAGTTCCGCCGGGAGATCGGCACCCTGCGGCGGCAGGTCTCGGCGCTGCGCGGGCAGATCTCGGCGCTGCACCGCGACCGGGGCCTGCGTGGCATCGCCCGGGGTATCGGCCGGCCCTTCACGTTCAAGAAGACCTGACCGCCCCGGCCCCGCCGACGTGGGTCGCGAAGCCGGAGGGCCGGTCACCCGACGGGTCAGGAGCGGCGGAACAGGCCGCGGCGGCGCGCCGACGTGGCCTCCGGTTGGGGGGCCTGTGCCGCGGCCGGTTTCGGTGCGGTCTGCGGCGCGGCGGGCGCGGCCGGTTTCGCCGGCGTCTTGGGAAGCTCCTCGAACTCGCTCGCCGCGGCGTGCCGCACGCCGTGGGTCTGGGCGATCACGCCGGCCGGGTCCTCGCCCGGCGTGGCGAGCCTGCGGGCGCGCGCGACGGCCTCGGTCCGCTCCAGGGTGGCCGTGCCCCCACCGGGCAGATCCAGGACCAGCAGGCCGATCCGCTCCTCGAGCATCGCCTTGACCGCCCGCTCCAGCAGCGCCGGAGCCGGCGGGGCGTCGACGGGCGCCGTGTAGCGGAAGGGGACGGGCGCGGCGGTCGGCGCCGCCCGCTCCGCGAACCGCACCCGCGCGTCGTGCCCGAACGCCGCCCTGACCAGGGCGAGGTCGAACGCCCCGGTCCCCGGCGCCCACCTGCGTCCGCCTTCGAGCGACGACCAGGGGCCGGCCAGCGTCACCACGACGTCGGTGAGCGTGCCGCGCAGCACCGCGTCGACCGCCGCGACGATCCGCCGCTCGTCCGCCCCGGCCACGTCGAAGACGACCTCGACGTACGGCACGAGCCAGCGCCGGCCGGGCTCCTTGCGCAGGTCGCGGCGGAGCGGGACCCGATGCGCCAGGTGGGCCTCGACGAGCCGGACGATCGACTTGCCGTGTTCACCGCGCTGGGCCGGCAGGCCGAGATGCACGGCGCGGGCCTCCATGTCGGGGACGAACACCGCCCCCGCCTGGGCGAGCCGGTAGGCGAACTCGGTGTCCTGGCCGCGCACCACCTCGGGATCGAAGCCCCGGACCTCGTCGAGCAGGGCCCGCCGCAGGGAGACCGTCGGACCGGTGCACACCTGGTAGGGATTCTTGCTGGCCCGCAGGCCGTCGAGGCGGCGGATGGTCTCCTCGGTCGAGCTGGACACCAGCGCCGACGGGTCGAACAGGTCCTCGGGCGAGCCGTGCCGTACGGCCTCGTGGACCTGCCCGGGGGTGAGGGCCGGCTCCTCGGCGAACCTCTTGCCGCCGATGGTGACGAGGTAGTCGGTGAGGTGATGCCAGCGGAACAGCGCCTCCAGGTGCTCTCGCGAGATCACCATGTCGGCGTCGAGACGCTGCACGATCTCGCCCTCGGCCGCCGCGATGCCGGCGTTCATCGCGTGCCCTGCGCCCCATCCGCCGGGCGGGACGACCACGACGCGGGTGTTGTCGGGCCGCAGATCGGGCAGGCGCAGCGGAGGGTCGCTGCGGTCGTCCACCACGATCACCTCGGTGAGGTGCGCGGGATAGGTCTGCGCGGCCAGCGCGGCCAGCGTCAGGTCGAGGCGGTGCTGCCCGCCGTGCGCGGGGATGACGACACTCGCGCTGAGCGTGGGCGTCCAGCCGCCGATGGGTGGCGGCGTGAGCGGAGAGTAGTCGTTGTGGCGAATCCTCGGCCGGGGCTCCACGCCCGTCAGGTGGGCCAATCCTCGTCCTCTACAGCGATGGTCAAAGGGCTGCTCCACACTAGCGAAACCCACAGACGGTTCCCTAAGGTGACGCCCAATATGTCCATTTGGTGGACAACGGAGTCCGCACGTCAAACGGTTGGCCGTAGACTCGGTGACCGATACCCCTGGTGACACGCGCGTGCGCGCGTGGGAGGAGCGACCAATGTTCAGGGCTTGGCGTGGCCTGATCGAGGAGTACCGCGACCGTCTGCCGGTCTCCACGACGACGCCCGTGGTGACCCTGCTCGAGGGCGGCACGCCGCTCGTCCCGGCCAGGCGGGTGTCCCAGATCACGGGCTGTGACGTCCATCTGAAGGTCGAGGGCCTCAACCCGACCGGCAGCTTCAAAGACCGCGGCATGACCCTGGCGATCAGCAAGGCCGTGGAGGAGGGCGCCCAGGCGGTCATCTGCGCGTCCACCGGCAACACCAGCGCCTCGGCCGCCGCCTACGCCGTACGGGCCGGGCTGACCTGCGCCGTCCTCGTGCCGCGCGGGAAGATCGCTATGGGCAAGCTCGCCCAGGCCCTGGTGCACGGCGCCAGGCTGCTCCAGGTCGAGGGCTCGTTCGACGACTGCCTGGAGATGACCAGGAAGCTCGCGGAGACCTACCCGATCGCGCTGGTCAACTCCGTCAACCCGCACCGCCTGCAGGGCCAGAAGACGGCGGCCTTCGAGATCGTCGACGCGCTCGGCGACGCGCCCGACGTCCACTGCATCCCGGTCGGCAACGCCGGCAACATCTCGGCCTACTGGATGGGCTACAAGGAGTACGCCGACGACGGCGTGGCCACCAAGCGGCCGCGCATGCTGGGATTCCAGGCGAGCGGCGCGGCGCCGCTGGTCGGCGGCAGCCCCGTGACCCACCCGCAGACGATCGCAACGGCGATCAGGATCGGCAACCCCGCCTCGTGGCGGCTCGCCGAGGCCGCGCGCGACGAGTCCGGCGGCGACATCCAGGCCGTGACCGACCGCCAGATCGCCGCGGCGTACAAGCTGCTCGCGCAGGAGGAGGGCGTGTTCGTCGAGCTCGCCTCCGCCGCGAGCGTCGCCGGCCTGCTCCAGGCGCACGAGCAGGGCCTGCTCACGCCGGGGCAGCGGGTCGTGTGCACCGTGACCGGCAACGGCCTGAAGGACCCCGACTGGGCCATCTCCGGCGCTCCGGCGCCCGTGACGATCCCGATCGACGCCTACGCCGCCGCGGCCGCGCTGGGACTCGCCTGACCGGCCCTCTCATTCCCGCCCATCAAAGGGTTCAGGTGACGAATTGACGGATAGTCACGGCGTCGTCGTCCGCGTGCCGGCGACGAGCGCCAACCTCGGCCCCGGCTTCGACAGCCTCGGCCTCGCGCTCGATCTGTACGACGAGGTGGAGGCCGAGATCTCCGGCTCGCCCGGCGTGCGGATCGCCGTCGAGGGCCAGGGCGCCGGTGAGCTGGACGAGGGCGAGGGCCACCTCGTCGTCAGGACGATGCGCGCGACGTTCGACCGCATGGGGGTCGCCCAGCCGGACGGCATCGCGCTGCGCTGCCGCAACCGCATTCCGCACGCGCGGGGGCTCGGC
Source organism: Microbispora sp. KK1-11 (assembly GCF_006874435.1). NCBI lineage: Bacteria > Bacillati > Actinomycetota > Actinomycetes > Streptosporangiales > Streptosporangiaceae > Microbispora > Microbispora sp. KK1-11. The sequence continues at coordinate 232,643 of NZ_VIRJ01000007.1, read as the reverse complement.
TCGTCGTCGGCGGCGATCTGCGCCGGCATCCTCGCGGCCCGCGCCCTCGCGCGCGGGCGAGGCGCGGGGGATCTGCCGGACGCCGAGGTGTTCGCGCTGGCCACGGAGCTGGAGGGGCATCCCGACAACGTGGCGCCGTGCCTTGCGGGCGGTCTCACCATCGCCTGGACCGACCAGTCGGGGGCGGCGAGTATGGTGAAACTGACTCCGCACGAGGACGTCCGGCCGGTGGTTGTGATCCCGGATTTCCGGTTGTCCACCGAGGAGGCTCGGGGGCTGCTGCCGAAGGACGTACCGCATTCGGACGCGGCGGCCAACGCGGGGCGGGCGGCTCTGCTCGTCGCGGCGCTCACGCAGAGACCGGAACCGGATCTCCTGCTCGCCGCCACCGAGGACCGCCTGCACCAGAGGTACCGCGCTCCCGCGATGCCCCGCACCGCCGAACTGGTGCGACGGCTCCGCGAGGCCGGGGTGCCCGCCGTCGTCTCGGGAGCCGGTCCGACGGTTCTCGCGTTGACGACACGGGATACCAAGGATTTGATCGCGCCAGAAGTGGGTACTGACTGGCACATCCAGCCAATGAACGTCGACCCGCTTGGTGCGTACGTTCGGTTTCCCGAGACACGCTGATGCTTCTTCGACCTTCAGGGAATAGCTGTGCGCGCTGGTGATGTTAGGCTGATAGCCGCACCAGGTGCCCCCGTGTTGGGTGCGTGCTTGTCATTCGCACATCGCTGCACTTCGCCTCGCGTCCTTCGACGCGGGCAGGGCGATTTCCCCGAAACCGTTTCCTCCAGTCGGCACACCCTCGGGTGGCGTGGCCGGAGGCGGCGTTCTCGGAGACATGCGCGTTCGAACCACCAAGACATCTGGTCGGTGGCGGCAATCCGGGGGATCGCCCCCGGGCACCTACCGCTCGCGAATCCCGAGGGTCACCGACACATGAGATTCGCGAAGCCCGACCCGGTCTGTCCCGCCGGGTCGCATCACCGGGACGCCTGGACGCACGATTCTGGCGCCCGACCCCTGGGAAGGACCCTTAGTTGAGCGACACCACCGAACTCCTCTCCGACGGCCAGGCCGCCGGCGACACCCCCACTTCCGCCCCGGCCCGTCCGCGACGTCGCTCCGGCACCGGCCTGGCCGGCATGGTGCTCCCCGAGCTTCAGGCCCTGGCGACCAGCCTCGGCATCACGGGGACCGGACGGATGCGCAAGAGCCAGCTCATCGCGGCCATCCAGGAGAAGCAGGGCGGACCGGGAGAGGCCGCGGCCGAGCCGAAGGCCGCCGCCGAAGCGCCCGCCGTCGCCGAGCGCCCCGCCCGTGGCCGCCGGGAACGTTCCCGCGCCGCCGCGGCGCCCGCACCCGAGGCCGCGCCCGCCGTCGAGCCCGTCGTCGCGGCTCGTGAGGAGCGTCCCGTGGTCGAGGCCGCGCCGGCCGTGGCCGCCGAGGCCACGCAGAACGGCGTCGCCGCCGTCGCCGAGCCGCAGGCCGAGGCCGCGCAGTCCGAGACCCGCGCCGAGCGGCCCGAGCGCGGCGAGCGCCGCGAGCGCCGCACGCGGGGCGAGCGCGGCGAGCGGGGTCGCGAGCGCGACGGCCGCGGTGACCAGCGCGGTGACCAGCGCGCCGCCGACGCGGGAGACGGCGGCCAGGGCCGTCGTGACCAGCAGGGCCGCGGCGACAACCGCGGCGACAACCGCGCCGACGGTCGTGACGGCCGTGACGGCCGTGACGGCCGCTCCGACGGGCGCGGCGACAGCCGTACCGACAGCCGTTCCGACGGCAAGGGCGACCAGCAGGGCGAGGACGGCCGCGGGCGCCGTGGCCGCTTCCGCGAGCGCGGCCGCCGCGGGCGTGACCGCTTCGAGAGCAACGAGCCGGTCATCGGCGAGGACGACGTCCTGATCCCGATCGCCGGCATCCTGGACATCCTCGACAACTACGCCTTCGTGCGGACCAGCGGCTACCTGCCGGGCTCGAACGACGTCTACGTCTCGCTCGCCCAGATCCGCCGCAACGGCCTGCGCAAGGGCGACGTCATCACCGGCGCCGTGCGGCAGCCGAGGGACGGCGAGCGGCGCGAGAAGTTCAACGCCCTCGTCCGCCTCGACACCGTCAACGGGATGGACCCGGAGCAGGCCCGTCAGCGGCCCGACTTCAACAAGCTCACGCCGCTCTACCCGCAGGAGCGCCTGCGCCTGGAGACCGAGCCGAACGTCCTGACCACGCGGATCATCGACCTCGTCTCGCCGATCGGCAAGGGCCAGCGCGGCCTGATCGTGTCGCCGCCCAAGGCCGGCAAGACCATGGTGCTCCAGGCGATCGCCAACGCGATCACGCGCAACAACCCCGAGTGCCACCTGATGGTCGTCCTCGTGGACGAGCGTCCTGAAGAGGTCACCGACATGCAGCGGTCGGTCAAGGGCGAGGTCATCCACTCGACCTTCGACCGCCCGGCCGAGGACCACACCACCGTCGCCGAGCTCGCCATCGAGCGGGCCAAGCGCCTGGTGGAGCTGGGCCACGACGTCGTCGTCCTGCTCGACTCGATCACCCGTCTGGGGCGCGCGTACAACCTGGCGGCGCCCGCGAGCGGCCGCATCCTGTCCGGTGGTGTCGACTCGACCGCGCTCTACCCGCCGAAGCGGTTCTTCGGCGCCGCCCGCAACATCGAGAACGGCGGCTCGCTGACGATCCTCGCCACGGCGCTCGTCGAGACCGGCTCCAAGATGGACGAGGTCATCTTCGAGGAGTTCAAGGGCACTGGCAACATGGAGCTCAAGCTCAACCGGTCGCTCGCGGACAAGCGCATCTTCCCGGCGGTGGACGTGGACGCGTCCGGCACCCGCAAGGAGGAGATCCTCATGGCCAAGGAGGAGCTGTCCATCGTCTGGAAGCTCCGCCGCGTCCTCCACGCCCTCGACATGCAGCAGGCGCTGGAGCTCCTTCTCGAGAAGATGAAGGAGACCAAGTCCAACGCCGAGTTCCTGCTCCAGGTGCAGAAGACCACGGTCAGCAACGACCGCGACTGACGCCCTTCCGACCGACGCCCCGGACGGCCCCGCCGTCCGGGGCGTCGGCGTGATCCGCCGATCCGCCGCCCCGGCCGCCACGGTGGCCGGCCCCGGGAATAGCCCATGGCCTGGGATGGTTGGAGGATCTGGCACACTGGTAGCCGAACCGCAGCGGTACCGGTTCCCGCACCGCGCATCACAGGTGTGCTGATGCGCGCAGGCCGTGACAGACGGAGCGACCCGGCGACCGCGCCTAGCGTTAGGACTGAGACATGAAGCCCGACATCCACCCGGAGTACGTGGTCACGCAGGTGACCTGCACCTGCGGGAACACCTTCACCACGCGTAGCACCGCCAAGAACGGTGCGATCCACGCCGACGTCTGCTCCGCCTGCCACCCCTTCTACACGGGCAAGCAGAAGATCCTCGACACCGGTGGCCGGGTGGCGCGCTTCGAGGCGCGCTTCGGCAAGAAGGCCCAGAGCAAGTAGCTCCTCCAGGACGCCGGCTCGGGGGCGCCCCTCTCTTGGGGCGTCTCCGGGTCGGCGTTCTTGGTGATTACGGCCTTTACCGAGGAGCTTGAGCAAAGGAGCGTGCGGTGAACCTCGACGAGATCATGAGTGAGTACGCGGATCTGGAACTGCGGCTCGCCGACCCCGCCGTGCACGCCGACCAGGGCAAGGCGCGGACGTATGGCAAGCGTTACGCGGAGCTCACGCCGATCGTCGCGACCTACCGGGAGCTCGAAGGCGTACGGCAGGACCTCACGGCCGCGCGCGAGCTGGCGGCGGAGGACCCGGCGTTCGCGGAGGAGGCGGCCGAGCTGGAGGGCCGCATCCCGGTGCTGGAGGAGAAGCTCACCCGTCTCCTGGTCCCGCGCGACCCCAACGACGACAAGGACGTCATCATGGAGATCAAGGCGGGCGAGGGCGGCCAGGAGTCGGCCCTGTTCGCCGGAGACCTCCTGCGGATGTACCTCAGGTACGCCGAGCGGATCGGCTACAAGACCGAGATCATCGACGCGCAGCACTCCGACCTCGGCGGCTACAAGGACGTCACCGTCGCGATCAAGGGCAGGGAAGGCGTCTGGTCGCGGCTCAAGTTCGAGGGCGGCGTGCACCGCGTCCAGCGGGTGCCGGTGACCGAGTCGCAGGGCCGCATCCACACCTCGGCGGCCGGAGTGCTCGTCTATCCCGAGGCCGAGGAGGTCGACGTCCAGATCGACCCCAACGACCTGCGCATCGACGTGTTCCGCTCCAGCGGCCCCGGCGGCCAGAGCGTCAACACGACCGACTCGGCCGTGCGGATCACCCACCTGCCGACCGGCGTCGTCGTCTCCTGCCAGAACGAGAAGAGCCAGCTCCAGAACAAGGAGTCGGCGCTGCGTATCCTGCGCGCCCGGCTGCTCGTGATGGCGCAGGAGGAGGCCGAGGCGGCCGCGATGGCCGAGCGCAAGTCGCAGGTGCGCACGGTCGACCGCTCCGAGCGCATCCGCACCTACAACTTCCCGGAGAACCGCATTTCGGATCACCGCGTGGGCTTCAAGGCCTACAACCTGGACCAAGTCCTGGACGGGGATCTCGACGCGGTGATACAGGCTTTGCTCGACGCCGAACTCGCGGAGAAGCTGGCCGCTCATTCGTGAGCCCGCGGCGAGCCTTATGAGGGGACGATGGGAGAAACGGTGATGGACGTGGGTCGTCGAACGACGATGGGCCGTCCCGGCGGCCCGTCTGCCCGTGATCGACGGTTCCCAGGCCACGCCGCGACGACCGTGCTCTAAGAGACCATGACCTTCCTGCTCGACGAAATCGCCCTCGCCACCGCCCGGCTCGCCGAGGCGGGAGTGCCGTCACCGCGAACGGACGCCGAGGAGATCGCGGCATTCGTACACGGCGTCCCGCGCGGCATGCTGCACACCATCAAGGACGCCGACTTCGACGCGCGGTTCTGGGAGGGCGTCGCCCGGCGCGAGGCACGGGAGCCGCTGCAGCACATCACCGGCCGGGCCTACTTCCGCTACCTCTCCCTTGAGGTGGGCCCGGGCGTGTTCGTGCCCAGGCCGGAGACCGAGGTCGTGGCCGGCTGGGCCATCGACCGGCTGCGTGAGATGGACGTCGCCTCTCCCGTCGTGGTCGACCTCGGCACGGGTTCCGGCGCCATCGCGCTGTCGATCACGCAGGAGGTCGCGCTGGCGCAGGTGCACGCCGTTGAGATCGACCCCGTGGCGTACGGCTGGGCCAAGCGCAACATCCTCGAACACGGCCAGGGGCGCACCACCCTGCATCCGGAGGATCTGGCCGACTGCCTGCCGGAACTGAACGGCCAGGTGGACCTGGTCATCTCCAATCCGCCGTACATCCCGCCTGGAGCGATCCCGCGCGACCCCGAGGTGCGCGACTACGATCCCTCGCGGGCCCTGTACGGGTCGGGGGAGGACGGGCTGGACGAGGTGAGAGCCGTCGAGCGCACGGCGCGGCGGCTGCTGCGGCCGGGCGGGTTCGCCGTGGTCGAGCACGCCGACCAGCAGGGCAACGCCGTCTATTGGCTGTTCGCCGAGGAGAACGGCTGGCGCGACGTGCGGTTGCGCCAGGACCTGACCGGCCGGGACAGGTTCGTCACGGCCCGGCTGACCCAGGACTGATCCGAACGGCCCGGTCGGTGGCCACGCGGCGGCGGAGCCGGGCGGGACACGTGGAAGGATGGCTTCGTGAGCCGACGGTTTGACTGTGCCGACCAGACGGAGCGGATGACCGGACTGGCCGAGGCGACCTCGGCGGTCCGGCGGGGCGAGCTCGTGGTGCTTCCCACCGACACCGTCTACGGGATCGGCGCCGACGCCTTCACCCCTTCCGCCGTCAACGCGCTGCTGGAGGCGAAGGGCCGGGGCAGGGACGTTCCCGTGCCCGTCCTCGTGGGCACCGTACGGGCCGCCAACGCCCTCGTGGAGAGCCTCGGGACGTACGGGCAGGACCTGGTGGACGCCTTCTGGCCGGGGCCGCTCACGCTCATCCTCAGGGCCAACCGGTCGCTGTCGTGGGACCTCGGCGACGCCAAGGGAACGGTCGCCGTCCGCATGCCGCTGCACCCGGTCGCGCTGGACCTCCTCAAGGAGACCGGCCCGATGGCGGTCTCCAGCGCCAACCGGGCCGGCAACCCGCCGGCCACCACGGTGGACGAGGCCGAGGAGCAGCTCGGCGAGTCGGTGGACGTCTACCTCGACGGCGGCCCCTGCGACGACAGCGTGCCGTCGACGATCGTCGACCTGACCACCGCCGTGCCCCGGGTGCTGCGCAAGGGTGCGATCCCCGTGGACAAGATCCGCGGCCTCGTGGGATACCTCGCGACCGAGGAGTGACCGCGATCCGGGCGTACGTCTCAAATGATGAGACGTCGTCAGTGCTCTGATCAGGGAGATCGATGCCGTCTGGCTATCGGGCTTCTTTACTGATGCCACCCCGGCTACCGTGAAGTGCGCCGATATCTCTGTGGAGGCGCGCCCATGGCCAAGCTCGACGGGATGGATCCGAAGCTCGTCCGTGAGTTGCTGTCGGAGGTTCAGCACGCGGCGAAGCAGATGGACGGCATCGAGGCCCGGGTCACCCAGTTGACGCGTACGGCCGGCGTCTCCGTGCACGTGACCCACCGGCCGTCGCAGGTCGCCGACGCGTGCACGACGATGGTCAAGGACGTCACGAACCGCGTGACCCTGCTGGAGAAGAAGGAGAAACAGCAGAGCACCGGCAAGGCCCCCACGGCCCACGGGGCCTCCTTCACGGAGGAGAGGGACACCACCGCCCCGGCGGACGATCCGGCACCGGAGTCCGGCGCGCAGGGCGACAAGGCCGACCACAAGGCCGACCACAAGGCCGAACACAAGGCCGACCACAAGGCCGACGCGAAGACGGACGAGCACAAGGCCGACGGCAAGTCCGACGCGAAGCCGGACGCCAAAGGCGACGGCAAGGCGGATGCGAAGCCGGATGCCAGGTCCGAGGGCAATGCGGCCCACCACAAGCAGGACGACAAGCAGGACGCCACCCGCACGTCGCCGCATGGTTCCGGAGATTCCGGCACGGCAGCGAAGGGCGAGACCTCCCACCGGGCGCACAGCGCCGCCGACGGAGCGGCCCGCGCGAACGGCGACGGCGGAGGCCGCGGCGTGGCCGAAGGGAAGCTCGCGGACAAGCCCTCCTACGGCACCGTCGAGGGTTCCCTCGCCCAGATGCCCTCATCGACACCCGGTCCGGCCCACCCCGCCGACACCACCGGTACGGCCACAGGCACAGGCACAGGCGCGAACACGGGGACGCCTCCGGCCCCCGGTGCGAGCGGCGACACCGGCGCGGGGACCGGCTCCGGTGTGGGCCAGGCGGTCGGCGACACCCAGGGCGTAGGCCAGGGCGTGGGGCAGGGTGCGAGCCATGGCATTGGTCAGGGTGTGGGCCAGGCGGTGGGCGACAGCCAGGGCGCGAGCCAGGGCGTGGGTCAGGGTGTGGGTCAGGACCAGCCTGCCGGACCGGGTCAGCCCGCCGGTGGCGATCAGATCGTGGGTCAGGATCAGGGCGCGAACCACGCGCAGCCCGTCGGCGACAGCCAGGGTGCCGCTCAGAGCCAGTCCGACGGCGGCCCGCATCAGCCCGTCGCCCAGGGGCAGGACCAGAGCCCGGGGCAGGGGACTTCGGTCGATTCGAAGGCGGCCGGGGAGCAACCCCCTACGGGCGGGAACGACTCGGCGATCTACGACACCCCCGGCAAGGATCACCCGGACGACATCGACCCCGCCGGTCGGCAGGTGACCGTCGTCGACGGTGTCAAGGTCGTCAGTACCCCGATGATCCAGCCTGGCGACCAGCAGGGCGTCCAGCCGAGCGGCATAACCGGCGTCGACGCGCAGACGGCGAGCGCCACCGGCGCGCACCCGGACGGGCCGCCCGGACTGGTGCCACCCGCCGAGCCGACCAACCCGGCGGCGAACCGGCCTCCGCAACCCGGCCTCGCACCCGGCGATCCCATGGGCGCCTACGTCGGCACGCCCGCGGACAACCTTTCCGGTGATCCGCTCGCGGGGAACAACCCGAACGCCGTGCAGGGGACTCCCGCCGGCCACGGCGCGGTGACGGCGAGCGCCGGCGGTCATGCGTACACGGGCGACACGGCCGCAAGCGGTACGGCGACCGGAACCTCGCATCCGGCGGACACTGCCGGTGCGAGCGGTACCAGTGGTGCGGCGCAGGCGGCCGGCACGGCACAACCGGCGGGTACGGCCACGGCAGCGACTGGAACCGCTCACCCGGCGGGCACGGCCGACGCGGCACCCGCGGCACCTGCGGGGACGAATGCGGCGAACGGCACGGCTCACGCGGCCGGGACGGCGGGCGCCACGGGCACGGCCGACGCGGCACCCGCGCCATCGGGCGCGACGGGCACGGTGACCGGCAACCTGCAGGCGGTGGACGCTTCCGGCGCCGGGCACGCGGCGGGTACGACCGGCACGGCGACCGGCAGCCTGCACGCGGTGGGGACGGCGGCCGGTGGCGGCCACGTGGCAGGGACGGTGGGGGCTGCGGGCACGACGGGTGCCGGTGGCGACGGCGCGACGGGCCACACCGGGACGACCGGTGTGAGCGACAGGCCCGACGGCGCGGCCGGTGCGAGCGGGCGAGCGTGCGACAACGATGCCGCGACGGGCGCGACGGGCGCGACCGGGGCGGCCGGGGGCGGCGCGGCGACGCACGGCTCCGGCGCGTACGGTGCGGGGACACATGGCCATGGCATGCACGGTGCCGGAACGCACGGTCATGGCACACACGGCGCGGGAGCGCACGGCTCAGGCACGTACAGCGCGGGGACCGACGGTGCGGCGGGGACGCCGGACACCGGCCAGGCTCCGGCTCCCGATGCCCGATCACTCGCCGCCGCGCAGCCCGGGGACGTGCTCGGCTACCCCGCTCACCACTCCGATGACGAGGCCGTCTCGCGCATGCCGGTGGACCACCATCGGGACATCGAGCCCGTGGACATGCCGGACGTCCGCGTTCCGGAAGGGGAGTGGGGCGAGGACGACTGGGTGGCCAGGAAGATCCAGCCCGACGGGCCCGCCGGCCGCGTCGAAGCCGTCGACGTCGTCATTCAGAAGCCGGAGAAGTGACGCGTGCGAGCGCCGTTCCCGCTCGGGCGGTATCGCCGCCAAGGCCCGCCTCACGAGGATCGCTTCCGTGCGACTCAGGCGGCCGGGCCGGACGACGGTGCGGGGCGAGGCGGCGACCGGATGAGCAGAGCCGGGCGGCGGCCCGCGGGGGCGCTCGGGGCAGGGCAGGCGACGACCAACGCCGGCGTGCTGGCCGGCTTCGCACAGGAGGCGTGATCGTGAGTTATGTCGACCCGCCGGCGCCGACTCCGCTGCAGCCGGGGGAGACCCCGCCGGCGCCGTCGAGCACCGACCTGCTCTCGCCCGGCGGGCAGCCGACGGGATGGGTGTTCAACCCGGAGTACCAGAAGCTCGTCGACCTGTGGCTGCAGGTGGTCCCGCTGATGGACCAGCTCACCAAGTCCCTGGACAAACCGTACGAGATGGCGCGGAGCAGGGACGTGTGGGACGCCCCGGTCGCCGAGCGGTACGTCCAGGACGTGGCCGAATGGCGCAACCGGCTCGGGATGTACCGTCAGGCGGTGCTGACGGCGATCAGCGACCAGGCGGCGGACACGCCGCGCTGGATTCCGGGCAAGGCCGGCGCGCCGCACGCCTTCACCTCCTGAGCGGCAACCGACAACCTCCTGAACAGCGACGACGCCCGCGCCACGGCCCGCGTGCGGTCTACTCTTGGAGCGAAGACCGCCACGGGATTGTGAGCCGGTTCCATGGACAGTTCGGAGCCGTTCTACGGGCCTGATTTCGCCCGGCTCGCCGCGCAGGACCCGGACATCGCCCAGGTGCTGCTCGACGAGGTCGCCCGGCTGCGCGGCGGGCTCCAGCTCATCGCCAGCGAGAACCTGTCCTCGCCCGCCGTCCTCGCCGCGCTCGGCTCGGTGCTCAACGGCAAGTACGCCGAGGGCTACCCGGGCCACAGGTACTACCGCGGCTGCGAGGTGGCCGACCGCGCCGAGCAGATCGCCGTAGAGCGGGCCAAGCGGTTGTTCGGGGCCGACCATGTCAACGTGCAGCCCTACAGCGGCACCACGGCAATCCTGGCGGCGTACGCGGCCCTTCTGCGGCCGGGGGACACCGTCCTGGCGCTCGCGCTGGAACACGGCGGCCACATCACCCACGGGTCCAAGGTCAACTTCTCCGGCAGATGGTTCCACGTCGTCTCCTACGGCGTGCGGCGGGACACCGAGACGATCGACTACGACGAGGTGAGGGACCTGGCGCTGCGCCATCGGCCCCGCGTGATCGTCTGCGGCGCCACGGCGTATCCCCGGCTGATCGACTTCGCCGCCTTCCGCGACATCGCCGACGAGGCCGGTGCCTGGTTGCTGGCGGACGTCGCCCACGAGATCGGCCTCATGGCCGGCCGGGCCATCCCGTCGGCCGTGCCGTACGCGGACGTCGTGACCTTCACGACCCACAAGTCGTTGCGCGGCCCGCGCGGGGGAGGCGTGCTGTGCACGGACGAACTGGCGGCGGGGATCGACCGGGCGGTGTTCCCCTTCAGCCAGGGCGGGCCGCTGATGCACGTCGTCGCGGCCAAGGCGGTGGCGTTCGGAGAGGCGCTGCGCCCCGAGTTCGGGGCCTACGCCGCGGCGGCGGTGGACAACGCGAGAACCCTGGCGGAGGGGCTGGCGGCCGAAGGGCTGCGTCCGGTGTCGGGCGGCACCGACACCCACCTCGCGCTGGTCGATCTGCGCGGCGCCGGGGTGAGCGGGGCGGAGGCGGAGCGGCGCTGCGCCGACGCCGGGATCCTGCTCAACCACAACGCGATCCCGTACGATCCGGCGCCCGCGACCGTGACCTCCGGGATCAGGGTCGGCACGCTCTGCGTGACCACCCAGGGCATGGGCGCGTCGGAAATGAGGGAGATCGCGTCTCTCGTCGTCCGGGCCATCCGGCAGCCGGGTGCGATAACGTCGGTCCTCGAACGGGTAAAGGGGCTGACCGCGACGCATCCGGCATATCCCCGTTAGGGATAGGGCGATCTATGTCTTTTGCCCGTCACAACCGATCCGCCTATCCAGGAAACTAGGTCCGTGCGCGAATATCTCCTCTTGGCGCTCGTGGCGGCCGCGGTGACGTACCTGCTGGTGCCGCCGGTCAGGGCGTTCGCGCTGCGCATCGGCGCGGCGCCCGAGGTGCGGGAGCGGGACGTGCACACGGTGCCCACCCCACGCCTGGGCGGGCTCGCGATGTTCGGCGGGATGGCGGCGGCGCTGCTGGTGGCGAGCAAGCTGCCGTACGTCGGCGGGGCGTTCGACAGCGGCCAGACGGGCCAGACGGTCATCGGGCTTCTCGCGGCCGGCGGCCTGATCGTCATCACCGGGTTCCTGGACGACTGGCTCGGCATGGACGCGCTCGTGAAGCTGGGCGGCCAGATCGCGGCGGGCGGACTGCTCGTCAACTTCGGCGTGTACCTGCAGTTCCTCCCGCTGCCGCAGTCGATGGGCGGCTCCCAGGCCCTCGACGACACCCTGCACACGATCCTCACCATCATGATCGTGGTCGTTGTGATCAACGCGGTGAACTTCGTCGACGGGCTGGACGGCCTGGCCGCGGGCATCGTCGGGATCGCGGCGATGGCGACCTTCGCCTACTCGATCGTGCTGCAGCAGACCGCGAGCGGTTCGCGGATCAACGGGACGGCCGCCATCGCGGCGATCCTGATCGGGATGTGCTTGGGCTTCCTGCCGCACAACTTCAACCCCGCCAAGATCTTCATGGGCGACACCGGCGCCATGCTGCTCGGCCTGCTGCTCGCCACCTCGCTGATCACGAGCCTGTCGTCGGTCGAGCCGGACGCGGTCGTCGGCAAGATCAACCGGTTCCCGGTGATGCTGCCGCTGGTGCTGCCGATCGCGGTCGTGGTCCTCCCTCTGGCCGACCTGATCATGGCGGTCGTCCGGCGGACATCGGCCGGGATGTCGCCCTTCGCACCCGACCGCGGTCACCTGCACCACCGGATGCTCGACATCGGCCACTCCCATCGGCGCAGCGTCCTGATCATGTACGCGTGGACGTTCCTGTTCGCCTTCGCGATCGTGGGCCTGTCGATCGGCCGCGTGCCGCTGATCGTGTTCCCCATGACGATCGTGCTCGCGGTGGCGGTGCTGGTGATCATGGGCCTGCCGCGGTGGCGGTCGCGCCGCGCCGCGACGCAGGACCCCAAGAGCGACCAGCGGATCGGAGCGCGTCCGGCCGGGAGCTGCTCGTCCGGCCCCGGCTCCGCCAGACGCGGGACGACGGAGCACGACACGCTCGTCTACCCCGTCGTCCCCCCGCCCGCCCCGCCCGTCACCCCCGGTCGGGCCGCTCCCGCCGCCTCCGGCCAGGCGGTCCCCGGAAGACTCCCGGCGCCGGGCCGGCATCCCTACCCCGGGCAGGGTGCTCCGGATTCCCCGGGCGTCCCTCCCACCACTTCCCGCGCCGACACCGGGACCTTCCTCTGAGCCGTCCCCGCAGGTCGGCGGCGACCCGAAACGCCAGGTAAAGGCGGCACTCCGGGGCTTGTGATAGCTTTCACTAGCAAGGGGCAAGGCCAACAACGCCCCAGCAGGTAGCAATCGCTCGTTTGACAACCGATTCTGGAGTCCCATGCAGGCCAACGACGTGCGCGTTCTCAAGGGCGCCGCCGTGCCGACCTTGATCGTCGGTCTCCTCGCCGCGCTCGTCGCGGTGTTCACGACCGGGGCCAAGGGTGCGTTGGGCGCCGGCATCGGTCTCGTCCTCGTCGCCGCCTTCTTCACCGTCGGCCTGGTCGTCGTCTCCTGGGCCGGCCGGGTCTCGCCCATGGCGATGATGGCGGCCGCCGTGCTGGGTTACGTCGTCAAGATCCTCGCGATCATGGCGATGATGAACGCCTTCTCCGGCACGACCGCGTTCGACTCCCGGGTGTTCGCGCTGAGCGTCATCGCGTGCACGCTCACGTGGACCATCGGTGAGATGCGCGGATTCATGAAACTGAAGATGCTTTATGTGGAGCCTGAGGCGAAGGTTCCCGGGCAGGGCCGCGGATGACCACGCGTACGGGGCAGCCCGATATGACTAGTCCGCATGGCTCCTGCTATCGTCGTGGCGCGATGAGCGAACAGGAGCGCAGGCCCGAGACCGACGGCCGCGACTTCGCCGACGCCGCCTGGTCGGTCCCGAGCTATCTGCTGTCCGGGATCCTGGTATGGGGCGGCCTCGGCTGGTTGCTGAGCTGGTGGACCGGCGTGCATGCGTTCATCCCCATAGGCGTCATTCTCGGGGTCGGGCTGGCTGCCTACCTCGTCTATCTGAAGTACGGCCGCTGACAGCCGGCCCGCTTCCCACGCTCTTCTGTTGATCCAATCGTTGAAGGGAACGCCCGTGCGCGAGCGTAGCGAACGGACGAACAAGCACATGCTTCGGGCATTCGGCCCCGAGCAGGCAGGCGAGGTGGCCAAGTGACCCCCCTCATGCTCGTCGCCGAGGACTTCACGGCGCCGGGACCGTCCATCTTCGACTTCCCACCCCTCTACGAGGGTGCGCCGTACTGGCTGACGAAGCCGGTGCTCATGGCGGTCTTCGGCGCCATCGTGGTGTGCGCCCTCGCGTGGAGCGCCTTCGCCAACCCCAAGCTCGTGCCCCGGGGCATGCAGAACATCGGCGAGATGGGCTACCAGTTCGTCCGCGACCAGGTCGCTCGCCCGTTCCTGGGCAAGGACGCCGAGCGGTGGATGCCGCTGCTGCTCAGCCTGTTCTTCCTGATCCTGCTGTGGAACCTCTTCGGCGTCGTCCCGCTGATCCAGATCCCGGTCGCGTCGCACATCGCGTTCCCGGTGGTCTTCGCGGTTCTGATCTACGTGATCAAGATCTATCTGGGTATCAAGCACCAGGGCCTCGGTGGCTACTTCAAGAACATGATGTTCCCGCCCGGACTGCCGAAGCCGATCTACGTGCTGCTGGCGCCGATCGAGTTCCTGTCGAACCTGATCATCGCGCCCTTCACGCACGCCGTGCGACTCTTCGCGAACATGTTCGCCGGCCACCTGATCCTGGCCTTCTTCAGCGCCGTCGGCTTCTGGTTCCTCTTCGAGAAGCTGACCCCGCTTGGCGCGGGCCTCGGTGTCGTGGGCGCGGTCATGACGATCGCGATGACCGGCTTCGAGATGTTCATCCAGTTCCTTCAGGCTTTCCTGTTCACCCTGCTGGCCGCCATGTACATCGGTGGCTCGCTGCACCCCGACCACTGACGGATCTCCGAGACCCGCCCCTTACGTAGACCAGACCGGTGAGACGACACTCACCGGCCGACCAGTAAAGGAAAAGACGAATGAGCGTTCTCGCTGCGGCCACCGGCGTCATCGGCAACCTTGGTGCCATCGGCTACGGCCTGGCCGCCATCGGCCCCGGCATCGGCGTGGGCATCATCTTCGGCCAGGGCGTGCAGGCCATCGCCCGCCAGCCCGAGGCGTACGGCCTCATCCGGCAGAACATGCTGCTCGGCTTCGTCCTCACCGAGGCGCTGGCCCTCATCGGCCTCGTCGCCCCCTTCATCTACCCCACGAGCTGACGTACCCACTCTGACGGAAGGCTGCACCCATGACTCTGGCAGCTACGCTCCTGGCGGCTGAGGGGGCGGAGAACCCTCTCATCCCGCACGCTTACGAGCTGGTCGTCGGCAGCTTCGCCTTCCTCGTGGTCTTCCTCGTCGTCGGAAAGATCCTCACCCCGCGCATCCAGAAGACGCTGGCCGAGCGGACCGAGGCTATCGAGGGCGGCATCAAGAAGGCCGAGGACGCCCAGGCCGAAGCCCAGCGCACTCTGGAGCAGTACCGGGCGCAGCTCGCGGAGGCCCGCCAGGAGGCGGCTCGCCTGCGCGAGGAGGCCCGCGAGCAGGGCGCCGCGATCAAGGCCGAGCTCCGCGAGGAGGCCCAGGCCGAGGCGCGGCGCATCATCGAGGCGGCCCACGCGCAGATCGAGGCCGACCGCCAGCAGGCGTTCACTCAGCTGCGCGGTGAGATCGGGCGTCTGTCCACCGAGCTGGCGAGCCGCATCGTCGGCGAGTCGCTCGAGGACGAGGCCCGCCAGCGTCGCATCGTGGACCGGTTCCTCGAAGAGCTCGAGGGCCGTCCGGAGGCGGTCCGCTGATGCGCGGCCTCAGCAGGACCGCCCTAACGGAGGTCGAGGAGCGGTTCAACACCGTCGCCGCGACCGCCGACCTCGGCGCCCTCGCCGAGGAGCTGTTCGCCGTCGCCGACCTCTTCGACCGTGAGCACGGGCTGCGCCGGGGTCTTTCCGACCCCTCGCGCCCGGCGGAGCAGAAGGAGAGCGTCCTGCGCTCCCTGCTGCAGGGGAAGGTCGGCGAGGCCGCGCTGGAGATCGCGGTCGCCGCGGTCAGGGCCAAGTGGTCCAAGGCCGGCGACCTGCCGGACGCCCTGGAGCGCGTCGGCGTGATGTCCGCGGCCGCCGAGGCCGAGTCGGAGCGCCGCCTCGACGACGTCGAGGACGAGCTGTTCCGCTTCGGCCGCATCCTCGCCGCCAACCCGGAGTTGCGCCGCGCGCTCAGCGACCCGGCCGTTCCGGCCGAGCGCAAGCGCGACCTGCTCGCCACGCTGCTCGGCGGGAAGGCCGCCTCCTCCACCCTCCGGCTCGTCACGCAGGCTGTTGTGCACCCGCGGGGACGTAGCCTGGAGACGGCACTGGAGGAGTTCGGCTGGATCGTCGCGCGGGCGCGCGAGCGCCTGGTGGGCGTGGTCCGCAGCGCGGTGCCGCTCTCACAGCAGCAGAAGCAGCGGCTCGCGGCCTGGCTGCGAACCACCTACGGGCGAGACGTCCACCTGAACGTCGAGGTGGACCCGGAGGTGCTCGGTGGGTTCTCCGTCAGAGTCGGAGACGACTACATCGACACCACGATCGCCGGACGTATCGAAGAAGTCCGCCGCCGGTTGGCCGGCTGAGGCGAATAGGGAGACAAGAAAGAGATGGCGGAGCTTACGATCCGGCCGGACGAGATCCGGGACGCCCTTGAGCGCTTCGTCCAGGCGTACGAGCCGGAAGGTGCCGCGCGCGAGGAGATCGGGACCGTCGTCGACGCCGGCGACGGCATCGCCCATGTCTCCGGTCTGCCCTCGGCGATGGCGAACGAGCTGCTCGAGTTCGAGAACGGCACCCGTGGCCTGGCGCTGAACCTCGACGTCCGCGAGATCGGTGCGGTCGTCCTGGGCGACTTCAGCGGCATCGAGGAGGGCCAGCAGGTCCGCCGCACGGGCGAGGTCCTGTCGGTGCCGGTCGGCGACGACTTCCTCGGCCGCGTGGTCGACCCCCTGGGCAACCCGCTCGACGGCAAGGGCCCGATCGCCGCCGAGGGCCGCCGCGCCCTTGAGCTGCAGGCCCCCTCGGTGGTCCAGCGCCAGCCGGTGAAGGAGCCGCTGCAGACCGGCCTCAAGGCGATCGACGCCATGACGCCGATCGGCCGCGGCCAGCGTCAGCTGATCATCGGCGACCGCGGCACCGGCAAGACCGCGATCGCGGTCGACACGATCCTCAACCAGAAGGAGAACTGGCTCTCCGGCGACCCGAGCCGCCAGGTTCGCTGCATCTACGTCGCCGTCGGCCAGAAGGGCTCCACGATCGCCCAGGTGCGGGGCCGCCTCGAGGAGGCGGGCGCGCTGGAGTACACCACCATCGTCGCCGCTCCGGCCTCCGACCCCGCGGGCTACAAGTACATCGCCCCGTACACCGGTTCTGCCATCGGCCAGCACTGGATGTACCAGGGCAAGCACGTCCTGATCGTCTTCGACGACCTGACCAAGCAGGCCGACGCCTACCGCGCCGTGTCGCTGCTTCTGCGCCGTCCGCCGGGCCGTGAGGCGTTCCCCGGCGACGTCTTCTACCTCCACTCGCGTCTGCTGGAGCGCTGCGCCAAGCTCTCGGCCGACATGGGCGGCGGCTCGATGACCGGTCTCCCGATCATCGAGACCAAGGGCAACGACGTGTCGGCCTTCATCCCGACCAACGTCATCTCCATCACCGACGGCCAGTGCTTCCTGGAGACCGACCTGTTCAACGCCGGTGTCCGCCCGGCGATCAACGTCGGTGTCTCGGTCTCCCGAGTCGGCGGTTCCGCGCAGGTCAAGGCCATGCGCAAGGTGGCCGGCACGCTCCGTCTGTCGCTGTCCCAGTACCGCGATCTGGAGGCCTTCGCGGCCTTCGCCTCCGACCTGGACGCGGCCTCCCGTGCCCAGCTGGAGCGCGGCGCCCGCCTGGTCGAGCTGCTCAAGCAGCCGCAGTACAGCCCGTTCCCGGTCGAGAAGCAGGTCGTCTCGGTGTGGGCCGGCACCACCGGCGAGCTGGACGACGTGCCGGTCGAGGACATCCGGCGCTTCGAGGCCGAGTTCCTCGACTACCTCGGCACCGCCCAGAAGGGTGTCTTCGACAGCATCCGCGAGACCAAGGAGCTGACGGACGACACGGTGACCACCCTCAAGGACGCCATCACGGAGTTCAAGAAGGGCTTCACCACCTCCAGCGGTGAGCTGCTCGTCAACGACGAGCCGGTGGATGCGCTGGACGCCAGCGAGGTCGGCCAGGAGAAGGTCGTCAAGCACGTTCGCAAGGTTGAGGCGAAGTAACCCATGGGTGCCCAGCTTCGACAGCTGCGGCGGCGGATCAAGTCGGTCAAGTCCACCGCGAAGATCACCCGCGCGCAGGAGCTGATCGCCTCGTCGCGCATCGTCAAGGCGCAGCAGCGGATGCAGGCGGCCGTGCCGTACGAGCGGGAGATCACCCACGCGGTGTCGGCGGTCCTGTCGAACACGACGAACGTCGACCACCCGCTCACGGTGGCCAAGGAGCAGCCGGCATCGGCCGGCGTCCTGATCGTCACCAGCGACCGCGGCTTCGCCGGCGGCTACAACGCCAACATCCTCCGTGAGGCCGACGCGCTGAAGGGCCACCTGACCGGGCGCGGCCTGACCGTGAAGCCGTACGTCGTGGGCCGCAAGGGCCTCACCTGGCACCGCTTCCGCAGCCGGGAGATGTTCGGCGAGTGGGACGGCTTCTCCGACAACCCGACCTACGCCAACGCCAAGGAGATCGCCGACGCGCTCATCACGGCGTTCAAGGCGGAGGACGGGATCGACGAGATCCACGTCGTCTACACCGGGTTCGTCTCGATGCTGACGCAGAACGTGATCGTCAAGCGGATCCTGCCGCTCGAGGTCGAGGAGGCGGAGACGCCCCCGGAGGGCATCCCGCCCTACTACGAGTTCGAGCCGACGGCCGGTGACGTGCTCGACTCGCTGCTGCCGCGCTACATCGAGTCGCGCATCTACAACGCGTTGCTGCAGTCGGCCGCCTCCGAGCACGCCGCCCGGCGCCGCGCGATGAAGTCGGCCACCGACAACGCCAACGAGCTCATCCGCGTGTTCACCCAGCAGATGAACCAGGCGCGTCAGGCCGAGATCACCCAGGAAATCAGCGAGATCGTCGGTGGCGCGAACGCGCTGGCTGACGCCGCAGCGGGGAAAGAGTGAAATGACCGCACAGACTGTTGAGACCACCGTGGGCCGTGTCGCCCGCGTCACCGGTCCGGTCGTCGACGTGGAGTTCCCCGTCGAGGCCATGCCGGACATCTACAACGCGCTCACCGTCGACGTCACGCTCGGCGGCGAGACCAAGACCCTGACGCTGGAGGTCGCCCAGCACCTCGGCGACAACATCGTCCGGGCCATCTCGATGCAGCCCACCGACGGCCTGGTCCGCGGTGCGGCCGTGACCGACACCGGTGCGGCGATCTCGGTGCCGGTCGGCGACTCGGTCAAGGGCCACGTGTGGAACGCGCTGGGCGAGCCGCTGGACGCGCCCAAGGCCTCCATCGAGGTCAACGAGCGGTGGCCGATCCACCGTCCGGCCCCGGCGTTCGACCAGCTCGAGGCCCGTACGGAGATGCTGCCCACCGGCATCAAGGTCATCGACCTGCTCACGCCGTACGTGAAGGGCGGCAAGATCGGTCTGTTCGGCGGCGCGGGCGTCGGCAAGACCGTTCTGATCCAGGAGATGATCCGCCGCGTCGCGCTGAAGTTCTCGGGCACCTCGGTGTTCGCGGGCGTCGGCGAGCGCACCCGTGAGGGCAACGACCTGTGGCTGGAGATGGAGGAGGCGGACGTCCTCAAGGACACCGCGCTCGTCTTCGGCCAGATGGACGAGCCCCCGGGCACCCGTCTGCGGGTGGCGCTGTCCGCTCTGACCATGGCGGAGTACTTCCGCGACGTGCAGAAGCAGGACGTGCTGCTGTTCATCGACAACATCTTCCGCTTCACCCAGGCGGGTTCCGAGGTGTCCACGCTGCTCGGCCGCATGCCGTCCGCCGTGGGTTACCAGCCGACCCTCGCCGACGAGATGGGCGTGCTCCAGGAGCGCATCACCTCCACCCGCGGTCACTCGATCACCTCCATGCAGGCGATCTACGTGCCCGCGGACGACATCACCGACCCGGCGCCGCACAACGCGTTCGCGCACCTCGACGCGCAGACCGTTCTGTCCCGGCCGATCTCGGAGAAGGGCATCTACCCCGCGGTGGACCCGCTCGACTCCTCCTCGCGGATCCTCGACCCGCAGATCATCGGTGAGGAGCACTACGCGGTCGCCCAGGAGACCAAGCGAATCCTGCAGAAGTACAAGGAACTGCAGGACATCATCGCCATCCTGGGCATCGACGAGCTCTCCGAAGAGGACAAGGTCACCGTTCAGCGGGCGCGCCGCATCGAGCGGTTCCTGTCCCACCCGATGTACGCCGCCGAGGCGTTCACCGGCCAGCCGGGCGAGTTCGTGCCGCTGGACGAGACCATCGCCTCGTTCAAGGGCCTGTGCGCCGGCGAGTACGACCACCTGCCCGAGCAGGCCTTCTTCATGGTCGGCGGCATCGAGCAGGCCATCGCCAAGGCGAAGGAACTCGAGCGCTAGGACGCCTTCGACGCCTGTACGGCACGGCCGCGGCCGCGCCGTACAGGCGTCCGTCGAAAGGGAGCTGAGAAGTGGCAAAGCTTCGCGTGGGCGTCGTGTCGCCGGAACGTGAGATCTGGACGGGCGAGGCCGACATGGTCATTGCCAAGACCGTGGACGGCGAGATCGGTATTATGCCGAACCACGCTCCCGTTCTCGGTGTCCTCGTCGAGGGCGGGGTGCTGCGCGTCAAGCGCGGCGACGAAGGCGACCTCGTGGCCGCGGTGCACGGCGGATTCATCTCCGTCGCCGACAACGACGTGTCGATCCTGGCGGAGGCGGCCGAGCTCGGCTCCGAGGTCGACGTCGCGCGGGCCAAGGACGCGCTGCAGCGTGCTCAGGCCTCGATCGAGGCCGACCAGGAGGACACGGACGCACGACTGCAGGCCAAGCGTGCGGCTGCCCGGCTGCGGGCGGCCGGCGAAGAGGTCTGACACGACAGGAGGAGGGCGGCCAGTGGCGGCGCTTGGGATACTCACGGGCGTCTTCGCCGTGGCCGCGCTCCTCGTCATCCGGGGCTTCGTCCTGGCACGGGCCCGGGGCACGATCGTCTGTCGAGTACGGGACGGCCAGGGGGGCTGGAAGAGCGGGGTCGCCCGCTACGTAGGGGGAGAGCTCCACTGGATCCCGTTCCTGGGACTCGGTCTGAGGCCGCGCCACGCGATCGCGAGGCGCGGCCTCACCGTTTCCAGCCGGAGGATGCTCGACACGGGTGAGGGCCCCGCCGGCTACTGGACCGTCGTCTGCTCCGCCGAGCGCGGCCCGCTGTCGCTCGCGATGAGCGAGGACGCCCTCACCGGCTTCCTCGCCTGGCTGGAGTCCGCCCCGCCGAGCGCCCACCTCGACGCCGCCTGACCGCGCGCGGGCAGTTTTACAGCGACTCAGCGGGTGGCGCCGGGCTTCCAGAGGATCTCGTCGCCGGCGGAGGCCACGCGGCAGAGGATGAACATCAGGTCGGACAGGCGGTTCAGATACGTGGCCGTCAGGGGGTTCACGTCGTCGTGCGCCTCCAGCGCCGCCCAGGCCGACCGCTCGGCCCGCCGTACGACCGTGCGGGCGAGGTGGAGGAAGGCCGTGGCGGGTGCGCCACCGGGCAGGATGAAGCTGCGCAGCGGCTTCAGCTCCGCGTTGAACCGGTCGCACTGCTCCTCCAGCCAGGCGACGTACGGCTCCTCGACCCGCAGCGGCGGAAATTCGAGGTTCTCGACGACAGGGGTGCACAGATCGGCGCCGACGTCGAACAACTCGTTCTGCACCCGGCTCAGGACGGCCGTGACGTCCTCGGACAGGCCGCCTGTGGCGAGAGCGACGCCGATGGCGGCGTTGGCCTCCTCCACGTCCGCGTAGGCGGCCAGGCGGGGGTCGGTCTTGCGGGTGCGGCTCATGTCGCCCAGTGCGGTCGTGCCGTCGTCGCCCGTCTTCGTGTAGATCTTGGACAGGACGACCGGCTTGTCGTTGTCGGCTCGGGTCATGCCGCTCAGGGTAGTCGCCGCGCTCCGCTTCGCCGGGAGGAGGCCGCCACGGGTCACTGGGAGGAGGCCGTCAGGGGACCGTCGGAGGAGAAGGTGCGGCGGAAGATGTACACGGCGGTGTCGACCAGCTGTTCCGTGGGTGGGGACGGTTCGGTCATCACCCACTCGATGAGTAACTCGGTGATGGCGCCGATGAGGCCGAGCGCCAGCAGGTGGAGATCGAGGGGAGGCATGCGGGCCGCACCCCGCGCCGAGGACTCTATGACCTTGGTGAACGACGCCACCGCCTGCTGACGGGCGCCGCTGAGCACGTTGCCCGCCCGCCGTACCTCCAGGTGCATCAGACGGGCGCGCCGCACGTCCTTGGTGACGAAGCGGATGTATTCGCCGATGCCGGCGACGATTCTGTCGTCGAGCGTGGGCGGGGCCGTGTCGATGGCCTCGGTGACCGACGCGAGGGTCTCCTCGATGCACCGCTCGTAAACCGCGCGCATCAGGTCTTCACGGCTGGAGAAGCATTCGTAGAAGGCGCGATTGGAGATGCGCGCCGTCGCGCACAGCCTCTCGATGGTGGTGGCGTGGAAGCCGGGTTGGGCGAACAGGGTGTATGCGGCCGATATGAGCCTTTCCCTCCTGTCTGCAAGCCTTTCGGCAGCCGACATCCCCCGATAGTCCCGTCCCGCCACTTTTCACCTCACCCTGTCATGGTCCCCCCAGAAGTCCCCATTATGAACGCAAGATCCTTTTTGCGGAAGTGCTGAGAAATAAGCACTTTCGGGCTATGCCAAAGACGGTCATTAGCTTGACAAGGCCGTCAAGAGGTCAGCACGCTTACCAATTGAGATACACGGGCCTCGCTGCAATTGCATCGGCAATTACAGCAGCCCGCGCGCCAGGGCGGTCGTCACCGCGGCGGTGCGGTCGGAGACGCCGAGTTTCGTGAAGACCCGCAGCAGATGCGTCTTCACCGTGGTCTCACTGATGAACAGCGCCTTGCCGATCTCCGCGTTGGTCAGCCCCCGCGCGACCAGCGCCAGCACCTCCGTCTCACGCCGGGACAGCGCGGTCGCGGCGGGGGCGCGCAGGCGGGTGACGAGCTTGGTGGCCACCGAGGGCGACAGCACGGTCTCCCCGCGCGTCGCGGCGGTGATCGCGGCGAGCAGGTCGGCCCGGGAGGTGTCCTTCAGCAGGTAGCCGGCGGCGCCGGCTTCGACGGCCCGGACGATGTCCTGGTCGGTCTCGTAGGTCGTGAGCACGATCACCCGGATCTCGGGCCGGGCCGCGAGGATGCGCGTCGTCGCGCTCACGCCGTCCCCGCCGGGCATCCGCAGGTCCATCAGGACGACGTCGGGTACGAGCGCCGCGGCGCGGGCCACGGCCTCCTCGCCGGATCCCGCCTCGCCGGCCACCGTGATCGCCGGATCGGACTCCAGCATCCCGCGCAACCCCTCGCGTACGACGGGGTGGTCGTCGACGATCAGCACGCGGACCACGGGGTCGGCGGACGCGGACGAGACGGGCGGAAGGGACGAGGCGGACATGGCGTGCTCCCTGCGGCTCAAGGGACTGTCGTGTCGGATTCGGCGGGATCACCGGGATCGGCGGCGGGGGAGGAGCGCACGGTGACGCTGAGGGTGGTGCCCCGGCCGGGGAGGCTCTCGACGCCGAACGTGCCGCCCTCCTGCTCGACCCGCGACCGCATCGCGCGCAGACCGTATCCGTGTTCGGCTCCCGTGCGGAACCCCGCGCCGTCGTCGCCGACCCGGAGCGTGACGTGGCAGGGGCCGTACTCCAGGGTCACCGCGACCGACGAGGCTGCTTCGGCGTGCCTGCGCACGTTCGCCAGGCCCTCCTGGGCGGCCCGCAGGAGCACCACCTCGACGCCGGCGGGCAGCGGCCGCGACGCGCCCTCCACCGTGAACACCGCGCCGATGCCCGCCTCCTCCCCGAGCCTGGCGGTGACCCGCCGCAGCGCCTCCTCCAACGTGGAGCCGTCGAGCGGCGCCGGTGTGAGCGCCTCGATCAGGCCGCGGGCCTCGGCCAGGTTCTCCCGTGCGGTCCGTACGGCGAGGGCGAGATGGCGCGAGGGGTCGGGCTGGGCCTGGGCCGCCTGGACGAGCATGATGATGCTCGTCAGCCCCTGGGCCAGGGTGTCGTGGATCTCCCCGGCCAGCCGCTCCCGCTCGGTGAGCGCGCCCCGCTCCGCCGACAGGCGCGCGATCTCGGCCCGGCTCGACTCCAGCTCGGTGATGAGCCGGGCGCGCTCCGCGCTCTGCTCGATGATCCGGGTGATCCACGGCCCGAAGACCAGCGTGAACGTCAGGATCAGCGCCACCGAGCCGGCGAACATCACCACCTCGTCCCGGTCCCACCGGGCGTTCACCAGGAACCGGCAGACCGGGGCGAGGTTGAGGATCAGCACGACCACGACGGCGCGCCGCACCCGCAGCATCATGAACGCCTGCGGGCACAGGGCGAACAGCACGAACGACACCGACGACACCAGGAGCGCCGCCGGGACGAAGACCGCCACCACCAGGGCCCAGTAGAGCAGGGCCCGGCGGTCCTCCTCGCCGTCCAGCATCATCGACCGGCGCCCGAGCAGCGCGTACGCCACGGTGAGCACCGCGAGCCCGCCGACGGCCGCGGCCCTGGCCGCCACCGGCGCGTCGGTCACGGCGACGAACACGGCGGTGACGGCCAGGGTCAGGCCGAAGAGGAGCTCCCACCCGGCGGAGGTCTTCCAGGCGTGCGCGTCCGTGGCGGTCCCTCCGGGCCTCGCGCACCCGGCGCCAGGGGCGGGGCCCCGCCTGCCCGGAGATCGGCCGGCGCCGCGCTCCGCGATCGGGCTCATCCGTCGCGCCGCCCCTTCCAGCGGAACGTCGTCACGCACAGCACGAGACCGCCGACCAGCCAGGCGGCCAGGACCAGGGCGATCTTGCCCAGCGCGTACGACCCGGTCAGCTCCAGGGCGGCCCCCGCGTCGCCCAGGAAGACGGACCGGAACCCCTGGCACATCCACTTCAGCGGGAAGATCGAGGCGGCGTTGACCAGCCAGTCGGGCAGCTCCGTGATGGGGATGAAGACCCCGGAGACGAACTGCAGCACCACGAAGGGCAGGCTGATCACCGCGGTCGCGCTCTTGCCGGAGCGGGGCAGGCCGCTGACGGCGATGCCGAGCACGGACGCCGCCGACACGCCGAGCACGAACACCCAGGCGAACGTGGCCCAGGCCGACACCTCGGCCGGCAGTTCCAGGCCGTAGAACAGCACGGCGATGGTGAGCAGGATGGCCACCTGGAGCACCGTCATGACCAGCACGCTGGCGATCTTCCCGATGAAGTACGCCGCGCGCGGCATCGGCAGCCCGACGAGCCGCTTCAGCGTGCCGTCCTCCCGGTCGCCGGCGATGCCGATGCCGAGGTTCTGGAACCCCGTGCCCATCACGCCCGAGCCGATCAGGCCGGCGGTGTAGAGCTGGGCGACGGTGACGCCGGTCCCCTGGGCGCTGTCGGAGAAGATCGAGGCGAACAGCACCAGGAACACGATCGGTAAGGCGAAGGTGAAGACGACGGCGTCCCTCTCCCGGAACAGCACCTTCGTCTCGACGGCCGCGCGGGCCAGCGCGATCCTGAGCGGGGACGGCAGGGGTGCGGCCGCACGCGGGACGACGGCCGCGGGGGTGGCGGTCATGACGCACTTCCAATCGTGACTGCGGTCTCCGGGACGCCGCCGGCAAGCGGATCCGCTGAGTCGATGAGGCGGAGGTAGACGTCCTCCAGCGTGGGCCGGGTGACGGAGAGTCCGGGGATCTCCCCGTCGTACCGACGCGACAGCTCCAGGACGGCCGCGGTGGGGTTGTCGGTCTCGATCTCGCCGTCCGACCAGCTCACCCTGGCCTTCGCGGTGGCCCGGCCGCCCAGGGTGGCGGGGTCGCCCTCGGCCACCACGCGTCCGCGTGCCACGACCGCCACCCGGTCGGCCAGCGTCTCGGCCTCCTCCAGGTAGTGGGTGGTCAGCACGATCGTCGTGCCGTCGTGCGCAAGTCCCTCGATGAGCTCCCAGAACCGGCGCCGCGCCTCGGGGTCGAAGCCCGTCGTCGGCTCGTCCAGGAACAGCAGCTCGGGACGGCCGATGACGCCGAGGGCGACGTCCACCCGCCGCCGCTGGCCGCCGGAGAGCTGGCGGATGCGTTTGCCCGCGCTCTCGGTGAGCCCGACCTGCTCCATGAGCTCGTCAGGATCGCGGGGGTTCGCATAGTAGGTGGCGAAGTGCCGCAGGGTCTCCCGCACGGTCAGCTCCGCCCGGTCGTCGGCGGTCTGCAGCACGATGCCGATGCGAGACCGCCACTCGCGCGTCGGCCGGGCCGGGTCCTGCCCCAGCACGGTGACCTCACCCGCGTCGCGTTTGCGGTAGCCCTCCAGGATCTCGACCGTTGTCGACTTGCCGGCGCCGTTCGGGCCGAGGACGGCGAACACCTCGCCGTGCTCGATGTCGAGGTCCAGGCCCGCGACGGCCTGGACCTCGCCGTATCGTTTCGTCAGGCCCCGTACGCGTATGGCGTGTTCCATGCCCCAAGAATCCACCGCGCGAGGATCACGGAACACCCTCGATCGGACGATGACCGGTGTCCTCCATACGGTGGACACGGGCCGGGGTCAAAACAGCGTGGGGTTCTCCGGCTCGATGCCGCGCAGGGCGTCGTAGTCGAGCGTCACGCACTCGATGCCGCGGTCGGCGGCGAGCACGCGGGCCTGCGGCTTGATCTCCTGGGCCGCGAAGATCCCCTTGACCGGAGCCAGGCGCGGATCGCGGTTGAGCAGTTCGAGGTAGCGGGTGAGCTGCTCCACGCCGTCGATGTCGCCGCGCCGCTTGATCTCGACGGCGACCGCGCCGCCGAGGTGGTCGCGGCACAGGATGTCCACGGGGCCGATGGCGGTCATGTACTCCCTGCGCACCAGCGTCCAGCCGTCCCCGAGCGTGGTGATGTGCTCGGCGAGCAGTTCCTGCAGGTGCGCCTCGACGCCGTCCTTGCGCAGGCCCGGATCGACGCCCAGCTCGTGGCTGGAGTCGTGCAGGATCTCCTCGATCGTCAGCACGAGCTTCTCACCGGTCTTGCCGTGCACGACCGACCAGGTGACCACCCCGTCGATCGTCTCCTCGCGGACCTTGCAGGGAGGGTTCATCCAGTTCAGGGGTTTGAACGCGCGGTCGTCCGCGTGAATCGACACGCTTCCGTCCGCCTTCATCAGGATGAGCCGAGGTGCCATGGGGAGATGGGCGGTGAGCCGTCCCACGTAATCCACGCTGCACCGCGCGATGACCAGCCGCATGTGCGCCAACCCTACCGGGGTTACGGAGGTCCGGAGGCGTTCTGGGACACTGTCCGTCATGGCGCGGACGTCGCGGGCGCCCGGCGTCGCCGGGTCCGGCGGCTCGTCACGGCCCGCGTCCGGGGCATCCGCGCGTACGCCGGTTGAGCCAGTGCTGGAAGAATGGGCCGTCATCTCCCGTTCTGCCTGACATGAACCCCCCGGAAGGATGCCCGCCGTGAGTCCCCGCCGTGCCCGCCGCCGCGGCCCGTTCGAACGCCCGGACGGCCGTGCCGTACGGCCGATGGGCCCCCAGGTGGCCGGGGTGGACCGCGTGGAGAGCGCGCACGACGGCGAGTGGGTCGTCCGCAACGTCTCCGGCGCCGCCCAGGGCAAGGCGTACCGGTGCCCGGGGTGCGAGCAGGAGATCAGGCCCGGGCTGCCGCACGTGGTGAGTTGGCCGGCCTGGTCCGGGGGAGAGGACGAGCGGCGGCACTGGCACACCACGTGCTGGCGCAACCGGGCCAACCGGGGTCCGGGCCGCAGCCGTTACTGACACGAGCTTTCGGAGTGGGAATGGACATCAGGGCGTCCACGGTGCTGCCTGCCCGGCGCGAGGACATCGAGCTGCAGACGGCCGACGGGCTGACCCTCGTCGGCGAGGTGGCGCTCCCGGAGAGCCGGCCGCCGGTGGCGACGCTGGTCTGCCTGCATCCTCTGCCCACCCACGGCGGGATGATGGACAGCCACGTGCTGCGCAAGGCGTCCTACCGGCTGCCCGCGCTCGCCGACATCGCGGTGCTGCGCTTCAACACCCGGGGCACGACCTCCGACCGTGGCACCTCCCAGGGGTCCTTCGACGGCGGCGAGGCGGAGCGGTGGGACGTCGCCGCCGCCCTGGAGTACGCCGACTTCCACGACCTGCCGAACCCCTGGCTGCTCGGCTGGTCGTTCGGCACCGAGCTGGCGCTGAAGTGGGGGCGCGACCCGATCGTGCGGGGCGCGATCCTGCTGTCGCCGCCGCTGAAGCGGGCCGGCGAGAAGGACCTCGTCGCCTGGGGCGAGTTCGGCCGCCCGCTGGTGGCCCTGGTGCCGGAGCACGACGACTACCTGCGGCCGGAGGAGGCCGCACGCCGCTTCGCGTCGGCGCCGCAGGCGGAGGTCGTCGGCGTGGAGGGGGCCAAGCACCTGTGGGTCGGCGAGCCGTACGTGCGGATCGTGCTGAACGAGATCGTCAAGCGCGTGAACCCGGCCGCCGCGCCGCTGCCGACCACGGTCTGAGCGTGGCGGGCGGGCCGGCTGGGGTCGCGAATCGGTGACGAACGGCGGTGGCGGGCGCGCGGCGCGTTACCGTGACCTGCATGCAGCTCTACTCGCGATCCGCCGGGAGCGGCCTGCCAGTCGTCCTGCTCCACGCGTTCCCCCTGTCCTCCGCGATGTGGCTCGCCCAGAGGGAGGGCCTCGCGCCCGTCTGCCGGGTGATCACGCCGGACCTGCGCGGCTTCGGCGGAACGGTGCTCGGTGACGACGAGCCCTCGATCGACCTCATGGCCGACGATGTGGTGCACCTGCTCGACCAGGAGGGCGTCGACCGTGCCGTGGTCGGCGGCCTGTCCATGGGCGGCTATGTGGCGATGGCGCTGTGCCGCCGCCACCCGGACCGCGTACGCGGCCTCATCCTCGCCGACACCAAGGCCCAGGCCGACGCAGAGCCGGCCCGGGCGAACAGGGAGCGGATCGCCGCGGCGGTCCTGGAGAGCGGCACGGGCATCCTCGTGACCGAGTCGCTGCCCCCGATGCTCGGCGCGACCACCAGGGAGCGCAGGGGGATGGTTCTCGGGCGCGTCCGCGGGCTCGTCCAGGCGGCCCCGCCCGCGGCCGTCGCGTGGGCCCAGCGGGCGATGGCCGCCCGGCCCGACGCGTTCGGCACGTTGCGGTCCCTGGCTGTTCCGGCGCTGGTCGTCGTCGGCGACGAGGACGAGCTGTCGCCGCTCCCGGACGCCCAGGCGATGGTGGAGGCCATCCCGCAGGCACGGCTCGCCGTCATCGAGAAGGCGGGCCACCTGTCCGCCATCGAGCAGCCAGAGGCGTTCAACCGCGTCGTCGCGGAGTTCGTCAAGTCCCTCGACTGACTCGGCTGGGCCGGGAAGCGGGAGCGCGGACACGACAACGGGGCCCGGCGGTGCCGGGCCCCGTTCGTTCAGCCGTCAGACTCCCCGAATGCGCCAGTGACTACTCCTGCCACCACTCCGCGTCGTCGTCGGTCTTGGCGGAGCTGATCGGCTCGACGGCCGGCGTGGAGGGCACGGCCGGCTTCTCCACGACCGGCGGAGCCGACAGGGCCGGCTTCGGCGGGGCCGCGGTCACGGGCGCCGGCTCCGGGTCCATGCCCGGCAGCGGAGCGCCGCCGAGCAGCTGACGGAGCTGGGCGAGGTGGCTGGTGATGCTGTCGCGCTGGCGGGTGAGCTCGTCCACCTGGCGCTGCATCGCCGTACGGGTGCGCTCGGCCTCGTTCTTCGCCTCGGTCACTATCGTGTCGGCGCTGGTCTTGGCGTCGGCCACGAGCTGGTCGGCGTTCTTGCGCGCGTTGGCCAGCAGCTGCTTGGCGTGGGTGTCGGCCTCGCGGCGGGTCTGCTCGGCCTGCTGCGTGGCCTTGGCGGCCCGCTGCTCGGCGGTGGCGGCGCGCTGCTCGGCCTCGGCGACCAGCTTCTGGGTGTTGGCCTGGGCGGTGGCGTGCCGCTCGGCCTCCTGCCGCTCGGCCTCCTCGCGGCGGGCGGCGAGCTGGATCTCGAACTCCGCCTCGTCCTGGGCGCGCTTGGCCTCCGACTCCTCCAGGATCCGCTGCGCCTGGGCCCGCATCTCGTCCGCCTGACGCTTGGCCGTGGTGAGCACCTCGTCGCGCTCGCGCTTGGTCGAGGCCCGCAGCTGGGCCACCTCACGCTCGGTCGTGGTGCGCAGCTTGGCGATCTCGCGCTCGGCGTCCGCCCGCTTCTCCGCGACCTCGTGGTCGGCGGTGGCGCGGATCTTGGCGACCTCGCGCTCGGTGGTGGCGGTCAGCTCGTCGGACTCACGCCTGGCCGTCGACCGGATCTCCTCCGCGTCGCGCTCGGCGGTGCTGCGCATCTCCTCGGCCTCGCGCGCCGCCAGCGCCCGCTTCTCCGCCGCCTCGTTCTCCGCTGCCGCCCGCAGGTCGGCGGCGTCCACCTTGGCGGCGGCGCGGATCTCGTTCGCCTCCGACCTGGCCGCCTGGACGAGCTCGGTGGCCTGCTCCTCCGCGAGCCTGAGCAACTGCTCGATGCGGGCGCCGAGACCCGAGTACGTCGGCCGCTCCTGCTCCTGCAACTGACGCTGCGAGTCGGACAGCTCCCGCTGGAGGGCGCTGACCTGTTCCTTGGCCTGACGCAGTTCGGTGTCGAGGGTCTTCAGGTGGTCGTGGACCTGGTGCCGGTCATAACCCCGGAGCACCACGTCGAATTCGCGAGATGGGGCGTCCTCGAAGAAGTTGTTGAGCTGGGCGTCGATGTCGGACTGCATGAGGCTCGATCCTGGTTGTCGAGACGGCTACAGGGGCCGGACGGGGGGTCGGTTCCGAGGCGGGGAAGCCGGTTTGGCGTCCACGTCCGGTGGTACGCCAGCGTACTCCGGTACTGCCGCGTTGGAGGCCCCCTCCGACTTTCTGCGCGACTTGTTACGTATGAACGTTTCTTGCGTTTGCCTAGCGCCTGGACGTCTCGACGAGCTCGGTGAGAACCCCTCCCACGTCCTTGGGATGCAGGAACGCGATCGAGGCTCCCATCGACCCATGCCTGGGCCGCTCGTCGATCAGGCGCACGCCCTTCGCCCCGATCTCCTCCAGGGCCTTGGTGACGTCCGCCACGCCGTACCCGATATGATGCACGCCCTCGCCCCGCTTGGCGAGGAACCTGCCCACGGCGGTGTCGGGGTGCAGCGGTTCGAGGAGCTGGACATACGACGCGCCCTGGTCGCCGTCGGCCACGTGCAGCATGGCCTCGCGGACGCCCTGCTCCTCGTTCACCTCCCGGCTGACGACGGTCAGGCCGAAGACGGACTCATAGAACTCGATCTTCTCTTCCAGGTTGTGGCAGGCCACGCCCACGTGGTCGATTCGCAGCAGCATCGCCGTCTCCCCTCGCCGTTCCGTCCCGCCGCCCGCTTCCGGACGGCCTTACTACTCCTGGGTATGGTGACACCGTCGCCCCGATCTCGTAGTGGAGGGTCTCAATGTCTGGTTCCGTCATCGTCGCCGGAGCACGTACACCGATCGGACGGCTTCTCGGCTCACTCTCCGACCTGTCCGCCGTCGAGCTGGGCGGGATCGCGATCAAAGCGGCGCTGGAGCGGGCGGGCGTCGCCCCCGGCCAGGTCCAGTACGTGATCATGGGGCAGGTGCTCCAGGCCGGGGCCGGTCAGATCCCCTCGCGCCAGGCGGCGGTGAAGGCCGGCATCCCCATGACCGTGCCCTCCCTCACCATCAACAAGGTCTGCCTGTCGGGCCTCGACGCGATCGCGCTGGCCGACCAGCTCATCCGCGCGGGCGAGTTCGACATCGTCGTCGCGGGCGGCATGGAGTCGATGACCAACGCGCCGCACCTGCTGCCGGGCCTGCGCAAGGGCGTGAAGTACGGCAGCGCCGGGATCCTGGACGCGATGGCCTACGACGGGCTCACCGACGCGTTCGACCAGATCGCGATGGGGGAGTCCACCGAGCACCACAACGCCAGGCTCGGCCTGACCCGGGAGGAGCAGGACGAGTTCTCCGCGCGGTCGCACCAGCGCGCCGCCGAGGCCACCGAGAAGGGCCTGTTCGACGACGAGATCGTCCCGGTGCCGCTGCCGCAGCGCAAGGGCGACCCGGTGCTGTTCTCCGCCGACGAGGGCATCCGCAAGGACACAACGGCCGAGGCCCTGGCGAAGCTGCGCCCGGCGTTCACCAAGGACGGCACCATCACGGCCGGATCGGCCTCGCAGATCTCCGACGGCGCCGTCGCCGTGGTGGTGATGTCGAAGGCCAAGGCCGAGGAGCTGGGCCTCGAATGGCTGGCCGAGATCGGCGCGCACGGCAACGTGGCCGGGCCGGACAACTCGCTGCAGTCCCAGCCCGCCAACGCCATCACGCAGGCGCTGGCCAAGCAGGGGCTGACCGTCGGCGACCTCGACCTGCTGGAGATCAACGAGGCGTTCGCCCAGGTCGTGCTGCAGTCGGCGAAGGAGCTCGGCGTCCCGCTCGACAAGGTCAACGTCAACGGCGGCGGCATCGCGCTCGGCCACCCGATCGGCGCGTCCGGCGCCCGGATCGTGCTGACGCTGGCCCACGAGCTGAAGAGGCGCGGCGGCGGCCTCGGCGCGGCCGGCCTGTGCGGCGGCGGCGGCCAGGGCGACGCGCTGATCATCCGGGTTCCGGCGCCCGGCGCCTGATCGGAGCCGCAGGTGGACGTCCGTGAGCTTGTCGGCCAGGCGCGGCAGGGACGGCCGCGCGCGGTGGCGCGGCTGATCTCGCTGGTGGAGAACGCCGTCGAGAACGCGGCGAACGCCGCGAACACCGCGCGGGCCGCCGGTTCCGCCGGTTCCGCCGGTTCCGCCGGTTCCGCGGGGGGAGACCCTGCGGCGCCCGCGGCGGCGAGCCGTGCGCTGCGCGAGGCGATGGCCGAGCTCGCCACCGGCGCCGCCCGGCCGCACCCGGCCAGGGTCATCGGCCTGACCGGCTCTCCCGGCGTCGGCAAGTCGACCTCGACCGGCATGCTCATCCGGGCGTTCCGCAGGCGCGGCAGCACGGTGGGGGTGCTGGCGGTCGACCCGTCCAGCCCGTTCACCGGCGGCGCCCTGCTCGGCGACCGCGTCCGCATGCAGGACCACGCGACCGACCCCGGCGTCTTCATCCGCAGCATGTCGAGCCGGGGGCACCTGGGCGGGCTCGCGTGGGCCACGCCGCAGGCGCTGCGCGTGCTGGAGGCCGCCGGGTGCGACGTGATCCTCGTCGAGACGGTCGGCGTCGGGCAGGCCGAGGTGGAGATCGCCCGCCTGGCCGACACGACCGTCGTCATCCTCGCGCCGGGCATGGGCGACGGCGTGCAGGCCGCCAAGGCGGGCATCCTCGAGGTCGCCGACGTCCTGGTGGTGAACAAGGCCGACCGCGACGGCGTCCAGACGACCGTGCGGGAGCTGCGGAACATGACGGGCCTCGTCGAGACGCCGTGGCGGCCCCCGATCGTCACCACCGTCGCCTCCAAGGGCGAGGGCGCGGACGACCTGCTGGCCGCGCTGGACAAGCACCAGGCATATCTGGAGGAGTCCGGCGAGGCCCGCAGGCGGCGGCTGGCCAGGGCCCGCGACGAGATCGAGGCCATCGCGCTGGCCCAGCTCAGGTCGCGCTTCGCCGTGCTCCACGGCGACCGCCTCGACGCGCTCGCCGAGCGGCTGCTCGGCGCGGAGACCGACCCCTACGCCGCCGCCGACGACCTCATCGCCGCGCTGCGCTGAGGCGTCCGGCTGAGGTGTCCGGCTGAGGTCTCCGGGGGCCCCGGCCCGTACGGCTCTCGCCTCGCGGCGGCCGACGGGTCAGGGCTCGCCGGTGTACTTGACCGTGATCCTCGTGAAGCCGAGGGACTTCAGCATGCCCTCCAGCATGGCCTTGGCGTTCTGGTCGGCCCGCGAGCGCAGGTCACTGGCGGTGGCCGCGTCGCCGATCTTGCGTTCGGCCAGCACGTAGAGCTCCTGCTGGTTCTGCGGCGAGGACGACAGGAAGTCGGAGATCCGGTCGAAGATGCCCCTCTCCTGGGCGAACACGTACGACCGCTTGTTGTCGAGGTTGGGCTTTTCCAGCTCGGCGTGCGGCAGCCGCACCGTCACCGCCGTGCGGTCGGGGGAGACGGTGAAGGCGTCCTTGGGCAGCGTGGAGAAGTCCACGTAGGCGTCCACGGTGCCGGCGCCCACGAAGAGCGTGCGGGAGCCCTTGATCGCGTCTGGGAGGAACTTGGCGTCCTTCTCCAAATCGACGATGACCTGGAAGTCGCCGGTCGCGGCCTCGAAGCGGCTCAGGTTCTGCACCGACCGGAGCAGCGCGGGGCCGCTGCGGTCGATGGTCTGCTCGCCCAGCGGGTTGAGCCAGGACCAGGTCAGCCGGGCGCCGACCACGAGCAGCAGGACCACGAACAGCAGGCCGGCGAGCACCCGCCAGCCACGCCGGGAGCGGGCTGCGGGGGCCCCGGCGCTCGCCGTGGCATCGGTGGCGGCGGCGCCGGAGTCGGCCGGCGCGAACGAGGGACGGGTCTGACGATCCACGGGGGGAATCTTCCCGGTATTCCCGCGATCTCACGTTCAACAAGATCATTTCTGCCTACAGGCCGTGCTTCGGTCCTCCCAAACCCGTCTTCCGTCCGGACCGATGGCCGGACCGGCCGCTCCGCAGCGTCCGGCACGGTAACCGGACAGGCCTCCGTCGCAGCGCTCACGCGCCCGGCCCGCCGGCCGGGCGCGGCGCCGCTACAGCCCTGACGTCCAGGCCGTCCGCCGGGCGCCGCCTCGCCCGCGCGTTCCCGCGGCCTGCCGCGCGCCGCGCCCGGTTCTGCCCCGGGCGGGGCGCGGACTACGCGGCGGGGACCAGGAGCGTGCCGGGGACACCCGCCACGCCGGAGTCGTCCTGGGGGCTCGCGTCGCGGGCGCCGGTGTCGTCCGTGGCAGGCCGGGCGGGGTCCGTGCGACCGCCGGCCCGGTCGCCATCGCGAGCGCTGTCACGACCACCGTCTCGTCCTCCGTCTCGTCCTCCGTCGCGTCCTCCGGGGCGGGCGGTGCGCCCGGGGCGCCCGTCGTGCCCCTCCCGGCCGGGAACCGGGCCGCCGGACCGCGGACGGCCCGGCCGATGGTCTCGGACGGCTGAGGGGCTCGCGCCGCCGGGCCGGTTCTGCGCGCCGGGCTGCGGGCGGCCGGGCCGGTTCAGCGCGGGTGACGGGCTCGCGCCGACGCCGCCGGGCCGTTCCTGCGCACCTGGCCGTTCCTGCGCTCCGGGCGCTCCGGGCCTTTCCTGTGCTCCGGGCCGGTCAGGCGACGCGCCGTCACCGGGCCTGCCGGTCCTTCCGGGCCGCCAGGGGTGCGGCGACCGTCCCGGTCCTGGCGCCCATGGGCGGCCTCTCCGGGCGCCCTCGCCGTTCGGCGTGTCCCACGGACCCGGGTAACCCGGGCGGCCCGCCGGCCCCTGACCCATGGGGCCCTGACCCACCGGACTCTGACCCATCGGGCCCTGACCACCAGGGCCCTGACCCGCCGGATCCTGGCCCGCGGGGCTCGCGGCGGGAGACGGCCACACCGGGGCGGCCGGACTCGGGCCGGTCCATTCCGGACCGGTCCCGCCGCGCGGGTCCGTGCCCTGCCCCCAGCCGGGGTCGGGGCCGGTCGGCATGCCGGTGGCGACGGCCGTACCCCGCGGAGTCGGCCCGACCGGATAGTCCGGCGTGTACGCGGGGGTGGGGTTCACCGGATAGCCCGACGCGACGGGGTCGGCGGGCCGGGTGCCGCCGCCGAAGTGCTTGGCCTGCAGGCCGCAGGAGACGAAGTCGGAGTAGAACATGCGCAGCCAGTCGCGCCGCTGGCCATTGCTCAGTTCGGAGAACCAGATGGCCGCCTCCTGGTGCTCGCGCAACGGTCCGCTGGGCAGCGAGACGTCCCGCAGCCAGGCGACGACGATGGCCCGGTAGCCCGCGGCCACGGTTCCCGGGCAGGGGCGGGCCAGGCGGTCGAGAAACTCGGCGGCCGCCCGCTGGGCGTACCCGGACCCGAGGTCGTCGATGTGGACGACGACCACTCCCGGCCCCGCGGGATCACCCTCGCCGTACGCCCGTTGCTCGACCCTCTTGAAGGCGGCCGGCGTGCCGTCCAGCTTTATCGCGAGCGTGGTGAAGACGCTGGCGAGCTCGGCCAGGCCCCCGCGCAGCGCCGGATGCACGCAGACGCTGATCGGCCATTCCTGGCAGACGAGGCGTTCGCTCACCGTCATCGTCCGCGGCACGGTGACGAGCCGGGCCGCGCCGGTCCCCGCGGCCAGCACGGCGATCACCGCGGCGGCCAGCGCCAGCGTCCGCCGGGTCACCAGGGCCACCCATCCGAGGAGCAGCGCGGTGCTGAGGCCCAGCAGCCACAGCGTCTGGTCCGCGTAGGCGGTCTCGCTGACGCCGGAGAGCAGGTCGTACGGCTCCCCGGCGGCGGGCGCGAGGCGGTCGGCCCAGTTGGGCCCGGTGGCCAGCCAGGTGAACAGCCCGAACGTGCCGGCTCCCGCGATCAGCGGGACGACGACGACCGGCACGAGCCAGCCGAGGATCCAGCCGACCACGACGTACAGCCCCAGCCCGGCGACGGACATCGCGAGACCGCCGGGCAGCAGCGGCCCGCCCTGCCCGGTCAGCGCGGCGCGCAGCCCGAGCAGCAGCACGGTGGCCCCGAAGGAGCCGGTGACGACCGCGATGATCGACAGCGGCGCCCTGGCGGCCCGCCACGGCGTCAGGACACGGCCCTTCTCCGCGCGGCGCCTGCGGAACGCGACCCAGGCCGCGAACGCGGCTCCGAGCGGTCCCGTCAGGCGCAGCGAGCCGATGACGGCCGCCACTATGTCGTCCCAGTCCATGAAACCGGGAATGAGGACGCTCCACGCGGCGATGAGCGCGAGCACGAACAGCACGGTCGCCGCGACCAGCGCGCCGTGTCTCAGCTCACCGCGTGAACCGCCCCTATGCTCACCCACAGCAGGGCGCGGCCCCTGGCCACGCCACCGAAGTCCGGCGCGCATGCGGCGCCGGGACAGCGATGCTGTCCATTGAGAATCTCCCCCGTGTCTGTGTGAGCGGTGCGCGAACCCACGCCGTTCCCCGTGGCGCTGGTTCGCCGGCCGGCCTCGCCTCGCCCGCCGTCGGACGCGTCCCCCGCGGACCCCCGTCCGCGAGACGTCCTCTAGCAGACGGGGTTCCCCGTGCCGCCGGGTTTGCCGCCGCCTCACCTTTCGACGTGGCAACCATAACGGAGCGTGACCCGCACGGGGGGAGTTCTGGGGTCAAGGAATAGAGCCGGTTACGCTCGGTGCGCCGGTCGATCTTGGCCGCCGTCGCGCTACCGTATATCGCTGTGTCCGTTCCGCCCAGCTCAGAGCCACCGCCCACGGGTGGCCCCCGGCCGCTCAAGCTCCCGTTCGACCCGATCGAGCGGGCTGCCGAGACCTGGCGTTCGACGTTCGGGCCGTCGTCCGCCATGGCCGCCGTCACTTCGATCATGAGAGCCCACCAGATCCTGCTGGCGCAACTGGACACGCTGCTCAAGCCGTACGACCTGACCTTCGCCCGATATGAGGCGCTCGTGCTGCTCACGTTCAGCCGGGCCGGGTCGCTGCCGCTGTCGAAGATCGGCGAGCGGCTGATGGTGCACCCGACGAGCGTGACCAACACCGTGGACCGCCTCGAACGGGCCGGCCTGGTCCGCCGCATGCGCAACCCGCGGGACGGCCGCGGCGTGCTCGCGGAGATCACCGACGAGGGCCGCGACATCGTGCGGCGGGCCACGGCCGACCTGATGAACGCGGGTTTCTGCATGGGCATGTACGACGACGCCGAGCTGGACGAGATGTTCGGGCTGCTCAGGACCCTGCGCGTCGCCGCGGGCGACTTCAGCTCCTGACGCGGCCCTTGGCGAGCATCGCGAACGAGCCCCGGACGAGGGCCAGCAGTTCGGCCCCGGCCGAGTTCTCGTCCAGTGCGGTGCGGGGGTCGCCGGTGAGCGCGGTCACCACGTATGTCCTGCCCGCGGCGTCACGGGCGAGGTAGCCCATGGAGAGCACGCCGGGCTCGGAGCCGCCCTTGAACCAGACCGTGGGCCAGGCCTTGGCGTCGAGCCCGAGCCCGGCGTCGTTGGCCGACATGACCTCGCCGAGGGGCGGCGTGTTCAGCGCGGACAGGCCCGAGAAGGCGCGGCAGACGTCCCCGGGAGAGGCGAACCACTCCAGCCTGTCGATGTCCCTGGGCTTGTTCCACGCCTTCACCTCGGTCAGGGGCGTACGCGCGACGGTGGTGGCCAGGTAGCGGTACCGCCGGGAGCGGTCGAGCGACAGGTATTTCCTCGCGAGGCGCGGATAGCCGACGGCCTTCAGGAGGAAGAGCTCCCTGGTCGTGAGGAACGGCCGGTTCAGCGCCGCGTGGCCGGACCACCGCCCCGCCTGGGCCTCCACCCGGGCGCGGCCGACCTTGTCGATCAGCAGGTCGGCGCCGGTGTTGTCGCTGATCGAGATCATCAGCTTGGCCGCCTCGCGTACGGAGACGGTGCTGTTGTCGGGACGGTCCTGGAGCGTGCCGCTCGGCAGGCTCTTCAACTCGGGCCGGATGGTCAGGGGCGTGTCCCAGGAGAGCCGGCCCTTCTTGATCTGCTCGGCCGTCGCGCCCAGCACGTACAGCTTGAACATGGAGCCGAGCGGCCGGGGGGTGTCCGGGGCAACGGTGTGCACGGGACGGCATCCGCCGTCCGCGCGGACCTCGGCCGCCAGGAACCCCACGTGGGGCGCGATCGCGCGCAGGCGCTTGTCCAGCTCGGCCCAGCTCCGCGGCGCCTCGCGCTGCTCCAGGCCGAACAGGAGGGCGTCGATCCTCCCGTCGCCGTCGACGGACATGGAGAGCTGGACACGTCCCCGGGCGGTCGTGACCACCCCGGACAGAGCGGTGGGCGTGACCTGGGTCAGCGACTCGAGCCGCAGGCCGACCAGGCTCTTCAGGGCCTCGTTGACCTGAGCAGGGGGCACCTGCGTGAGGAAGCCGGCGCTGAAGTGCGCCCTGATCTGGTCCTCGGGAATCGGGAGGGCGGCGGCCGCCGCCAGGAACCAGCGAAGCTGCTCGCCCACCGGAGAGTTCGGAATGTCCGGCGTGGGTGTGGGGCTGGGCGCCGCGAGTGCCGCACCGGCGGCGACGGCGGCGGGAGCCGCGGCGGCGGGTGCGGCGGTGGTCGCCGCGGCGAGCACGAGCGCCGCGCTCATGAGGGGAATCGTCCTGCTGCGCATCGATCTCGGTGCGATCGGCACGAGAGAGCTCCTTCGAGGTAGGGAATCCGGCGCTCGGGTGCGGGACCGTCGGCGGTTCGCCGCGGCGGTGGGCGGCCACGTGATCTCACGCTAAAGATCACTGCGCGGTCCCGATACACGGCGTACCCCCGGCTTGCGGGCTGCGGGGAGCCGCACCGAATGTGAGGACAACCTCATAGACGGTGGACGCGCGCGCCCGTCAGGATGCCTGCCATGAAGTCCACGGCAGCGGTCCGGCCGCTCGCGGCGGGCATGGCCGCCGTCGCCGCCGCCGGGATCGTCGCCGGCGCGTTGCTCGAGACGGGGCTGCCGGCCCCCGCGTCGCAGTGGGCGTTCATGTCGATCGCCCTGCTCCTGCCCGCCCTCGGCTGGTTGATCGCGGCCCGGCGGCCGGACAACGCCTACGGCTGGCTGCTGCTGGCGGCCGCGGACTGTCTCGGGCTGGGCGGGCTCGGTATCGGCCTGCTGCTCCGGCTCGGTCCTGATCCGTACTGGCCGGTCGTCGTCGGCGCCGTGCTGAGCTCGGCGTTCCCGGTCTTCTACGGCCTGTCGTGGGTGTTGGTGCCGCTCCTGTTCCCCGACGGGAGACTGCCGTCACGGCGCTGGCGGGTCGTCGCGGTCGCGGCGGCCGTGGCGATCGCCGCGCACTGGCTGGGCGTGCTGTTCATGCCGGCCGGTTATCCGGACGAGGTCGTGCACGCCAACCCTCTCGGGCTGCGGGGACCGCTCGGCCTCGTCGCCGCGCTGCTGGCGACGGCCGGTCAGCTGGTCGCCTTCCTGCTGGCGCTGGTGGTGCTGGGCGGCCTTCTCCTCCGTCTGCGGCACAGCCGTCCGCCCGAGCGGGGCCGGCTCGGCTGGATGGTGGCGGGCCTGCTGGCCAACCTCGGCGCCTTTGTCGTGATCATGTTTTCCGGAGCGTCGGAACCGCACGACGCCGCCGACGTCGTCGGGGTGCTGGGCCTGGTCGGGGCGCTGCCGGCCGCCATCGGCGCCGCCGTGCTGCGCCACGACCTGCTCGACATCAGGGTCGGCGTCCGGGGCTCGCGTCTGTACCTCGTGTTCGACGTCCGCCCGACGGTCGACGAACTGCTGTCCCGCCTGGGCCCGGACCTGGAGGAGGCCGAGCCGGTCGAGCAGCTCGGCAGGCTGGCGCAGGCGGTGCGGGCGGGACTGGACGCCCGCTGGGCCGCCGTCGAGCTCGGGGACGGCACCCGCGTCGTGGCGGGGGAGGAGCGGGGCGAGGCCGTGCTCACGGTCCCGGCCGGGCTGGGGCGCATCACCTGCGGGCCCAAGACGGCGGGGCGGCTGACCCGCGACGACCGGCGGCTGCTCGCGGCCCTGGCCGTGCCGGTCGGGCTCGCGATCCGCAGCGCGGCGCTCGCCGCCCGGCTGGTGAACGCCCAGGAGGCCGAGCGGCGGCGGATCGAGCGCAACATCCACGACGGCGTGCAGCAGCAGCTCGTGGCGCTGATCGCGGGGCTGGAGCTGGCCCGCGCGACGGGCGGCGGGGCCGAGGCCCTGGCCCTGCTGCGGGAACAGGCCCGCCAGGCGCTGGCGGACCTGCGGGAGCTCGCGGCCGGCATCCATCCCTCCGTGCTGAGCCAGGGCGGGCTGGTGGAGGCCGTCGAGGGGCGGTGCTCGGGCCTGCCGGTCGCGACCACCGTGACGGCCGATCCGGCCCTGCGCACCCGCAGGTTCCCGGACGAGATCGAGGGAGCGATGTATTTCGTGGTCAGCGAGGCGATCGCCAACGCGCTCAAGCACGCGGGGGCGTCCCGGATCGAGGTGCGGCTCTGGCACGACGCCGGCAGGCTCCAGGCGTCGGTGACCGACGACGGGACGGGGTTCGACCTCCGGGCCGTGGCACGCCGCGGGCTGGCCACGCTGGCCGACCGCATGGCGGCGCTCGGCGGAGGGCTGGAGACGACGGCCGGGCCCGGAGAGGGAACGCGGGTGCGCGCCTGGGTGACCGCCGATGTCTGAACGTCCCCCCGCCGGGCCCGCCGCCGGAAGGCAGCCGCGCAGGCTGCGCGCCCTGGTCGCCGACGACCACTACCTCGTACGCGAGGGCACCCGGCAGTTGCTGGAGAGCTCGGGGGAGGTCGCGGTCGTCGGAGCGGTGGGGAGCGCGGCGGAGTTGGTCGACGCGGCCAGGCGGCTCGGTCCCGACGTGGTCGTCACCGACATCCGCATGCCGGGCGAGGGCTGGCGCCCGGGGTTCGAGGGGATCGACGCCGCCCACCGGATCCGCGCGGACGAGCCCCGCGTCGGTGTCGTCGTGCTGTCGCAGTTCGCCGACTCGATCTACGCCTTCGAACTGTTCAGGGGCGGCACGGAGGGCCTCGCGTACCTGCTGAAGGACCGGGTGGGGGACCTCGACGAGCTGCTCGGCGCGATCCGCTCGGTCGCCGAGGGCGGCTCGGTCATCGACCCCAAGGTGGTGGAGGGGCTGCTGGCGCGCCGCGCCGTACGGGGAGAGCGGGAGGCGTTCACGCCCCGGGAGCGTGACGTGCTGCGCGAGATGGCGCGCGGCAGGTCGAACGGCGGCATCGCACGGGCACTGTCCCTGTCGATCTCCGCGGTGGAGAAGAACGTGAACTCGATCTTCCTGAAGCTGGGGCTGGAGGCCAGCCCGGACATCCACCGCCGGGTCGCCGCGGTCCTCGCCTATCTCGGCGGCTCCTGATCCGCGCCGCCCGGGTGGGCCGGTGACGCACACCACGGGTTCGTCACCGGCCCGAGGGCGTCAGCGGCCGACGGCGCGCAGGGCGTCGACGATGCCCCTGCC
Source organism: Microbispora sp. KK1-11 (assembly GCF_006874435.1). Classification (NCBI taxonomy): domain Bacteria; kingdom Bacillati; phylum Actinomycetota; class Actinomycetes; order Streptosporangiales; family Streptosporangiaceae; genus Microbispora; species Microbispora sp. KK1-11. Next base: position 190,880 of record NZ_VIRJ01000007.1, on the reverse strand, counting down.
GTAGAAGCCGTTGTTGTCGGCGGTGCCCTCACAGGTGTGCGTGGCGGTCACCGTGGTGCCGTCCGGCAGGTGACGGGTGTAGGTGTAGGCGGGCGGGTTCGGGCAGGCCGTCCTGGTGGCCGTTCCCTTGAGGATCGCCTCCACCTTGTCGGGGTCCATCGTCAGGCCGCCGTGGGCGCGGTCGTGCTTGCCGTACCGGCTGACGATCAGCGCCGCGACGCCGGCCGCGCGCGGCGAGGCCATCGAGGTGCCCTGCAGGTACTGGTAGTAGGCGCAGACGGAGCCCTTGCAGTCCTTCACCACGTACGGCACCGTCGGGTCGCCGTTCTCGTCGATCTCGCCGTTGGCCACGGCGAGCGCCTTGGGATAGGCCGAGAGCGTGGCCTTGGTGATGTCCCTCGTGTTGCCGGCGGTGTCATAGACGTCGCCGCCGGGCGAGGCCACGTCGACGTAGCCGTTGCCGTAGCTGGAGTAGTAGGCCTTCCGCTTGCTGATGCCGGTGGAGGACACCGAGATCACGTGCTCGGCCTCGGCCGGCAGCGAGACGCAGGACGCGGGGATGGTCCGGGTCCTGACCGCCTGGCCTGGGAAGCTGGCGTAGTCGGGGCTGACGGCGTCGACGTTGGTCTTGGTGTAGTCGATCGCCTCGTTGCCGGCCGCGCTGACGAGCGTCACGCCGCGCGCGTGGGCGTAGTCGAGCGCCCGCTGGGTGGCGGCGATGTACAGCCGCTGCTGGGCCTGCTCCTCGGGGCTGTCGGCCGGGTTGTCGGTGCAGTTGAACAGCCACGGGTCGATGTAGTAGCTCATGTTGACCACGTCGACGCCGATGTCGCCCGCGTAGGTGAGGGCGTCGACGGTGGGCTGGAGGAAGAAGTAGCCCGAGTCCTGGCCGGCCCGCAGGTTCACGATCGTCACCTTGGGCGCGACGCCCGAGATGCCCAGCTTGTTGATGGGGGAGGCGATCGACGAGGCGACGTGGGTGCCGTGGCCGTCCTCGTCCACGTCGTTCGGGTCGGTGCAGGACCCGTCGGGGTCGTCCTCGCACTTCCCGTCGATGTTGTCGCCGTTGGCGTCCGCGGGCAGGTCGACGGTGAAGTTCCGGCTCAGCCGCCGGTCGAAGTTGGGCGCGATGTCGGGGTGCGAGCCGTCGACGCCGGTGTCGAGGATGCCGACGAGGACCCGCTTGTCGCCCTGCTCGAACCTGTGGGCCTGGTCCGCGTGGATCTGCTTCATGTCCCACTGCAGGTCGGCGAGCGGCTCGTCCTTGACGTTGCGGCCCCACTTGGGGCCCGTGGCGCCGCCGCGGCCCTCCTTCTCCACGGCCTTGCTCCTGGCCGCCTTCGCCACGGCCTTCTTCGCAGCGGCGGACGCCTTCGCGTCGTCCGGCGCGCTGCCGATCACGCGGTTGCGGGCGACCCCTTCGATGGCCGCCGCGCCCTGCAGGGCGTTGACGAAGCCGGCGTTGGTAGTGCTGACCGTGGCCAGTCCGACCTCGGTGTTCACCTTGATCACACTGCCGCCCGCCGCTTCGATCGCCTTCTGGGCGTCCGCGGCGGCCGCGCCTTCCTTGTACAGGACCACGTATTCGGTCTGGGCCGCCGACCCGGCGGCCGCCGGTTCGGCCTGCGCGGGTGTGGCGAGGGTTGCCGCCACCATCGCCGCGGTCGCGGCGACGACTGTCAAGCGCTTCACATCCACCTCCGTGTGGACTTCGAGGGCGCTGACCATGTTTGAAGATTTCCTGGCTCTGTCAAAGGTCCGTGACAATTCGCGACCAACGTGTGACATGAGCACCGGGGAGGCGACCGGCCGGCCGGGGGAGCGGTGGTGGCCGAATTTACTAGGACGTCCTAGTATTTTCTCGGAGAGTGAGACCCGGGGAGGGGTACATGAAGCCGGACGCGACGAGCGCCGAGGCGACAGAGGCGGGCAGGGCCCGCTGGCAGGCGCGATACGACGCCGCCTTCAAGCGGGACCGCGAGTTCCGGACCCTGTCGGGGCTGGAGGTGGACCCCGTCTACGGGCCGCCCGGGGAGGACCCGAGGTTCGAGCGCATCGGCTGGCCGGGCGAGTTCCCCTTCACCCGCGGCCTGTACGCCACCGGCTACCGCGGCCGTCCCTGGACCATCCGTCAGTTCGCCGGGTTCGGCAACGCCAGGCAGACCAACGAGCGCTACAAGATGATCCTCGGCGCCGGGGGCGGCGGCCTGTCGGTGGCGTTCGACATGCCGACGCTGATGGGCCGCGACTCCGACGACCCCCGCTCGCTCGGCGAGGTGGGCCACTGCGGCGTGGCGATCGACTCGGCCCTCGACATGGACCTGCTGTTCGACGGCATCCCGCTCGGCGAGGTCACCACGTCGATGACCATCAGCGGGCCCGCCGTGCCGATCTTCTGCATGTACGTGGTCGCGGCCGAGCGGCAGGGCGTGCCGGTGGGGAAGCTCAACGGCACGCTCCAGACGGACATCTTCAAGGAGTACATCGCGCAGAAGGAGTGGCTGTTCGCACCCGAGCCGCACCTGCGGCTGATCGGCGACCTGATGGAGTTCTGCGCCGCCGAGATCCCCGCGTACAAGCCGCTGTCGGTGTCGGGCTACCACATCCGCGAAGCGGGGGCCACGGCCGCGCAGGAGCTGGCCTTCACGCTCGCCGACGGCTTCGGCTACGTCGAGCTGGGCCTGTCGCGCGGGCTCGACGTGGACGTGTTCGCGCCGGGCCTGTCGTTCTTCTTCGACGCGCACATCGACTTCTTCGAGGAGATCGCGAAGTTCCGCGCCGCGCGGCGCATCTGGGCCCGCTGGATGCGCGACGTGTACGGCGCGCGCACCGAGAAGGCGCAGTGGCTGCGCTTCCACACCCAGACGGCGGGGGTGTCGCTGACCGCCCAGCAGCCGGACAACAACGTCGTCCGCACCGCGATCGAGGCGCTGGCGGCCGTGCTCGGCGGCACCAACTCGCTGCACACCAACGCGCTGGACGAGGTGCTCGCGCTGCCGTCGGAGAAGGCCGCCGAGATCGCGCTGCGCACCCAGCAGGTGATCATGGAGGAGACGGAGGTCGTCAACGTCGTCGACCCGCTGGGCGGCTCCTGGTACGTCGAGGCGCTGACCGACCGGCTGGAGGCCGAGGCGGAGAAGACCTTCGCGAGGATCCGGGAGATGGGCGGCGACGGCACGATGACCGCCGGCATCCTGCGGGGCATCGAGGAAGGCTGGTTCATGTCGGAGATCGCCGAATCGGCCTTCGACTACCAGCGCAAGCTGGAGAAGGGCGACAAGCGGATCGTCGGCGTGAACTGCCACACCTCGACCGTGGAGCAGCCGCTGGAGATCCTGCGGATCAGCCACGAGGTCGAGGTCGAGCAGCGCAGGGTGCTGTCCGAGCGGCGCGCCGCGCGGGACCGGGAGGCCGTCGACGCGGCGCTGGCCGCCCTGCGGGCCGCGTCAAAGGGCGACGACAACATGATCCCGCCCATGCTGGAGGCCGTGCGGGCCGAGGCCACGCTGGGCGAGATCTGCGACGTCCTGCGCGAGGAGTGGGGCACCTACTCCGAGCCCGCCGCCTTCTGACGCGGACGTTCCCGGGACGGCGTGCGCCCTGACGTCCCGGGAACAGGCTCCGGCCGGACCGCCGCCGCATCCCCGGCGCGCTGCGGGGGCTCGGCCGGCGGCCGGAAAGCGATCACGACATGAAGTGGTTGAAGGCCCGGCCGTCGAGCTTCCAGCCGGGCTCGTTGTTGACGATGCTGATCATGTGCGACTCCACGGCCAGACGCCACTTGCCGTTGTCGCTCAGACGCCAGACCTTGGTCGTGCCGGCGGCGCAGCCGTCCTCGGCCGCGTATCCGAGTATGCCGTCGTTCACGAATCTGCCTGATCCGACCAGCTGGTCGCGCTCCTGGGGGGAGACGGTGACCAGGTAGGACGACTTGATCGTATAGCGGAGCCGCCACATGGGCTTGCCACCGGGGAAGGCCGTACGGGAGATGTAGTACAGCGGCGTCTGGGTCACCCGCATGCCGTGCTTGGTGACGGCCTGCTCCATCTCCGCCTGGTCGGCCGTGTAGAAGAAGCCCTGGTCGCCCTTGGTCGTCAGTTCGTAGAGCCGGACCTTCTGGATGGACGTGCTCGATGCGGCCGCCGTCGCCGACGACGGGGCGGCTGAGGCGGGGACGGCGCCGGCGGCCGACGCCGAGGCGGCGAGGGCCAGCGCGAGACCGAACGTGGCAGTGCGCCCGCCGAGCCGAATAGACATGTGCTGTCCTTTCGCAAGATTTCAACGTTCGGTCAGCTTGGGCGGTGTGCGGCCGGGTTCCCGGCCATTTCAACGAACGTGCAAGCGACGTCCCCGGTGGTTTCGCGGATCTTTGAAACGTCAGAAGGGTTCCGGCCGGCTTGGCTAGGGTGTGCCTTCACGTAGTGGAAGAAGTGCCTCGGGGGAAAGGTGCGACGCGCGGAGACGTGGAGCGAATTGCGGCTCTGCCCCAGCCCGGGGGTTTCGGTCGCGGTCTCGCCGCAGGTGTCGGTGCTGTCGCTGTTGGTGGACGCGGTGGCCGCTCGGCGGCGGGGACTGCCGGAGCGGTGGCGGCGCAGGATCCGGGAGTCCGTCGGCGCCGAGGGCCGGCAGGCGTGTCGCCCGCTCGGCGCGCCCGGCCACTCCGTGGCGCCGGACACGATCGTCCCGCTGCCGCCGGTCGCCGACGCCTCCGTGGAGTCCCAGATCGCCTGGCTGCTCGACATGCGGCCGGACGCGCTGCTCGACGACATGGAGCAGGCGTACGGGCCGGAGCGCGTGCCCGAGCACTGGAGGCTGGCCGCTGAGCGGCCGCGCCGGTGGCTGAACGGGTACGCGAGCGCCGTCTCCGACGTCTGGTCCGCGGTCAGGCCTCTGTGGGAGCGAGCGCAGCCGCTGCTCGACCGGGAGGTCGAGCGGGTCGGTACGGCGGTGGTGCGCGGCGCGCTCGACGCGCTCCTCGGCACGCTCAGCGAGCGCATCAGGTACGCCGAAGGCAGCCTGCTCATGAGCGACCAGGAGCCCGCGCGGTACGACCTCGGCCGTCGCAGGCTGGTGCTCGTGCCCATGCTCTCCGGGCCCGACGCCACGATCCTCAACCTCGACCTGCCCGGCTACGTCTGGATCGCCTACCCGCTCCCGCGGGCGGACGCCGTGTGGCTCGGGGCCGATCCCGCGCGCCGAGGGGCCGACGAGCTGGCCTCCATGCTCGGGCCGGCGCGCGCCGGCCTGCTGTCGTCGCTGGTCCGGCCTGCGACCATGGGTCAACTCGCCACTCTGGCCGGTACGGTCCCGAGCGCCATCACCTACCACTGCGACCGTCTGGAGGCGGCCGGGCTGATCCGCAGGGAGCGCAGAGGGCGCGAGGTGTGGATCCTGCGCACCCGCCGTGGCCACGAGATCATCGACCTTTTCTCCCGCTGACGGCCACGCTCGTGTGATCCGCCTAGAGCCCGGACAGGGCGGCGACGCGGTCGAGGAGAGCTTCGAGGGTCTTGTCGTCGGTGGCCGGGGCCATGACCGTCACCCGCAGGTGGCGGACGCCCCCGAGCTCGGCCGAGGTCAGGTGGAAGGAGCCCTCCTCCAGCAGGGTCTCGCGAATGGCGGCCTGGTCCCCGTCGCCGCACCGGAAGCAGACGATGTTGCTCTCCGGCTCGTACGGGCAGTGGAAGCCGGGCCGCTCGCGGGCCAGTTCCCAGAAGCGATGCGCGGTGGCGTACCGCCGCGCCACGTGCTCGCCGAGGCCGCGCTCACCCCGCCAGGCCAGGTTGAGGAAGACCTTCAGCCCGAGCGCCGCCTTGGTGCACTCCACGGTCCTGCCGATCAGGTCGAACCCCTGGTCGCCGTAGAACAGGTAGCTGGCCCGCTGCCGGAACGCGGCGTCCAGGTCGCCCTCGCGCCGGACGAGCACGGCCGCCGCGAGGCCTGAGGTGCGCAGCATCTTGTGCGCGTCCCAGATGACGGAATCGGCCAGCTCGACGCCGTCGAGCAGGTGGCGGTGCCCGTCGCTGAGCAGCGCCGACGCGCCGTGCGCGCCGTCCACGTGGAACCACAGGCCGTGCTCGGCGCAGAACTCGCCGATGGGCCGCAGGTCGTCGTAGAGGCCGGTGCCGGTGGCGCAGGCGGCGGCGACCAGGGCCATCGGCCGGCGGCCGGCCCGCCGCGCCCGATCGAGCCCCTCGGGGAGCCGGGCCACGTCGATCCTGCCCAGGTCGTCCACGTCGAGCGGCACGACCGCGCGCTCGCCGAGGCCGAGGATCGCCGCCGCCCGGGTGACCGAGTAGTGCGCCGACGGCGGCGCGAGGAGGGCGAGATCGCCGGGCACGCCCTCGGTCCACGCGTCCGGCGCGGCGGCGGCCCGCGCGGCGAGCAGCGCGGTCAGGTTGGCCAGCGACCCGCCGTGGGTGAGCACGCCGCCGCCCTCGGGGAAGCCGACCTTGCCGAGCATCCAGCGCAGCACCTCGAACTCGACGGTCGCCGCCGCGGCGCCCATCTCGTAGATCGCCATCGGGTTGTTGATCGCGCCGTGGACGAAGTCGGCCAGTGCGGCGGGGAAGTCGGGCGCGGCCGTCTGGTGGGCCAGGTAGGCCGGATGGTGCAGCCGCGTGCTCTCCGCGAGGTAGGCGTCGAGCCACTCCCGGTAGCTCTCCGGGGTCATGCCGCCCTCCCGGATCCAGCGGGTGAGCCCCAGCCGTCCGGCCAGCTCCCCGGGCGGCCGACGGCGGATCACCGGCGCCGCCCCGTCCTGGCTCTCCCGGACGTACGCGGCCAGGCCCTGCACGGTCACCTCGGCGGCGTGGACGAAGTCGTCGATGTCCCAGGCGTGATTCGGGGTCATGGCGCGATGATGGACGTAGTGGACGCCCTTCCGCCACAGACACCGAATCGACGAAGGGAAGAAGGCGTGACCGCCGAACTGGATTCGACCGACAGGAAGATCCTGGAGCTGCTGCAGAAGGACGCGCGGCTGCCCAACAAGGATCTCGCCGAGCGGGTCGGCGTCGCCCCCTCCACCGCTCTCGAACGCGTGCGGTCGCTGCGCCGGCGGGGCCTGATCACGGCCTTCCGCGCGGAGGTCGACACCCAGGCGCTCGGACGGCCGCTGGAGGCCCTGCTGGCGTTGCGCGTGCGGCCCCACACGAGCCAGCTGGTGGACCCGCTGCGGGCGTTCGTGCTCGGGCTCCCCGAGACGATCGCGCTGTTCCACGTGGCCGGCCCGCAGGACTTTCTGGTGCACGTCGCGGTGCCCGACGCCGATCACCTGCACCGGCTGGTCCTCGAGCGCATCCTGGTCCGTCCGGAGATCGTCCATCTGGAGACGACGCTGATCTTCCGTACCGAGCGCAGGACCGTCCAGGGCCCGGTTGGCTGAGGAAACGGTGAGCTGACGGGCGGGGCGGGTGGTCTCAGGCGCCCACGGTTCCGTCGACGCCCTCGCGCAGGAAGTCGGCGTGGCCGTTGTGCCGGGCGTACTCGTGGATCATGTGCAGCATCACCAGCCGCAGCGAGACCTCTTCGCCCCACCGGGGCTGGTAGGCGGTGACGTCGAGCGACTCCGCCGCGCGCTCGATCCTGCGGGAGTGCTCGACCTCCGCCTGCCAGGCGGCGAACGCCTCCGCGCCGGTGGACCCGCTCGGGTCGTACGCCGCCTGGTAGTCGCCCTCCTCCGACCAGACGAGCGGCACGTCCTCCTTGCCGATCACACGGCGGAACCACGCGCGCTCGACCTCGGCCATGTGCCTGACCAGGCCGAGCAGCGAGAGCGTCGAAGGCGGCATCGACCTGCGGCGCAGCTCCTCGTCCGACAGGCCGTCGCACTTCAGCGCGAGCGTGGCCCGGTGGTAGTCGAGGAACGCCCGCAGCATCTCGCGCTCCCCGGCGACGGTCGGCGGGCCGATGCGTTCCACTGCCATCTCCTGCTCCCTCCATAGGGCGTTTTGTGCGTCATTCACCCTACGGCGGGCGCCGGCCCGCCCAGATCGCGGAGGAAGGCGGCGGGGATCGCACGGATCACGCGGGCGGGTACGGCAGGATTGGGGGTATGGCAGCGGAGTTCTCTCGACCTGGATCGCTCTACGGCGCCGTGGACCTCGGCGCACGCAAGCAGGCACTCGAGGCCCAGGCGCGGCGTGAGGCCGCCGGGCCTTCCGGAGCCGCCTCGGCGGACGTCATCGAGGTGACCTCGGCCACCTTCAACGCCGAGGTGGTGGAGCGCTCCCTGAGCGTTCCCGTGATCGTCGAAGCGACGGTGACCAGGGCCGAGCAGGTCCGGCAGTTCAGCGGCGTGATGGAGAAGCTGGCCGCGGAGGCGGCGGGCGCATGGGTGCTGGCGAGGGTGGACGTGGAGGCCGACCCGCAGCTCGCCCAGGCGCTGCGGATGCGCGCGGTGCCCACCGTCTATCTGGCCTTCCAGGGGCAGCTCATGCCCCTGTTCGAGGGCCCGTTGCCGGAGGCGCAGCTCCGGCAGGCGTTGGCGCAGGTGTTCGAGCAGCTCGGCATGGAGCCGGTCGCGCCGGGCGAGGACCAGCCCGCAGAGCCGCCGGTCGACCCCGAGCTCCTGGCGGCCGAGCAGGCCGTCGAGAAGGGCGACCTGGACGCCGCGGCCGCGGCGTACGAGCGCCTGCTGGCGAGGGCGCCGTCGGACGAGGGCGCGAAGATCGGCCTCGCGGGGGTCGGGCTGCTGCGGCGCACGCAGGACCTCGATCCGGCCGACGTGCTGCGCCGGGCCGCCGCGAACCCCGACGACGTGGACGTGCAGACCCAGGCCGCCGACCTGGAGATGGTGAACGGCCAGGTGGACGAGGCGTTCGACCGGCTCATCGCGCTCGTGAAGCGCACCCGGGGCGCCGACAGGGACAAGGCGCGCGTCCACCTGCTGGGGCTGTTCGACGCGCTGCCCTCCGACGACCCGTCCGTGTCGCGGGCGCGCAGGGCGCTGGCCAGCGCGCTTTTCTGACCCGTTTCCGGCCGGGTTCCGGCCCGCGCCCGCCCGGCCCGGCCGTACGGCGGCGCGCGGGCCGGGCACGGCGCGTGGCGGAACAGTACGGGCACGGGCTGAAACACCCCGCCGGGGATGGCACGATGGATAGCACCCATGAGCCGTCCAGCCGGATGCGCGAGCGTGGCCGCCACGCGGAGGCCGCGCCCCACTGGAGCAGCCGGGAGAGCACGGCCAGGCATCACCCGCAAAGGAGCGGATAGACGTGGCCACCGTGCCCAGCGTGTCCTACTCGATCACCGTGCGCCTCGAGGTGCCCGCAGGGGGCAAGGCGGTCAGCCTGCTCACCCACGCGGTGGAGAACGCGGGCGGCGTGGTGACCGCCCTCGACGTGACCAACGCCGGTCACGAGAAGCTCCGCATCGACGTGACGTGCGCGGCCAAGGACGCCGACCACGTGCAGGCGATCGTGGACAGCCTCGGCGCGGTCGAGGACGTCGTGATCCACAAGGTCTCCGACCGGACCTTCCTCATGCACCTCGGCGGCAAGATCGAGATGCAGTCGAAGGTCCCCCTGCGCAACCGCGACGAGCTGTCGATGGCGTACACCCCCGGGGTGGCGCGGGTCAGCCTGGCGATCGCGCGCAATCCCGAGGACGCCCGCCGCCTCACGATCAAGCGGAACTCGGTCGCCGTCGTCACCGACGGCTCGGCCGTCCTCGGCCTCGGCAACATCGGCCCCGCCGCCGCACTGCCGGTGATGGAGGGCAAGGCCGCCCTGTTCAAGCGGTTCGCCGGCATCGACGCCTGGCCCATCTGCCTCGACACCCAGGACGTGGACGAGATCGTCGCGACCGTGCGGGCCATCGCGCCGGGCTTCGGCGGCATCAACCTGGAGGACATCTCGGCGCCGCGCTGCTTCGAGGTGGAGCGGCGGCTGCGTGAGCTGCTCGACATCCCGGTCTTCCACGACGACCAGCACGGCACCGCCATCTGCGTGCTCGCCGCGCTGACCAACGCGCTGAAGGTCGTCGGCAAGGAGCTTTCCGAGGTGCGGATCGCGATGGCCGGCGCCGGAGCGGCCGGCACCGCCGTCCTGCGCCTGCTGCTGGCGGCCGGGGCGAGGAACGTCGTCGTCTGCGACTACCGCGGGGCGGTGCACCTCGGCCGCGACGACCTCGACGACTCGCTGCGGTGGATCGCCGAGCACACCAACAGCGAGGGGTACGGCGGCGACCTGCGCGGTGCGGTCAAGGGCGCCGACGTCTTCATCGGCGTCTCCGCGCCGGGGATCCTGACCGGGGACGACGTCGCCGCCATGGCGAAGGACGCGGTGGTGTTCGCGCTGGCCAACCCCGAGCCGGAGGTCTCCCCGGACGACGCCCGCGAGCACGCGGCGGTCGTGGCCACGGGCCGGTCGGACTACCCCAACCAGATCAACAACGTGCTGGCGTTCCCTGGCGTGTTCCGCGGCCTGCTCGACGCCCAGGCGGACGGCGTCACGCCGGAGATGCTCCTCGCGGCGGCCCGCGCGCTGGCCGCGGTCGTGACGAGCGAGGAGCTCGGCCCCAACTACATCATTCCCAGCGTCTTCCACCCCGACGTGGCCAACGCGGTGGCGGCGGCCGTACGAGAGTCGGCCGGGGGCAAGGCGCGCGGCTTCACCGAGGCCTGATCGACTCCCGGGCGGTGACGCCGCTGTCACGGTAAGTAATATGGCGCGGCAAACCGGGGTCGGCGTACACGAATCCGCAATCCTCCCTCATGATGGGATGTATGGCGGAGGCGATCTACGTCGGCGGGTTGCTTGTAGCGACGCCACTGCTCGACGACCCCAACTTCCGGCGTAGCGTGGTGCTCGTCCTGGAGCACGACGAGGACGGCGGCACTTTGGGTGTGGTCCTCAACCGTCCCAGCGAGATCGCCGTGACCCAGGTCTTACCGTCCTGGGACGCCTTGGTCACGGGTCCTCCGGTGCTGTTCGAGGGGGGCCCGGTGCAGACGGACAGCGCGCTCGCGCTCGCCGTCGTGCTCAGCGGCGAGGAGCCGCTGGGCTGGCGCCGGCTGCAGGGCAGGGCGGCGGTCTCGCGCCTCGGCACGGTGGACCTCGACGCGCCCCCGGAGATCCTGGCGGGGGAGATCTCCCAGATGCGGATCTTCGCGGGCTACGCGGGCTGGACCGCTGGACAGCTCGAGAACGAGCTCCAGGAGGGCGCCTGGTACGTCGTGGACTCCGAGCCGGGGGACACCTTCCACCCGAACCCGGCCACGCTGTGGCGCACCGTGCTGCGCAGGCAGAAGGGCGACCTCGCCATGGTCGCCACCTTCCCCGACGACCCCCTGCTCAACTGATTCCCCGGCACGCCCCGCCCGGGCCGCGCGGTGACGCGGAGGCCGGGCGCGGGGAGCGCGCCCGGCCATCTGGGTGAGGCGTCTCAGCTCGCGGTGCAGCTCACCGACGGCACCGCGTTGGTGCCGGTCCAGGAGCCGAGGAACCCGAACGAGGTGGACGCTCCGGCGGCGAGGCCGCCGTTGTAGCTCACGTTCTTGGCCGTGATCGACGATCCGCTCGACGTCACGGTGGCGTTCCACACCTGGGTGACCGCCTGGCCGTTGGCGAACGTCCAGGTCACGGTCCAGCCGGAGATGGCGCTGGAGCCGGCCTTGACGGTCACCTCGCCCTGGAAGCCGCCGCCCCACTGGTTGGCGACCTTGTACGTCGCCGAACAGCCCTTGGCGCCGCCGCTCGGGGACGGGCTGGGGCTCGGGGACGCGCTCGGCGAGGCGCTGGGCGACGCCGACGGGCTGGGGGAGGCGGACGGGCTGGCCGACGGGCTCACCGGCGGCTGGCCGCTGTAGATCGTCGCCTCCTTGGCGGTCGACTTGATGCCGTTGGCGCCGTTGAAGAGCCGCTGGCCCCAGGAGGTGAGCTGGTTGACGTTGAAGTTCGTCACCTGGTCCAGGTATTCGACGCCGCCGCCGTTGCCGCTCCACGACCAGCCGAGGTAGCCGACGCCCCGCGACTGGGCCTGCGACATGATCGTGTCCTCGTCGGGGTCGCCGTCCGAGTGCATGTTGCCGAACTCGCCGATCACCAGCGGCAGGCCGGCGGTCTGGAACGCCTGGAGGTAGCCGGTGACCTCGGCCGCCGTGTCGAAGACGCCGTACATGTGGATCGAGAAGACGGTGTTCTTCTGGGGGTCGCTGTCGAAGACCGAGGCGGCGTTGTCGCGCATGACGAACTGCCAGTCCTGGCCCCAGTTCGGCGCGTCGACCATCAGCAGGTGCTGGAATCCGGCCGCCCGCATCCTGCTGATCGCGCTCTTGGTCGCGCTGGTCCAGGCGGACGGGCTGTTGTTGCCGTACGGCTCGTTGCCGATGTTGATGACGACGTAGTTCTCCTGGCCGGTCAGCACGCTCTTGAGGCCGACCCAGTAGTCGACCGCCTGGTCCAGCGTGTACGCGCCGCTCTGCTCGCCGTAGCCGGTGGTGTCGTGGTTCTCGAGCACGCAGATTAACCGGTTCTGCTTGCACAGGGAGATGACGTTGGCGACGTCGCTCGCCGCGTTGGCCGTCCAGCGGCCGCCGCTCAGCACGACGCGGACGGTGTTCGCGCCCAGGGACTTGATGTTCGCGAACGAGCTCGTCTGGCTCGAATACCAGGTGTGGGCGTGGCTGGTGCCCCGCATGATGAACTGGTTGCCGTTGGCTTCGAGGATCTTCGTGCCGCTGACGTGGAGTCCGGTGGCGGCCTGCGCGTTCTGGGTCATCGCGACCACTGACATCAGGAGGGCGAGGAGGGCCGCGCCCGCGGCGATGAAACGTGTTCTCATTCGGTACCTCGGGTGGGGGTCTCGGCGCCGATGGAAGCGCCGCACGCACCATAGGCAGGGGGAGCCGGGGCCGTACAGGAGACGGCTCTCGCGCGCTCGCCGACGGCCGCCTCCCTACTGAACCGGTTCGGCGGCGCGGGCCATCGGACCAGCGCGATCTCCCGCCGCGGGCCCTCACCTGGCCGCGTCATCCCGATGAAACATTCACCGATCGGCCGCTGTGCGAGGGCGTGGAGGTCGTCTGTAGAGTCGGCTGCCATGCCCGATCTCGGCGTGCCCGAACCCCGTTGGGCGCCTCCGGGCGCCGTACGGTTCGCCGGCGGTGTGCCCGTCGCCCTGGTGGCGCCCGGTGCGGGGCTGCCGTCGCTGCCCACGGCCGTGGGCGACATGGCGACGCTGCGCCACATCGACCTCGACGGGAACGCGCTCACGACGCTGCCCGGCTGGATCGGGCGCCTGGAGCGGCTGCGGGTCCTGCTGCTCTACGGCAACCGGATCGCGGCCCTCCCGCCCGAACTCGGCCGTCTCGCCTCGCTCGAACACTTCAGTGCGGGGCGCAACGCGCTGACCGCGGTGCCGGACACGCTGTGGCGGCTCAGCCGGCTGCGGTCGCTCAACCTGGCGGAGAACGAGATCGCCGGCCTTCCTCCCGGCCTCGGCCGCCTTCGCGAGCTGCGCATGCTCGACCTCGGGCACAACCGGCTGCGCGAGGTGCCCGCGGAGATCGGCGACCTGCCCCGCCTCACGGACTACCTCTACCTGAGCGACAACGGGTTCACCTCGGTGCCCGCCTCGCTGGGACGGCTCGACCGGCTCGGCTATCTCAATCTGGCGGAGAACCGGCTGGCCGCGCTGCCCGCGTCGATCGGCGGCATGACCGGCCTGCACGAGCTGCGCGCCCACGACAACCTGCTGACGGCGCTGCCGGAGACGATCGGCCGCCTGACCGGGCTGCGCGAGCTGCACCTCAGGAACAACCGTCTCGCCGCGCTGCCCGACGCGATCGGAGGGCTGCGCGCGCTGCGTCACCTGGACCTGCGCGGCAACCCCCTGGAACGGCTGCCCGACTCTGTCGTACGCCTGACGGAGCTGACCCACCTCGACCTGCGGGCGACCCGCCTCTCCACGCTGCCCGGCGGGCTCGCGGAGCTGCCGCGGCTGGAGAAGCTCGATCTGCGCTGGATCAAGTTCGACGAGGTCCCGGCCTGCGTCCGCCCCCTGCGCGAGCGCGGGTGCGTCGTCCTGCTGTGAGGACGCGCCGGCGCGTCAGCCCGGGGCCGAGGCCGGCTCGGCCGCCCCGGAGCGTACGGGCTGGTCCCAGCCGGGACACAGGGAGCGCTCGGCCAGTGCGAGCAGGTCCTCCAGCCGCCGTGCCAGTACGGCGGGGTCCTGTGTGCGCTCGTCGAAGCAGGCGAGGGCCACGCTGACGAAGACGGCCACGATGAACTGCGGCTGCAGGTCGCACGGGTCCGCTCCCAGCCTGCGGGCCACCTCGGCGACCAGCCTGCGCTCGTTCTCCTTGATCAGCCGCATGGTCCCGGCGAGCAGGGCGGGCGTGGAGTGCACGACCTTCTGGCAACGCAGGTACCTGCCTGCCTCCGCATCATCCGCCTCTCGTAGGATCTGCAGCAACGAGCGCATCGCCTGGCACAGCGCCGTGAACGGCGACTCCGACTCGGGGCGCGAAGCCAGCTCCGCGAGGAGCATCCGCTGCTCGTCGGCGGTCAGCGAGAGCGCCACGTCCTCCTTGGAGGCGAAGTACCGGAAGAACGTCCTGGGCGAGACCTCCACCTCGGCGGCGATCTGGTCGACGGTCGTCGCCTCGTAGCCCCTGGTGAGGAAGAGGTCGAGGGCCGCGTCGATCAGAGCGTCCCGCGTCCGCTGCTTCTTGCGTTCGCGTAGACCCACGGCGGTCACCTCCTCGAAACTGCCGGTTCACAAACTCTCAGATGTCACCGTATGTCGGATAAAAGGATTTGTCATCTGTCATCGACTGACATAAATTACTGCTGGTCGACACAGTGGTGCTAAGGGGGAATCTCCATGACTCAAGCCGTATCGGTGGACGCCGACGCGCCTCCAGGACGAGGCCAGGGGCATCCATGGCTCACGCTGCTCGCCGTCTCGCTCGGCGTGATCATGGTCATGCTCGACGGCACGGTCGTGGCGATCGCGAACCCGGTCATCCAGGTCGAACTGAAGGCGACGCTGGCGGACCTGCAGTGGGTGACCAGCGGTTACCTGCTCGCGCTGGCGGTCTTCCTGATCACCGCGGGCAAGCTCGGCGACCTGTTCGGGCACAAGCTCGTCTTCCTGGTCGGCGTCGCAGGCTTCGCGCTGACCTCGCTCGCCATCGGACTGTCGTCCTCGATCGGCGTGCTGATCGCGCTGCGGGTGCTGCAGGGACTGTTCGGCGCGCTGCTCCAGCCCGCCGCGCTCGCGTTGCTCCGCTCGGCGTTCCCCGGTGAGAAGCTCAACATGGCCATGGGCGCGTGGGGCGCGATCATCGGTCTGTCGAGCGCGGCGGGCCCGATCGTCGGCGGCCTCCTGGTGGAGAACGTGAGCTGGCAGTCGGTGTTCTTCATCAACGTGCCGGTCGGCGTGGTGGCTTTCGCGTTCGGGCTGTGGGCGCTGCGGGAGAGCAAGGCCAAGATGCTGTCCCGGGTCGACTGGCTCGGCGTCCTGCTGCTGTCCGGCGCGATGTTCGCGCTGGTGTGGGCCATCATCAAGGCTCCCGAGTGGGGCTGGGGCGACGCCAAGACGCTCGGCTTCCTCGCCGCCGCCGTGGTGGTCGGGGCCGTGTTCCTGTTCTGGCAGTCGAAGGCGAGCGAGCCGCTGCTGCCGCTGAGCCTGTTCCGCAACGCCTCGGTCTCGATCGGGACCGTCCTCATGATCCTCATGTCGTTCGCGATGTTCGGCGCGATGTTCTTCCTCACGTTCTTCTTCCAGGGCGTGCACGGGCTCACGCCGCTCGACTCGGGTCTGCGGATGCTGCCCATGAGCGCCGGCATGATCG
The DNA here is from genome assembly GCF_006874435.1 of Microbispora sp. KK1-11. NCBI lineage: Bacteria > Bacillati > Actinomycetota > Actinomycetes > Streptosporangiales > Streptosporangiaceae > Microbispora > Microbispora sp. KK1-11. The sequence goes on along the minus strand of NZ_VIRJ01000007.1, from coordinate 175,078 downwards.
TCGCCTCGCCCATCGCGGGCATCCTCATCGGCAAGCTCGGTCCGAAGATCACCATCGCGGGCGGCATGGTGATCAGCGCCTTCGCGATGTTCCTCATGTCGCGGCTCAGCGTCGAGGCCGCCTTCGCCGACAGCGCGATCCCGTTCGTGCTGCTCGCGTTCGGCCTGTCGCCGGTGTTCGTCGGCGCCACCGAGATCATCGTGGGCAACGCGCCGGAGGAGCTGAGCGGCGTCGCGGGCGGCGTGCAGAACTCCGCGATGCAGGTCGGCGGCGCCCTCGGCACCGCCATCCTGGGCGCGGTCGTGTCCGCCAAGGTGGCCGACGTGCTGCCCGGATACCTCGGCCCGGTGGCGCAGGGCGTCAAGCCCGCGGAGATGGAGGGGCTGAAGGCCCTGGCCTCGGTGGGCCAGGCCCCGCCCGGGCTGCCGGCCCAGGTGGCCAAGACGGTCTCCGACGCGGCGCACCTGTCCTTCATGGACGGCCTGCACCTCGGCTTCGTCGTGAGCACGGCGGTCGCCCTGGTCGCGGCGGCCCTGGCCCTGTTCGTCAAGGCCGGCCGCAAGACCGAGGGCGCCCCGATCCACATGGGCTGACGCCAGGCCCGTTCCGTACGGCTCCCGCCACCCCGGCGGGGGCCGTACGCGCGTCAGGGCCGGAGGCGCCTGCTCGCTCAGTAGACTTGGTATCCGTGAGCGGCACGAAGATTCTTCCCGAGAGCGACGTAACACCCCGGCTCTCGCACGGCGACGGTGACCACGAGCGCTTCTCGCACTTCGCCGACAAGAACAAGATCACTGAGAGCTACGTGACCGGCGCGCCGGTGCGGGCCCTGTGCGGCAAGGTCTGGGTGCCCAGCCGCGACCCGAAGAAGTACCCGGTCTGCCCGGAGTGCAAGGAGATCTACGAGGGGTTGCCCAAGGGCGAGCCGTCCGGCGAGTGAGTGTCGATACGGGATCATCGCCTCCCCGGCGGCTAGGGTCAGCCTTCTGACCAGCCGTATCGGGGGAACGAATGGTTCGGCGACCCATCGCCGTCTTCCTTGCATGCCTTTACGCGCTGGGCGGCGTCTGCGCCGCCCCGGCGTCCGCCGCCTCCCGGGCGACCGGTGGTCTCACCGGCGCCGGACTGCGCGGATCGCCGGCCTCCCGGCCGGACGCCTGCATCGCCCGCCACGCCGTTCCGCAGCGCCGGCACGGCGTGGGCGCGCTCACGCACGCCCTGGAGCCGCGTGAGCCGGGACCGGACGAGGTCGCCAGGATGGCGGCCGACCTGGCCCGCAGGCTCGGCACGGCCCGGCCGGGAGAAGGCGCCCAGCCGGGAGAAACCGCGCAGCCGGGTGGCGCGGCGCCACCGGTGGTCGCAACGCCACCGGGTGACACCGCGCGGGCGGCGAGCGGTGCGAACGACCGGCGGAGCGTTTCCGAGGCCGTCGAGCGGATCACCGTCCCGGTGTGGGTGCACATCATCAGGGACCACGCGCTCGGCCTGCCCGACGCCGCCGTCTCCCGGCAGATCGCCGTGCTCAACACCGCCTATTCCGGCGGCTACGGCGGGGCCGACACCGGCGTCCGCTTCGAGCTCAAGGGCATCACGCACACCGACAACCGGAGCTGGTTCCGCGACCCCCTCGGCTACGAGGAGCCGATGAAGAAGAAGCTGCGCGTCGGGGGCCCCGAGACGCTCAACCTGTACATCGCGCAGCTGAGCCGGCTCGTGCTCGGCTACTCCACCTATCCGTACTGGTACGACGACGAGCCCGTGCTGGACGGCGTGGTGATCGACTGGCGGAGCGTCCCCGGCGGCCCGCTGCGCGACTTCGCCAGAGGCTTCACGGCCGTGCACGAGATCGGCCACTGGCTGGGCCTGCTGCACACCTTCGAGAACGGCTGCAAGGCCCCGGGCGACTCGGTGGACGACACTCCCGCCGAGGCGTACCCGACGAACGGCTGCCCCTCCAAGAAGGACACCTGCCCCGCCTCGGGTGGCGACCCGCTGCACAACTTCATGGACTACGCCCAGGACCGCTGCATGCGCGAGTTCACCGCGGGCCAGGGCGTACGCGTCCACCAGATGTGGGACGCCTATCGCCGCCCGGCGCCGCAGGGAGCCGACCCGGGGCTGCAGAAGGCCGCCGCGGGGCTCCAGGGGGCCGCCGCGGACGGTGCGGACGGCGCGGACGGCATCACGAACGACCCTGTGCGGAGCCTCGCCGCGCAGGGCCCTGCGGGCTCGGCCGACGACGTACAGGGCGATGAGGAATCGCCGGGAGGAACAGGGCGATGACGAATCGGCCGGAGCCGTTGACGTCGCGGCGCGGGTGTGAGTAACTCCACAGCAGCGTTCATGGTCACGAAGCTTCGCGCCCGGCCCTGAGCGCCGAGTCGCTCGCCGGTTCCGTCCCACGCGCCCGGCCAGGCCGCCCGGGGAGGCTTTGTGGATGACCAGTGGATGCGCCGGGTCTGGCCCCCCGCCGAGGAGGAGCCCCCGCCGTCCAAAGAGGGCCCCACCCGCCCGTACGGCGCCCCGGGCGGGTCGCCGCGGTCGTCCACTCCGCCCGCGTCCCCCCAGTGGCCCACACGGCCGTACGGCGGCCGTGAGCCGGACCGGAACGCCGCAGAGGAGAGCATCACCGGTCTGTACGGCGCGCCGGTCGCCGAACGGCGCCAGGCCGACCGCCCGGCCTGGCCCTCGCTGGGCCTGGAGTCCCCGGAGCCCGAGGACGACCTGCCCCCTTCGGCCCGCCGTTACCGTGCGCCCGAGACGCCTCCCCGCCCGATGCCGCGGTGGCTGCGGCGCCTTCTCGTCGGCGGTCTCGCGCTGGTCTGCTCGGCCGCCGTCATCGGCGCGGTGGTGGTCACGGTCCTGCATCGGGCCGAGAGCGCGCCACCCACGGTGATCCACGACCAGATCGCCGGGGTCTCCTACACGTTGCCGCCGGAGTGGCGGGAGGGCGTGGTCGCGCCCGTGACCGGCTTCACCTCCGTCGCCGCGCGCGGGGACAGCGCCACGGTCATGGCCCGCTCCGGCGACCGGGTGGACCCGCCCAACCTGCGCTCGGCCGTCATCGACCTGAGCGATCTCTACGCGCAGCTGCTGCTGCACGGCGACAAGGTCGAGGTGCTGGACGACCGCGCGGTGACCGTCGGCGGGCGGCCGGGTCACACCCGGGCCGTACGCGCCGAGTACACCGACGTGGTGAACGAGCCCGCCTTCATGCGGGTGACCCTGCTGACCCGGCCTGACGGCGGCAGCACGGTCCTGCTCGGGCTGGCCCATCCCGACCGTCCCCAGTCGCGCGCCGAGATCGAGGGCCTGATGTGGGGAGCCCGCTGATCCCCCGCCGTACGGGAGTGGATCGGACGACTCGGGACAACGCCGGGCGACGGCATGCCACGGCATGCCACGGCCTCCCGGAGGTCATCGCTGATCGAAGGGGCTGCCTCCGGGAGGCCGTGGGTTCATACCGGCAGAAGGGTTGACGCGGTTCCCCGCCGTAGATGCGGTCCGGTCCATGACGACCCGCACGACGAGTTCACGACGTCGTCCGATCGGCCGACCGGTTCTCGGCCGGCGTGCCACCGCGAGTCGCGGTGGCTGGTGATGGTGTGGTTCACCGAGCGGGCCGGTTGGCGAATCCGGCGGCTCCGGATGCCCCACTGCCGCCCGACGCGGTGGGAACGTCGGCGGGACCGAACGATCGGCTGCCGGATGTGGTGGGTCCGAACCCTCCGGGGCCGGGCGCTGGGGTGGGAACGTCGGCTGGTCCGAACGATCCGGGGCCGGCCAGCAGTGTGGTCGGTTCTGGTTCTCCGACGACGCTGATCGGCGCGCCGTCTCGGCGATTGTGCGTCTGCTGCGCCGCGACGGCGGGCAGGGCGGTCAGGGGCACCAGGCCGGCCGCCACGACCGCCGCTGCCAGGACTGACCGGCTGCGCGTCTCCCTTCGCGGGTTCTCTGTCATGTCTGCGATCCAACGCGTGAACAGCATGTGGGCCTCCTATCGAGATGGCGATCCTGTTCTATGTCGCATGGCCGCAATGGTGTTCATTCGCCACGCCGGGATGGCCGCTCCTGGCCGAGAGCTTGATTTGCTCGTGGCGGGTGTCACGGTCACACCGGCAAAGCCGGGCGTATATGAACGGCTCCGGCAGTCGACAGGAAGCGTCGTGAATCGCCACACAAAGGCGACGACGCGGGCGGGCGTGGAAAGATTTATAGAAAGTGGTCGGCTTTGAACTAGGCGTACCTTATGTTTGCCGTGCACCGAAAGGTGTCTCAGTGCCTCCGTTCCCGTGGAGAGGTAGCTTCGGGGCTGCATCGCTCGAAAACGCGGTGACCCGGAAAGTCCAATTCTCGTCATTGGGAGGGAAATCAATTGATTTCTCGTAGGAGCACTTCGGTTTCAGGCCCGCACACCGTCGGTCGCCTCCTTACCTGGGCCGCCGCGACGACGGTGGCCGGCGCGCTTGTGGGACTGTCGGCTCCGCTGGCCGCCAGTGCCGACACCGCGACGACGAGGCCTGCCACCGACGGCCGGTTCAGCGTGCCGGCGTCGGCGCCGCTTCACGGCAACGGGAACGATCCGAAGCGCGAGAAGGAGCCGATCCGGTGGCTCGACGCCACCATCGTCTCGCGGGGCATGCCGGACGGCCCGGTCAACTTCGCCGTGTCCGCCAACAACGGAGCCCCGTTCGTCTTCGACCCGCGTAGCGAGCCGCTCGGCTGGCAGAGCCTGCGGCGCGTGCCGGGCAGCCGGGGAGCCTTCGTGACCAACATCACCGCGACCGAGGACGCCGGTTCGGCGACCGGCGGGACCCTCGCGATCGTCGCGAGGACGTCCGACAGCAACATCTTCTTCACGATCTGCAACGTGAGGAACGCTCTTCCGCAGGCGCCCGCGCCCCTGCCGTGCAGCCCCTGGCAGCGTCTGCGCAACTGACGGCGGACAGGGCGAATTCGCGACCACCGACCGGCGGCCCGCAGGAGTCGAAATCTCCTGCGGGCCGCCTGCGGTTATTTCCGATAATGGCTGGTAAGTCGGTCCGCATCTTCGTCTCCTGTTCCGGTGACTGCGGGCAGGCGTGCGAACCTTCGCTTCAGCGGCCGATCTGGCGGTGTCCGGCCGTGCTCGCCGAAACGGCTTTGAGATAGACGTGACATCTGTTTGCCGGTATCCGATAAGTGGCTCGCTGCCCGCGTTTCCCTGGACGGGTATCTTCGATGTCGCATCGCACGAAAACGCGGTGACCCGGAAAGACCAATTCTCACCATGGGGGGAAATCAAATTGATTTCTCGTAGGAGCAGCTCGGCTTCTGGTTCGCGTGGCGCCGGTCGCCTGCTGATGTGGTCCGCCGCGGCGGTGGTGACCTGCGCGACGGTTGGGCTGGCGGGCTCGATCGCGGCGAGCGCCACCACGACGAAGACCGCCCCCGCCACGCAGCCGACGACGAGCCCGAAGAGCGGGGAGAAGAACCCGATTCCCTACCCGCGCCTCGACTCGGCGAACATCATCACAAGGTTCGCCGTGCCGGCGTTCACCGCAACCGCCGTCAACCCGCTCACCTCGAGCACCTTCACAGGGTCGGCGCGCAGGGGCCGCGTGTTCGTCAACGACGGCACAGGCTGGGCCGACCTCACCTCGGTGTTCAGCCCGGGATACCTGTACGACATCACGCTGGCTCCCTCGCCGAGCACCGGTTTCACGCCCAACGGCACCACCGTTCTTTCCACCCTCGCGGCGAGCGGCATTCCGGCAGGGCGGCTGCGGGTCACCGTGCGGAAGGCCGACGGAGGCATCTACTACTCGGACTGCAGCGTCGCGAGCACAAGCGGTGCCTCGACCCTTCCGCTGACCGCCGCCGACTGCACGAGGGCGACGCGCCTGTGACGTCGAGCGCGGCCGGCTAGACGATGTCGGGGCGGGACTCGCGGATGCCGGACGGCTCCGCAAGGGTCCCGCCCCGATCGTTCGTGAGAGGAGCGCGCCGATGCACGGTCTCGGGCGGCGGCTCGGCCGGTACGGAGCGGACCGCTGCCCCCGGCGCCGGATCCGATGCTGTGGGGATTGCCACACCGGGCTATTTCGGACCACCCTGCGTGTGGGCGGCACGTCTTGTCGGTCGGGCGGGCTAGTCTGAATCCACTGTGAGGGAGCGAACCGATAGAGACACCAGTGTTCCGATGAGTTCGGGGAGGCGTCGTTGAGCGTTTCGGCCGCGTCCCACCTCTCCCCGTCCTACCCCGACAGAGCCGCCTGGGGCACCGCCCCGAAGCTGCGCGCATGGCAGCAGCAGGCCTTCGACCTCTACTTCAGCCGTGAGCCGCGCGACTTCCTGACCGTCGCCACCCCCGGCGCCGGCAAGACGACGTACGCGCTGCGGATCGCCAGCGAGCTGCTCAGCCGCGGGGTCGTGCGCGCGCTGACGATCGTCACCCCCACCGAGCACCTCAAGCGGCAGTGGGCCGACGCCGCGGCCCGGGTCGGGATCAGCATCGACCCCGAGTTCAAGAACAGCCAGGGCGCCACCTCGCGCGACTACGTCGGGGTCGCGGTCACCTACGCGCAGATCGCGATGCACCCGGCGCTGCACCGGGCCCGCACCGAGGCGCGCAAGACCCTGGTGATCTTCGACGAGATCCACCACGCCGGCGACGCGAAGTCGTGGGGCGACGGCGTCCGCGAGGCGTTCGAGCCCGCGACCAGACGACTCGCGCTGACCGGCACGCCCTTCCGGTCCGACGACAGCCCGATCCCGTTCGTCACCTACGTCGAGGACGGCGAGGGGGCGATGCGGAGCGTCTCCGACTACTCCTACGGATACGGCCCGGCCCTGGCCGACAACGTCGTCCGGCCGGTCATCTTCCTGGCGTACTCGGGAGAGATGAAGTGGCGCACGCGCGCGGGCGACGAGATCGCCGCCACCCTCGGCACGCCGCTGACCAAGGACCAGCTCTCGCAGGCGTGGCGGGCCGCCCTCGACCCCAAGGGCGACTGGATCCGCCAGGTCATCCACGCGGCCGACCGCCGCCTCACCGAGGTGCGGCGGGGCGTCCCCGACGCGGGCGGGCTGGTCATCGCCTCCGACCACGAGTCGGCCCGCGCCTACGCCCGGCACATCCGCACGGTGACCGGGGAAGGGGCCGAGGTCGTGCTCTCCGACGACCCGGGCGCCTCCAAGAAGATCAAGGACTTCGCCGCCTCCGACCGGCGCTGGCTGGTCGCGGTCCGGATGGTCTCCGAAGGCGTCGACATTCCCCGGCTGTGCGTCGGGGTCTACGCCACGAGCACCTCGACTCCGCTGTTCTTCGCGCAGGCCGTCGGGCGCTTCGTCCGTGCCCGCAAGCGGGGGGAGACCGCGTCGGTGTTCCTGCCCTCGGTGCCCGTCCTGATGGGCCTCGCGGGCGAGATGGAGGCCGAGCGCGACCACATTCTGGGCCGCCGCCGCGACGAGGACGGCCTCGACGACCTGCTGCTCGAACAGGCCCAGCAGGAGAAGAAGCAGCCCGACGCCCTCGGCGACGAGCTGCCCTTCCAGACGCTGGAGGCGTCCGCGACCTTCGACCGGGTGCTGTTCGACGGCGGCGAGTTCGGCACCGCCGCCGCGCCCGGCTCACCCGAGGAGGAGGACTTCATCGGCCTGCCCGGCCTGCTGGAGCCCGACCAGGTGGCCTCACTGCTGCGCAAGCGCCAGGCCGACCAGCAGGCGGCCAAGCGCAAGACCAAGAAGGGGAGCGAGGACAGCGCCCCCGCCCTCGCGCCGCACGAGCAGCTCGCCGAGCTCCGCAAGGAGCTGAACGGCCTCGTCGGCGCGTGGAACCACCGCACCGGCCAGCCGCACGGCGTCATCCACGCCGAGCTGCGCCGCGCCTGCGGCGGCCCCGCCATCGCCCAGGCCACCGCCGAGCAGGTCCGCGAGCGCATCGCGATGATCCGCAAGTGGGCCACCCAGCGCAGGTGACGACACGCCCCGCGTCCCCGGCCCGACGGGCGGCCACCGGTTCGCCCGCGGCGCTCCGGAGTCCGGTTCGGGCCGGGGAGCGCGTCGATCAGGCGGACCGCTCCACCGGTCCGTCCTCGGCAGGCTCCGCCCGGTGGCGCTCCGGAGGATTGACGAGGTTGCTCATCCGGACGTGGGCGTACAGGTCCTCCAACCGGGTCAGGACCGAGTTGAACATCGTCTTGTTGAACTCGGCGCTCCTGCCCATGTGGCCGGCCATGGCGTCGACTCGATCCGTCAGCGTGGTCAACTGATCGTTCACCGCGTCGACCCGGGTGGTGAGGCCGTCGACCCGCCCGGTAAGGGTCTCGGCCTGGCCGGTGAGTCCGGCGACATGGGTGGTGAGTGTGTCGACGCGGCCGGTGAGCACGTTGACCTGTCCGGTCAGCGTGTCGAGCCGGTTCGTGAGTGTGTCCACGCGTGTGGTGAGGCCGTCGACCCGCCCGGTCAGCGTCTCGACCTGTCCGCCGAGCGTCTCGACTTGTCCGGTGAGGGTGTCGACCTGGCCGGTGAGTCCGGCGACATGGGTGGTGAGTGTGTCGACCCGATTGCTGAGTTCGTCGATGCGGCCGTCCAGGCGCGCGATCTCGTGGTCCAACCGGTCGAATCGGCGGTTGGCGGCGGCCATCTGGCCCTTGAGGACGCCGATGTCCGTTCTTGTCTGCTCGCCGATCTGCTCGACCCGGGTGAGTCGCTCGCTTATCGCGTCAATCTTGACCCAGATCATCTGCTGCGCGTCATAGGCGCGTATCGTCGCCTCCAGACGGTTGCTCTTACCGAGATCCACCACTTCTTGCTCCAGGAGTTCGACGCGTTCCTTGAGCGTCAGCATGTTGTCCTCCGATGCTGTCTGGCAGCGTAGCTCGCCGACGGGGATTGGGGGGCACCCGGAGGAATTGCTATCAGCTCGGAAGCATTACCGGAGGGTGGGCAGGAAACGCCGGCTCGGCATCAGGTGTGAGGGTTTTCCATTCCGGTGTGAAGAACTCGCCGCCAAGTGTGCGCCTGTTGCCTCATGTGTCGGAAATTTTCGATATTCGTGGTAGGTGTTTTTTCCACTCGATGGTCGATGAACGACCTCACGAGGTGCGGGAGCGCAACGGGATCTTGTCGCCGGTGTGACCGTTGATCGCCACGTAACGCCGGTGGTGCCGGGTGGCCGGGGCGAGCCGGAGGCTGAGGGAGGCCATGCCCTGCTCCACGCGTACGGGAACGTTGTGCGCTCCCTCGTGCCGCCTCGCCTCGGCGCCCTCGCGCACCCAGATGCGCAGCCGGTGCCCGGCCTGGTGGACGGCCACCGTCGCCGTGTCGCACTGCGCGGGCGACGCGGGCCAGTAGACCGTGAGTCCGTGCAGGGCCCTGCCGTGGAACGACAGCCGTACGGCCTCGGGGGTGGGGACGCGGGAATCGCAGGAGGCAGGGCCGCCCTGTGCCTGCGACTGTGCGGGAGACGGTACCGGAGACGGTGTCGCGGTCGCCGCCGCTCGAGGGGGCTGCGCGGCCTGGACGCCTGCCGTCCGGTCGGCGCCGGCGCGTGGGTCGCGTGCGGCGACGGTCTGGGCGGGGACCCGCGCGGACTCCTGGCCGAATCCGACGACCATCGTGACCGCCTGCAGGGCCGCCAGCGTCAGCGCGCCCGTGACGCGGAGCACGCCCCGGTGGCCGCGGCCGAAGAGCAGCCAGATGCAGACCGGGGTCAGGACGAGCCAGGTGAGGCCGAGCAGGAACGCGAACATCGGGGCCGCCAATCCACGAAGGGTCGTCGCTCTAGGTAATACACCCGTGACGCTTCGTGGTGAAGACATTGACGTCCGATCCGGCGCGTGTCCCGGCTCGGCCGCCCGGGTCGCCGGATTCGCGGATCAGGAGCGGAGGACGGGCTCCCCGGTGAGCTCCACCCCGGCCTCGGCGAGGCGGGCGAGCGCCGACTCGGTCGTCTCCCTGGCCACGCCGGCCGTCAGGTCCAGCAGGACCCGTACGGCGAAGCCGCCGGCCGCCGCGTCGACGGCGGTGGCCCGGACGCAGTGGTCGGTGGCGATGCCGACGACGTCGACGGCCTCCACGCCGCGCTCGCGCAGCCACGCGGCCAGGCCCACGCCGTCGGCGGTGGCGCCCTCGAACCCGCTGTAGGCCGCCTGCCGCGCGCCCTTGCTGAAGACCTCCTCGACCTTCGCGGTGTCGAAGGCCGGGTGGAAGTCGGCGCCGGAAGTGCCGACCACGCAGTGCGGCGGCCAGGAGTCCACGAAGTCGGGCTCGGCCGCGAAATGGGCTCCGGGATCAACGTGGTAGTCGCGGGTGGCGACCACGTGGTCGTACGCGTGCTCGTGGACGTGCCGGCTGATCGCGGCGGCCACCTCGGCGCCGCCGCCGACCGGCAGGCTGCCGCCCTCGCAGAAGTCGTTCTGCACGTCCACGACGACGAGCGCGGTCTTCATGGGGTCACCTCACAGTGGCGATCACGGAGGACCGGCGTCGTCCTCATGCGCCGGTCCCCCGCGATCACTTGAAGATAGTAGGGACTGCGGGGTCTCCGGGGGAGAGGCTGCACGCTTCCAGTGGCAACTCGGCCAAAGTCGCCCGGTGGCGGTCGCGGGCGGCCTTCAGGCTCTCGCGCTCGACGACCTTGCCGTCCCGCACGAGTTCGGCCAGCAGCGGGCGGTCCTCCGTCTCCACCGGCTCCCGGGTGACGACCTCGGCGATCGCGGTGCCGCCGCTTGTCCTGCGGTAGGCCCACTTGCGCCCGCCGACGCTGGGCTTGCCGACGGACGCCTTGGCGACCGGCTGGAGCCGTCCCGTGTGGTCCTCCCGGGCGACGAGCTTGTAGACGAGGCTTGCCGTCGGATGGCCGGAACCCGTGGACAGGGCGGTGCCGACGCCGTAGGCGTCCACCGGCGCCGCGGCCAGCGCCGCGATCGCGAACTCGTCCAGGTCGCTGGTGACGACGATCCGGGTGCGGCTCGCGCCCAGCTCGTCGAGCAGGCGGCGCACCTCCACCGCCACCACCGCCAGGTCGCCGGAGTCGATGCGCACGGCGCCGAGGTCGGGCCCGGCCAGCTCCACCGCGGTCCGTACGGCCTTCGCCACGTCGTAGGTGTCCACGAGCAGGGTGGTGCCGAGCCCGAGGGAGTCGAGCTGGGCCCGGAAGGCCTCCTCCTCCGAGTCGTGCAGGAGGGTGAACGCGTGGGCGGCGGTGCCGGCGGTCGGCACGCCGTACAGGTGGCCGGCCATGAGGTTGGAGGTGGAGGCGAAGCCGCACAGGTGGGCGGCCCTGGCGGCGGCGACCGCGGCGTACTCGTGGGTGCGGCGCGAGCCCATCTCGATGAGCGGCCGGTCGCCGGCGGCCTGGGCCATCCGGGAGGCGGCCGCCGCGATCGCGCAGTCGTGGTTGAGTATCGACAGGGCCACGGTCTCCAGCAGCACGGCCTCGGCGAACGTCCCCTCCACCACCATGATCGGTGAGCCGGGGAAGAACGCCTCGCCCTCGCGGTAGCCGTACACGTTGCCCGAGAAGCGGTAGCCGGCGAGGAACTCGCCTGTGGGCTCGTCCACGATCCCGGAGGAGCACAGGAACTCGATGTCCTGCTCCTCGAAGCGGAAGTCCTCGAGCGCGTCGAGGAACCGCCCGGTGCCGGCCACCACCCCGTAGCGCCGTCCCCCCGGCAGCCGCCGGGCGAACACCTCGAAGACCGCCCGCCGGTGGGCCGCGCCACTGGCGAGCGCGGCCTGGAGCATCGTCAGTTCGTACTGGTCGGTCAGCAGGGCCGTGCCCGTGGTCATGCGCACGTGTCGAAGACTACGACGGTCGTGGTGCAGGATGGGTACGTGGGTAGCACAGCTCCAACCGAGGTCGAGCGTCCGTCGTCGGACGTGCGGCCCGATCTGCCGTGGCTCACGATCGTGTGGAACGACCCGGTCAACCTGATGTCGTACGTCACGTACGTCTTCCAGACCGTGTTCGGCTATCCCCGTGAGAAGGCCGAGAAGCTGATGATGGACGTCCACCACAAGGGCAGGGCCGTCGTCGCCAGCGGCACCCGGGAGGAGATGGAGCGGGACGTGCAGATCCTCCATTCCTACGGCCTCTGGGCGACCGTCCAGCAGGACAAATGATGAGCACGGGATTCCGGGCGACGCGCGACGGGGTGACCGTCCAGCTCGACGCGGGCGAGGTGTCGATCCTGCGCTCGCTGGTGTCGCAGGTGCTCGGCCTGGTCGAGCCGGGGACCACCGGTGACGACCCGCTGGAGCGCGCCCTGGGCATCGGCTCGGCGGCCCCGCCGGCCGACCCCGTGCTCGCGCGGCTGTTCCCCTCGGCGTACGCCGACGACGAGGACGCGGCGCAGGAGTTCCGGCGCTACACGGAGGCGACGCTGCGCGACGGCAAGCGCGCCGACGCGACCACGCTGCTGGAGACGGCGGCGCCGGGCAGCCTGACGCTGACGGCGGAGCAGGGGCAGGCGTGGCTGCGGGCGATCAACGACGTCCGCCTCGCGCTGGGCGTGCGGCTGGAGGTCACCGAGGAGGTCCACGAGGAGATCGCCTCGATGTCCGAGGACGACCCCCGCTATCCGGCGTTCGTGACCTACGACTGGCTGACGTACCTGCAGGACACCCTTGTCAGGGCGCTTTGGTAGGTTTCCCAGCATGCTGACGATCTCACGCGAGCTGGTCGACAAGATCGTGGCCCATGCCCGGGCCGACCACCCCGACGAGGCGTGCGGCGTCGTGGCCGGGCCCGCCGGGTCCGACCGTCCCGAGCGGTTCGTCCCCATGGAGAACGCCGAGCGCTCCCCGACGTTCTACCGGTTCGACTCCATGGAGCAGTTCCGCGTGTGGCGGGAGATGGACGACCGCGACGAGGTGCCTGTCGTGATCTACCACTCCCACACCGCCACCGAGGCGTACCCCTCCCGTACGGACATCAGCTACGCCTCCGAGCCCGACGCCCACTATGTGCTGGTGTCGACCGCCTCCGAGGAGGAGACGCCCTTCCGGTCCTACCGGATCGTGGACGGCGTCGTGACCGAGGAGGAAGTCAAGATCGTAGAGTCGTACGGTTAAACTTGAACCATGGCTAACGATGACGCTCGTCCCGTGTCGTCACCGGCTGTCCTGTCGCGCCGGGTACGCCCGGAATCTCCTGTTCAGGCGTTCCTCTTCGCGCACACGCCGTCTGTCGTCGTCTACGACTGTCGCTGAATCCGGCCGCCTGCCCGGCGCCGGGGAAGAAGACCGCTGGAATCGCCGCCCGCCTGCCCCTGTTCAGAGCAGGTGGACGCCCACCATAACGACGACCACTGATCAAGGAGATTGAGCCGACATGGCCATCGAGGTCCGCATTCCTACCATTCTCCGCAGCTACACCGATGGCGCCAAGGCGGTCAACGCCAAGGGATCGACCCTCGAAGAGCTGATCGGCGACCTGGAGTCGCGCCACCCCGGTCTGAAGGACCGCCTGGTGGACGACTCGGGGCTGCGCCGCTTCGTCAACGTCTACCTCAACGACGAGGACGTACGTTTCCTCGGCGGGCTCGGCACCCCCGTCGCCGACGGCGACACCGTGACCGTGCTCCCGGCCGTCGCGGGCGGAGCGCGCTAGATGCGCTTCGACTCGTTGATCGACTCGGTCGGGCGCACCCCGCTGGTGGGTCTGCCCCGGCTCTCGCCGTCCCCCGACGTACGGGTCTGGGCGAAGCTGGAGGACCGCAACCCGACCGGGTCGGTCAAGGACCGGCCGGCGCTGTGGATGATCGAGCAGGCCGAGAAGGACGGGCTGCTCACGCCGGGCTGCACGATCCTGGAGCCGACCTCCGGCAACACCGGCATCTCGCTGGCGATGTCGGCCCGGCTCAAGGGCTACAAGCTGATCTGCGTCATGCCGGAGAACACCTCCGAGGAGCGCCGCCAGCTGCTGCGCATGTGGGGCGCCGAGATCATCTCATCGCCGGCCGCGGGCGGCTCCAACGAGGCCGTGCGGGTGGCCAAGGGCCTCGCGGCCGAGCATCCCGACTGGGTGATGCTCTACCAGTACGGCAACCCCGCCAACTGGCGTTCCCACTACGAGTCGACCGGGCCGGAGATCCTCGCGGACCTGCCGACCGTGACCCACTTCGTCGCCGGGCTCGGCACGACCGGCACCCTCATGGGCGTCGGCCGCTACCTGCGCGAGCACGTGCCTGACGTGAAGATCGTGGCCGCCGAGCCCCGGTACGGCGAGCTGGTCTACGGCCTGCGCAACGTGGACGAGGGTTTCGTGCCCGAGCTGTACGACGCGTCCGTGCTGACCACGCGCTACTCCGTGACCTCGGCCGACGCGCTGCGCCGGACGCGTGAGCTGCTGGCCGCGGAAGGCATCTTCGCGGGCATCTCGACGGGCTGCGCCCTGCACGCGGCCCTCGGCATGGCCCGCAAGGCCGTCCAGGCGGGAGAGCGGGCCGACATCGTGTTCATCGTGGCCGACGGCGGCTGGAAATACCTGTCCACCGGGGCCTACGAGGGAACTCTCGACGAGGCGGAGGACCGCCTCGAAGGCCAGCTCTGGGCCTGATCGCCGAAAGGCGACCGGCTCACCCCGCCCGCTCCGGCAGGGTGGGCCGGAGATCCGGTTCGGGCGGGATGAGCCGGAGTATGGGGATCAGTTGAACACGACACGGAGTGTGAAGGTCGAGCCGTCCTCGCCGTGGGTGCCGCTCAGGCCGACCGCCCGCAGCTTCTCGGCGTCGGCGCGCGCCTGGCCGTTCAGGCCGTCCAGGTAAAGCTTCTCCAGCCGGTCAAGGTCGGCGTACACGGCGTAGGTGGCGTTCGCGGCGTCCGGGACGGCCAGGCGGAACGTCTCGCTCTCGCCGAGCGTGCCGCCGCCGTTGAGCGCGTCGGCGTACTCCTGGGTGCTCGCGATCACGAACCGCCCTTCGCCCTCTGCGGTGGCGATGTCGGCCGGCCTCTCCATGCCGTTCAGGTGGCCCTTGACCCGGTCCACCAGGTCGCGCGCCTTGGCGGTGTCCGTCGTGAGCACGGCGCCCACCCGGGGCTGCGCGCCGTCGAGGTCCCGCTCGTCCACAGCGAGCGTGAGGGTGCGGCCCAGCAGCGTCGCGAGGTCGTCCGGCAGGGACAGGCCGTACTGCGTCCGCGCCTCGTCGAGGGCCTGCCTGACCGTCTCGCCGCCCGAGCCGCTCGCACTCTGTTCGATGGACGGCCACTGCTCCCGCAGCAGGTCACCCAGCCCGGAGATCGAGGCCGCCGCGACCGTGGAGGCGGGCAGCTCGCCGATCTTCACCGGCTCGGGGCGGCCCGACGCGGCCGTCCCGCCGCGGGTGATCCCGGCCAGCTCGGCGTAGTCGCCGGAGAACCGGAGGGCGCCGGCGAACCGCATGCCCCTGATCTGCTGCAGCACGGGCGTCGCGGCGACCTCGCTCCAGCCGGCGTCGGCGACCTTCTCCACGTCCATCCAGAACGACAGCACGCCCTGCTCGCCCAGCGCGTCGAGGTCGGCGGCGAAGCGCGGCTCGCCGGACAGCGGCGCCGCCTTGACGTACTCGTCGGCCAGCTTCTGGCTCATGGCGATGACGGCGTACCCCTCGCGGAACGCCAGGCCGCCCTTCCCGTCGCCGAGGCCCATCTTGGCGATGCCGGCCCGGGCCGCCGCCTCGTCCTTCACCTGTACGGCGAGCGCCCCGACGGGGTCGCCGCCGCCGTCGGCGGGGAGCACGGCGAGGCCGACGCGGTCGCCGAGCCAGGGCTCGACGTCCCTGGCGTAGTCGACCTTCGAGAGGTCCGGCTCGTCCTTCTGCAGCGCGGTGACGAGGGCCTTGCGCGGGTCGTCCCCGCCGAAGGAGTCGCGGGTGGCCGAGAACTTGCGGGCGATGCCGAACAACGCGAGCTTCTGCCCGGCCGACGGGTCGAGGTCGAGCCGGACGTAGGCCATCGCGTTCGCGGGCAGCACGTCCTGCGGTTGCGCGCCGCCTCCGCTCAGCTTCGAGGCGGCCCACACGCCGCCGCCGCCGACCACCCCGACGAGCACGGCGGCCACCAGCGCGAGGATCCAGCCGCGCCCCCGGCGGCCCCGGTCCGGGGGAGGCGCCGGCGGGCCGGGCACGGTGGCGGAGCCGATCTCCTCCGGCTCCGTCCAGGACGGCAGCCGCACGGTGTGCGCCTCGTTCGCGGCGGCGCGGGGAATGCGATAGGCGACGGTGCGGTCGAGGTCGGGTTCGTCACCCGGCTGCCAGGGGCTCGGGGTGTGCGGGGAGGGGGACATGGGGCTCACTCACATGCGTCGTCGTCAGGTACGCCGTGACGCTAGGCCCGGCCGGTAGCGACGCGCTTGCAGCCCGCTGAACGGTGAGCGCAGCGCGAGCCCGTTGCCGGTCGGTGCCGGCTCTCCGCGAGCCACCGCGCGGTCCGCCGGAGCGCCACGCTAGAGTAATGAGCAGAACAATATTCGGTAGAGCGGCGAGGGGCGCATGACCAAGTTCGACGAGGCGACGCAGGCCATCCGGGTCGACGACACCACCTATGACGTGTGTCTCGATGACGGATACTCCATCGGAGGGCCGCTGAACGGCGGCTACCTCATGGCCACGATCCTGCGCGCCGTGGTGGACGCCTCGCCGCACGCGCACCCCGTCTCCACGAGCGCCCAGTTCCTGCGGGTGGCCCGGCCCGGCCCGGCCAGGGTGCTGCTCGAGCCGCTCAAGACGGGCCGTACGGCGGCGATGACCCGGGCGCGGCTCGTCCAGGACGGCCAGCCGTTCATCGAGACGCTCGTCACGACCGCGACGCTGGACGGGGAGGCGACCCCCGACTGGGCGGACGGCCCGTCCGCCGTCATGCCGGACCTGACGGACTGCGTGCGCCTGCCCGAACCCAAGCCCGAGTCGAACATGAACTTCAGCGCCCAGATGGAGCTCGCGTTCGACCCGCCCACGATCGGCTGGCTCACCGGCGCGCCGACCGGACGGCCCGAGTCGCGGGCGTACTTCCGGCTGGCCGAGCCGCAGGACCCCGACCCGTACGTGCTGGCGCTGGCGGTGGACGCGCTGCCGCCGGTCGTGTTCTCGGCGGGGGCGCGGGGATGGGCCCCGACGGTGGAGCTGACCTGGCACCTGCGGGCCCTGCCCGCGCCGGGATGGCTGACCCTGATCGGCGGCGGACGGCTGATCAGCGACGGCTGGTTCGACGAGGAGGTCGAGGTGTGGGACTCGGTGGGCCGGCTGGTCGCCCAGTCCCGCCAGATCGCGCGTCTGGGCCGCGGCTAGATCCCCGCCCGGCGGCACCTGGCCATGGTCCTGCGAAAACGACGGCAGCGACACCTGGGACACCTTGCTCGGTACCGGTTCACAGCACCCTGCCACGCCTGGCGGCGCGGGCGTAGTCGAGCAGGGATACGCCGATTGCCGGCCGCTGACGCAGGAACTCCTCGATGATGCTCTCGACCACGTCCGAGTAGGTGATGTGCCAGTGCCCCAGCCCGTGCAGAGCGCTCTCGACGCAGGCGACGTTCTCACTGGACAGCGTGTCACGCATGACCGCGAGCAGCACCTCGTCGATCCTGCGCGCGACGGGGTCACCCGGCCTGCCCCAGGTGGGAAAAACGTCCCACCACATGTAGCAGATGCTGTTCAGGGGATTTTCCACTGAGTAGCCGTTATCGCCGTGACTCAACGCGTTCTGACACAGAGGTTCGAACAACTGGGCGTACAACTGCCTGATCGCGGCGGCGCACCGGACTCGCAGGTTCTCGGGCACGGACGGGTTGTACAGCTCGCGGAACAGCTCGGAGTCGCTCGCAAGGAACCAGAGGCCATCCGCGATCTGCTGGGTCGGGTACGTCTCCGCCACCCGACCGGCAGCGGTGAGGAATTCCGTCAGTGAGAGCACGCTGTCGAGGGGATCGTCCAGGAAGTCGCCGCCGTCCCGCAGGGCGAACAAGCGCTGAGTCCACGCTTCGAGATCGATTGCCATCCCCGGACTGTCTCACCCCACCGGGGGCATGCATAGGTGCCGGCGGTGCCTGCGCCCACGGTGGCGAGGATCAGCTGCTTCGCAAGCGATCCGCAGCCACGTAACCCCGCTGAAAGCGGTCCGACGTACACCAAAGGTGGCATCCGCTCCCAGAGAGGCCGAGGAGAAGACCGCGTCCCCCCGCCGTCCGGCGCGCGGTGTGAGCATTCTTACCGTCAGCGGCGGGGATCGGTCCCCTAACCTTGGGAAGCGTGCCGCAGGACAACACCCGGGCGATCGGGATCTTTGACAGCGGGGTGGGCGGCCTGACCGTCGCCCGGGCGATCATCGACCAGCTGCCCCACGAATCGATCTTCTATGTGGCCGACACGGCCCACCAGCCGTACGGGCCCAAGAGCATCGCCGAGCTCCGCGCGTACGCGCTGGAGGTCATGGACCACCTGGTCGAGCACGACGTGAAGATGCTGGTCATCGCCTGCAACAGCGCGAGCTCGGCCGTGCTCAGGGACGCCAGGGAGCGCTACGACGTCCCGGTCGTCGAGGTGATCCAGCCCGCCACCCGGCGGGCCGTGCGGGCCACGAGGAACGGCAGGGTCGGCGTGATCGCCACGCGGGCCACCATCGAGTCGATGGCCTACCACGACGCCTTCGCCGCCGCCCCCGACGTCGAGCTGGTCGCGGTGGCCGCCCCCCTGCTCGTGGAGTTCGTCGAACGGGGCGAGACGATGAGCGAGGAGCTCATCGAGGTGGTCAGGGGCTACCTCAAGCCGATCCAGGACGCGGGCTGCGACACGCTCATCCTCGGCTGCACGCACTACCCGCTGCTCACCGGCGCCCTGTCGTACGTCGCCGGGGACGGGGTCACGCTGGTGTCCAGCGCCGAGGAGACGGCCAAGGACGTCTACCGCACCCTGCACGACCGCGGGCTGTCCAACGGCGCGGGCGAGCCGAGTCACCGCTTCCGGGCGACCGGCGACACCGAGCTGTTCGAACGGCTCGGGCAGCGCTTCCTCGGTCCCGAGCTCCAGTCGGTGGAGCGGACCGCCTCCGGCATCGGCGACGTCAGCGTAGGGAGTTCGCGATGAAGTTGACGATCATCGGGTGCTCGGGCAGCTTCCCCGGCCCCGACAGCCCGTCCTCCTGCTACCTGCTGGAGGCCGAGGGCTTCCGGCTGCTGCTCGACTTCGGCAACGGTTCGCTGGGCGCGCTGCAGCGGCACGCCGGGCTCTACGACGTCGACGCCATCCTCCTGTCCCACCTGCACGCCGACCACTGCCTCGACCTGTGCGCCTACCACGTCGTGCGCACCTACACCCCGGACGGACCGTTGCCGAAGGTGCCCGTCCACGCCCCCGCCGACGCCTCCAGGCGGCTCAACGCGGCGTACGCGATGCCGGACGAGCCCGTGCTGGAGAACTCCTTCGACTTCGTACGGCTGGCGCCCGGCACCCGGCACGTCGGCCCGTTCGAGGTGACGGCCGCCCCGATGAACCACCCGGTGGAGACCTACGGCTTCCGCGTCACCCACCAGGGCCGTTCCGTCGCGTACTCGGCGGACACCGGCGAGTCGGCCGAGCTGGTCAAGCTGGCCCACGAGGCCGACGTGCTGCTGTGCGAGGCGTCCTTCCTCGACGAGCCGGGCCTGACCCCCGGCCTTCACCTGAGCGGCAGGCAGGCGGCCGAGCACGCCGCCCGCGCCGAGGCCGGCGCGCTCGTCCTCACCCATCTCGTCCCCTGGTACGACAAGTCCCGCATCCTCGAGGACGCCTCGCGCGGCGGCTTCGCCGGCCCGATGGAGTTGGCGCGGAGCGGGGCCGTGTATGACCTAGGGTGACCCGTATGGCTCGTTCACACGGTCGTCGTTCCGACCAGCTTCGCCCCGTGACCATCACCCGGAACTGGCTCGCCCACGCGGAGGGTTCCGTACTGGTGGAGTTCGGGGGCACCAGGGTGCTGTGCGCCGCGACGGTGGAAAGCGGCGTGCCCCGCTGGCGCAAGGGCAGCGGTCTCGGCTGGGTGACGGCCGAGTACGCCATGCTGCCCCGGTCGACCAACACGCGCAACGACCGAGAGTCGGTCCGCGGCAAGATCGGCGGGCGCACCCACGAGATCTCCCGGCTGATCGGCAGGTCCCTGCGGGCCTGTGTCGACTACAAGGCACTGGGGGAGAACTCCGTCCTGCTCGACTGCGACGTGCTGCAGGCCGACGGCGGCACCCGCACCGCCGCCATCACCGGCGCGTACGTCGCCCTCGCCGACGCGATCGCCTGGATGCGGCAGCGCCGGATGTGCCCCGGCGACCCGCTGGTGAACTCGGTCGCCGCCGTCTCGGTCGGCGTCGTCGGCACCGAGCCGATGCTCGACCTCGACTACAGCGAGGACGTCAAGGCCGAGACCGACATGAACGTGGTGATGACCGGCAGGGGCGACTACGTCGAGGTGCAGGGCACCGCCGAGGGCACGCCGTTCGACCGGACGGCGCTCAACGGACTGCTCGACCTCGCCGCGGCCGGCTGCGCGGAGCTCACCCGCCTGCAGGCCGAGGCCCTCGCCTGATCCACGGGAGAACAACAGCATGAACAAGGTGGTTCTGGCCACCCGGAACACCGGGAAGATCGTCGAACTGCGCCGGATCCTCGCCGACGCCGGTGTGCCGGTAGAACTCGTCGGCCTGGAGGCGTTCCCGCACATCGGCGACGTGGCGGAGACCGGGCTCACGTTCGCGGAGAACGCGCTGCTCAAGGCGCACGCGGTCGCCTCGCAGAGCGGCCTGCCCGCCATCGCCGACGACTCCGGCCTGTGCGTCGAGGCGCTGAACGGCATGCCCGGCATCTTCTCCGCCCGCTGGTCGGGCCGCCATGGCGACGACGACGCCAACCTCGACCTGCTGCTCGCGCAGATCGCCGACGTGCCGGACGGCCGCCGCCAGGCGCACTTCGCCTGCACGGCCGCGCTCGCGCTGCCGACGGGGGAGGAGCACGTGGTGGAGGGGGCCGTGCACGGCCACCTCATCCGCGAACGGCGCGGCACGGGCGGCTTCGGCTACGACCCGATCTTCGTGCCCGACGGCGACACCCGCACGACGTCCGAGATGTCGGCCGAGGAGAAGGACGCGATCAGCCACCGGGGCAAGGCGTTCCGGGCGATCGCCCCGGTGATCGCCGAGGTCGTCTCGTAATACCGCCGTAAGACCCCCGGCGGGCCGGCGGGCGTAGCGTTCGGAACGTGAACGCAGCAGGCACCCGCATGCCCGCCTGGGCGGCCGCGCTGACCGGCCTCGTCGCCGGTGCGGTGGCGCTCGGGGCGGCCCAGATCGTCGCCGGTCTGATCGACCCCGGCGCCGCGCCGGTCGTCGCCGTGGGCGGCACGATGGTCGACGCCACGCCCGCCGCCCTCAAGGAATGGGCGATCCGCACCTTCGGCTCCAACGACAAGCCGGTCCTGCTCGGCGGCATCGTCGTCGTGCTCGCTCTCGTCGCCGCCGGTTTCGGCCTGCTCGCCCGCCGCCGGACGGCGTACGGCACGCTGGGCCTGGCCGTGTTCGGACTTGTCGGCGCCGCCGCGGCGCTGTCCCGGCCGGACGCGGGGGTGGCGCACGTCCTGCCCTCGATCGCGGGCGCCGCGGCCGGCGCGTGGACGCTGTCGCGCCTGACGCGCCGCGCCATGAGCAGCGGCGAGGAAGAGTACGTGGCCGTCAGCCGGGCCGCCGACCACGCCGCGGGCGGCAGGGTCCTGGCGGCGCCCGCGCCGGCAGAGCGCACGAGGGCAGAGAGCACGAGGGCAGAGAGCACGAGGGCAGAGAGCACGAGGGTCGCGGGCGTGGGGGAGGAGAGCCGTGCGGCGGAGTCCGGTCTCGACGCGCCCGCCGCCCCGCCGCCCGCCCTGCCGCCCGCCCTGCCGGCCGTCATGCGGCCGGGCGCGGGCGCGGGTTCGGACTCCGCGCCGTACGCCTTCGACCGGCGCAGGCTCCTGACCGGGGCGGCCGCCGGGGTCGCGGTGGCGGGCGTCGCCGGGCTCGGCGGATGGCTGCTGTCGGGCACCAAGGACGCCGAACTGGCCCGGCGCGGCGTGGCCAGGATGCTGCCGCGCGCGGCCCGTCCGGCCGTGCCGATCCCCGCCGGGGCGGACCTGCGGATTCCCGGTCTCTCGCCGTTCGTCACGCCCAACGCGGATTTCTACCGTGTGGACACCGCACTCGTCGTGCCGTCGGTGGACCCGGCCCGATGGACGTTGAAGATCCACGGGCTGGTGGACAGGCCGGTCGAGCTGACCTTCGCCGACCTGCTCAGGCGCCCTCTCATGGAGGCGGACGTCACGCTGACCTGTGTGTCCAACGAGGTCGGCGGGCCGTACATCGGCAACGCCCGCTGGCTCGGCGCCCGGCTCGCCGACGTGCTGCGCGAGGCCGGGATCCGCCGCGAGGCCGACATGCTGCTCAGCGTCTCCCAGGACGGCTGGACCTGCGGCACACCGGTCGACGTGGTCATGGACGGCCGCGACGCGCTGCTCGCCGTCGCCATGAACGGTGAGGTGCTCCCGGAAGCCCACGGCTTCCCGGTCCGCCAGGTCGTGCCCGGACTGTACGGATACGTGTCGGCGACGAAGTGGGTCACCGAGATCAGGGTCACCCGGTTCGACCGGGAGGAGGCCTACTGGACGCCGCGCGGCTGGGCCCCCCGGGGCCCGATCAAGACCCAGTCCAGGATCGACCTGCCCCGTGACGGGGACGAGGTCACGGCGGGCCGTACGACCGTGGCGGGCGTGGCCTGGGCGCAGCACCGCGGCGTCGACGCGGTCGAGGTGCAGACGGACGGCGGCGCGTGGCGGCAGGCGAGGCTCGCCGACGTCCCCGGCCCCGACACCTGGCGGCAGTGGTCGCTCGACCTGGACCTGACCCCCGGCCGGCACACGATCTCCGTGCGGGCCACCGACGCGACCGGCTACACCCAGACCGCGGACGAGGCCCCGCCCGCCCCCGACGGCGCCACCGGCTTCCACACCGTCACCGTCACGGCCCGCTGACCGCACCCCGCGCGGTCCCCCGGTGGAGAGCGGGTCTGGAGTTGGGAAAACCCGCCGTGCATCGGACTGCCCGCCTCTACCATCGGCACCCTGATGAGCGCGAGGAGGGGGGCCAAGCGCGTGAACCAGGAGAGGGCGCGCCGGCATGCGAGGTGGCGGTTGCCGTCCGGTGTGTACAACCCGGTCGTGTCGGCCGACGGCCGGCGATGGCGGGACTACGAGCAGGCCGCGGAGGCGCCTGCTCCCTCGCTGGAGGACCGGCGCCTGGAGGTACGGCTCGCGGCGCTGCCGCTGGGCGTGGACACCGTGACCATGCCGGTGGTGCCGGCCGCGAGGAACGGCGATAACGGGGGGCGCGGGGGCCACGGCCTGGTGACGCCCGCCGGACGGCGCGCGGGGTCGCAAGACCTCCGGGAAGCCGTCCCCGCCACGACGCCCGCCGACGCGGGGAACACCCGGAACATAGGGGCCACCGGAGACATCGGGGACAACCGGGACCCCGAAGACGCCGGGCACCCGGAAGACGCCCCGGACTCTGAGGGGTGCGGGGACTTCGAGGACGCCGGGGAGGATCGGGAGACGGCGGAAGAGGCGGCGGCCGAGGAGACCGCCGGGGAGGCTACCGCGGGGACCGCCGCCGACGCCGCACCCGGCGGCTCGCCGTCGCCCCCGGAAGCGTCCGGCACGGAGGGGTCCGGCGCGGAAGGGTCCGGCTCGGGGGAGTCCGGCTCTGGCGACCTCGCGCACGTGGAGGAGCGCCGGACCGCGGGGACGGAGCCGGACGACACCGAAGCCGAAGCCGGGGCCGAGCACGAGGACGACGTCGAGGACCCGGCCGAGCCCGGGGATCACCTGGAGATCGCCGTGGTCGGGACGCGGGACGACGCGGAGGCGGACGAGACCGCGACGGCCGTGGCGTTCCTCGAAGGCGATCGGCCGGGCGAGCCGCTGCCCGAGCCGCTGCCCGAGCCGCTGCCCGAGCCGCTGCCCGAGCCGCTGCCCGAGCCGCTGACCGAGCCGCTGACCGGGCCACTGCCCGGGCCATTGACCGGGGCGGGACACGACGCCGGTGCCCAGGCCGGACAGGGCGAGTGGCTCGCGGAGACCGCGCCCGCGCCGAGAATCATCGCGCAGGAGGATGGGGCCGCGGCCGAGGTGGGGCATTCCGGACACCAGAACGGAGTCGTCGCCGGGGCCGGACAGGGGCAACCGCACTGTGGAACAGCACCTGCGGCGGCGTCCGGCGCATCTAAGACGGGCTGGGACGAGCCGCGCGAGGAGACGCCCGGCGGGGCCGTGGACGACGATCCGGACACGGGCGAGTTCGCGGACGCCGACGACTTCTGGTCGGCCGTGCTGCACGACGAGACCGAGCGCGACTGGCTGGACGGCCCGGGCCGCCCGCGACGGCTGGAGGAGACCCGCCCGTACGGCAGGCCCGGCGGCCTGGCCGAGGCGGATCCGGGCGGCCAGGTGAGCCTCGTGCAGGCGGTGAGCGGGCGCTTTCCGGACCCGCGAGGCACCTGGATCCGCCTGATCAACGCCGAAGGCCCGACGGAGGACGCGTTCAGGTCCAACAACGCCGTCGACTGCGCGCTGTCGGTGATGTCCACCTGGCACGGCGAGCCCGTCGTGGCGGCGCGCAGGCAGCCGGAGTACGACGGGTCGGGACGCCCACTGCTGACGGGGGAGACCGGGGGCGTCGCCCGCGCCGAGGAGTGGCTCGGGCACCGCTTCGAATACGTGGGCCACGGCCGCAGGGCCTACGTAGCGATCGCGCAGCGGCTGATCTTCGGTGGTCACGGTGCCGCCGCCGTCCTCATCACCCGCTGGGCCGGGGGAGGCAGCCACGCGTGGAACGCCGTCAACTGCCGGGGCGAGGTCCTGTGGATCGACGCCCAGCGGGGTCACATGGCCGTGGAACCGCCGTATGAGGACGTCACGGGGGTCTTCGCGGTGGTGATCGACCGCCAGGGCCGCCGCCTGTGACGACCTGTGCGGAGAGCACCGGCCCGTCGGCGACGACGGTCAGTGACGGCCATGGAGGGCGTCGTCCGCGTCGAGCCGGTCGACGAAGTCGAGGACCCGGGCGGCGACCCGCTCGGGGAACTCGCACGTCGCCGGAGACGTCGGCTCCGCCGGAGATCCAGCGGAGCAGTGGGACGCGCCACGGCTCGGGGAGCGGCCCCACCGTTCCCAGCGAGACGGCGACCGCCTTCCAGGTGATCCGGCCGAACAGGCCGGCGTCTCCAAGGGGCTCGTGCAGCACTACTTCGCCGGGAAGGCCGATCTGCTGCGCGCCAGTGCCCACGTCCTGAGGGGAGAGATCGAGCGCCATGTCGGCGAGGCCGTCCGGGACGCTCGCGGCCCGGCGGACACCCTGCGGTGGGTGCTGCTCGCGATCGTCGAACTGGGCGTGACCGCTGTGGTCCCGCTGCTCGCGGGCACGCGTTCGTGAGCATGGCCGTCGCCGACCCGGAGATCCGCCGCCCGGGTCACCCGCTCGCGCGGGCGGCCCGGGCGGCCGCCGTGCCGGCTCACGCGTTCGGTGAGCGGCGGTCAGGAGGCGGCCAGCGCCCCGACGACCGAGGCCCGGGCCGCGCGGCGGGCGGGCAGCACCGCGGCGAGCACTCCGGCCAGGCCCGAGGCGGCGATGAAGATCAGGATCTGCCCGATCGGAAGCTGGTAGGAGACGTTCTCCGTGAGCGTCGCCGTCGCCGCCCAGCCGTACGCGATGCCGAGCACGACGCCGACGATAGCGCCCACCAGGCCGAGCACCAGCGCCTCGACCGAGAGCATGCCCCGCAGTTGCGGCCTGGTCAGGCCCAGGGCGCGCAGCAGCGCGGACTCGCGGGTGCGCTCGTGCACCGACAGCGACAGCGTGTTCGCGATGCCGAGCAGTGAGATCACGATCGCGAGGGCCAGCAGCCCGGTGACGATCATGAGGATCGAGTCGATGGCCTCGTCGAACTGGCCGCGGATCTCGGTGGTGCTGCCGACCTTGACCGCCGGGTAGGCCGCCGTCGCGTCGTCCACGACCTTGCGCGCCCGCTCGGGGGCCACGCCGTCGGCGGCGTTCACCAGGATCTGCGCGTCGTCCACCGTGCCGAAGTGCCGCTCGAACGCCTGCTCGGCCATGGTGAACGGCGGCAGCAGGGACACGTCGGCCTTCAGCACCGCCACGACCTTGAGAGGGGTCTTCCGGCCGCCTGACGAGACGGTCACGGTGTCGCCCACCTTGACGCCGAGGTCCTGGGCCACGTAGTCGGCCACCGCGACCTCGCCCGCGCCGAAGCCCTCCATGGTGCCGGACGTCGCCTCCGGCTTGATGGCGGTGCCGATGGCCGACTGGGTGACCGTGCCCACCTCGAACTCGCGGCCGTTCACCTTGGCCTTCTTCCCGCGGAACTCGGTCACCGCGGCCAGGTCACGGCTCGCGTGCAGCGTGTCGGCGACCGAGCGGGGGATCGTGCCCGTCTGCGAGGACAGGATGTAGTCGGCGGGGAACTGCTGGTCGAGCTGGCCGCTCACGGTGGTCCGCACCGTGGAGGTCAGGACCGCCATGAACGTCATCAGCGTCACGCCGACGGTCAGCGCCACCGTCGTGGTCGCCGCCCGCTTGGGGTTGCGCCGCGAGTTGTCCACGGCGAGCCGCCCCGGCACGCCGAACAGCCGCGCCGGCACCCAGCCGGCCAGCCCGCTCAGCGGCCGTACGATCACCGGACCGAGGATGAGCACCGAGAAGAACACGAGCACGCCGCCCGCCATGACCGTCAGCAGCGCCGCCTGGCCCGGCTTCTGCAGCACGCCCGCCGCGGTGAGGCCGGCCCCGGCCAGCAGGAACAGGGCGGCGGCGACCACCCGTACGACCCCGGTGCGGAACGCGTGCTCCTCGACCTGCGTGCGCAGCGCCGCGATGGGCGGCACGCGGGTGGCCTGCCGCGCGGGGAGCAGGGCGGCGGCCATCGTCACGACGACGCCGGTGCACATGCCGACGGCGATCGTCTGCGGGGACAGGCTCACGGTGCCCGTGGGGATGTCCGTTCCGACGGCCCGCAGCACGGCGACCGCGGCGGCCCCGAGGCCGAGGCCCGTCAGCAGGCCGAGCACCGACGACAGCAGGCCGACCACGGCCGACTCCAGCACGATCGAGCCGAAGACCTGCCGCTTGGTGGCGCCGATGCAGCGCAGCAGCGCCATCTCGCGCATCCGCTGCGCGACCAGGATGTTGAAGGTGTTGTAGATGACGAGCGCGGCGACGAGCAGCGCGACCGCGCCGAACAGCAGCAGGCCCAGCCGGATGAAGGACGTGTCCATGTGGTTGCGCTTGGCCACCTCGTCGGCGCGTTCCCGCCCGGTCACGGTCTTCGCGTCGCCCACGGCCGCCGCGACGGCCGTACGCAGGCTCTCCGGCGAGGGGCCTGAGGAGATGACGTCGATCTCGGTGAAGCCCTTGGCGCCGGTGACGCGCCGCGCCGTGTCGGGAGTGAAGGCGACCGCTCCCCGGTAGGCGAGGTTCTGGTCGAGGCCCACGTCGAAGATCCCGACGAGGTGGAACTCCTGCCGTTTGCCGGCCTGGTCGAGCACCGTGACGGTGGCCCCGGGCGCGAGCCCCTGCGTCTTGGCGGTGTTCTTGTCGAGCACCGCCTCGCCGGCGGCGGAGGGCGCCCTCCCAGAGGTGATCTTGATACGGCTCGCCGGGATGGACACCCCGGCGGTGGGGGAGTCCCCCACGACCTTGCCGTCCCTGCCGATCAGCGGCGCGTCCCCGGACACCATCGGCTGGGCGTCCTTCACGCCCTGCACCGCCTTGACCGCGGCGAGCGCGCTCTCCGGCAGGCTCCCGTCGGGCTTGGCGTCGTCCTTGGGCGTCACCACCACGTCCACCTTGTCGGCGTCCGCGGCGAACGACTGGGTGAACCCGGCGTCGATGGTGTCGGTGAGCACGAACGTGCCCGCGATGAAGCCGACCCCGAGCACGATCGCCAGGGAGGTGAGGACCAGGCGCAGGCGGTGCGCGAGGAGCCCGGTGAGGGTGGTCCTGAACACGGCTCAGGCCTCCAGCGCCATCAGCGTGTCGAGCACGGTCTGCGGCGTCGGCCGTTCGAGCTCGCTCACCAGCAGCCCGTCGCGCAGGAAGACCACCCGGTCGGCGTACGACGCCGCCACGGGGTCGTGCGTCACCATCACGATCGTCTGCCCGAGCTCGCGTACGGACCTGCGCAGGAACGCCAGCACCTCGGCGCCGCTGCGCGAGTCGAGGTTGCCGGTCGGCTCGTCGGCGAAGATCACCTGGGGCTTGCTGATCAGCGCCCGCGCCACGGCGACGCGCTGCTGCTGGCCGCCCGACAGCTCGCTCGGCTTGTGCCTGAGCCGGTCCCGCAGGCCGACCGTCTCGATCACGCGGTCGAACAACGCCTGGTCGGCCTGGCGGCCCGCGATCTCCAACGGGAGCCGGATGTTCTGCTCGGCCGTCAGCGTCGGCAGCAGGTTGAACGCCTGGAAGATGAAACCGACGCGCTCGCGCCGCAGGAGCGTGAGCTGCTTGTCGTTCAGACCGGTGATCTCGACGTCGCCGATGATCACCTGCCCGTCCGTCACGGTGTCCAATCCGGCCAGACAATGCATCAGCGTGGACTTGCCGGAGCCGGACGGCCCCATGATCGCGGTGAACTCCTCCGCGGCGAAGCCGACATCGATGCCGCGCAGCGCGTGCACGGCCGCGTCGCCCTCGCCGTACACCTTCGTCAGTCCCCGCGCGACGACCGCGGTGCGAACCTGGGTTGTTGTGGTCATGACGCCACGCTATGGCCGTGATCAGGGCGTTTCCTCGGCCTCGCGGACGTTCTCCGCGTGCGGCCCCGGGACCGGCCCGCCGGGACGTGTGCGACTTGTGAGGTAGTCCGGTCTCAGCCCCGCGGATGATCGGGGGAGACCACGCCCGTCTCGTACGCGTAGACGACCACCTGGGCCCGGTCGCGAAGCCCCAGTTTGGCGAGGATGCGGCCGAGGTGGGTCTTCACGGTCGCTTCCGCGAGATGCAGCCGCGCCGCGATCTCGGAGTTCGACAGGCCGCGGGCCACGTGGACCATCACCTCCCGCTCCCGCGCCGTCAGCACACCCGCGTCCTGCCGCCGCGCGTCCCCCTCCGGCAGGAGCACGGCGAAGCGGTCGAGCAGGCGGCGGGTCGTGCTCGGCGCGACCACCGCGTCCCCGGAGTGGACCGACCGGATCGCGCTGATCAGCTCGGCCGGCGGCACGTCCTTCAGCAGGACCCCCGCCGCGCCCGCCTTGATCGCGGCGAACGCGTACTCGTCGAGGTCGAACGTCGTCAGGATCAGCACTTTGGGGCCGTCCGGCGCCGCACAGATCACGCGGGCCGCCTCCACGCCGTCCATCCGCGGCATGCGGACGTCCATGAGGACCACGTCCGCCTCGACCGTGCGCAGCGCCTCGACGGCGGCAAGACCGTCCGCCGCCTCGCCCACGACCTCGATGTCCGGCTGCGCCCCGAGGACCATCCGGAATCCGGTCCGCACCAGTTCCTGGTCGTCCACCAGCATGACGCGTATCACTGCCGCTCCGCTCCGCTCGTCATCGCCGTGATCCCCGTAACCGTACGCGGCCGGGGGACAGCCGGGTCACCGTGGTCCGGGGACGGCCGGACACCGCGGCGAAGGCACGGTCGTGTCCGCTCACGCGGCCACCCCGACGGGAATCCGGACGACCACCCGGAACCCGCCGCCCGGCCGGGGGGCCGCCTCGACGCTCCCGCCGTACATCGCCGCCCTCTCCCGCATGCCGATCAGCCCGTGCCCGCCGACCAGGCGCGGCGCCGCGGCGCCCCTGCCGTCGTCGCTGATCCTCAGCTCGAGCTCGCCCCTGCCGTACGTCATCTCCACCCAGGCCCGCGTGCCCGGACCGCCGTGCTTGAGCGCGTTCGTCAGCCCCTCCTGCACGATCCGGTAGACGGCGAGCTGCTCGCCCTCCGGCAGGGTCCGCGCGGTGCCGGACACGGTGAACTCGGTCGGCAGCCCCGAGTCCCTGACCTGCCTGATCAGGTCGCCGAGCTGGGCGACGCCGGGCTGCGGCGCGTACTCCTCCGCCGGGCTGCCGGCGTCCTGCCGCAGCACGCCCACCAGCCTGCGCATCTCGGCCAGCGCCTGCCGCCCGGTCGCCGATATCGCCTGCATCGCGCGCCGCGCCTGCTCGGGGTCGCCGTCGATGGCGTATCCCGCGCCGTCGGCCTGGACGACCATCACGCTGACGTTGTGCGCGACCACGTCGTGCAGCTCCCGGGCGATGCGGGCGCGCTCGGCCGCGGCGGCGATGCGCGCCTGCTGGTCGCGTTCCCGTTCGGCCCGCTCGGCGCGTTCGACCAGGCCCTCCACATAGCGGCGGCGGGTGTTGGCGTAGATCCCGGCGATCCAGACGGCGACGATGAAGGCCGAAGACGACGGCCATGCCTGGCCGGCGTCGGGAGACCAGCGCAGCATCGCGAGCAGCAGCCCGAGTTCGGCGACCGCCCCCGCGGCCAGCGCCCACCGGAGCGTGCACCGCGAGGCGACGCCGTACACCGCGACGAGCACCGCGATGTTGGCGGGCAGGACGACGACGTCGAGCAGCCACTGGACGAAGCTGACGACGGCGACCACCGCGAACACCTCACGGGGGTGGTCACGCCGCCATGTCAGCGGAATGATGAGCGCGGCCGACAGTAGCAGCAGCCCGGGCACGCCGACCTGCCGCGCTCCGACCGAGCCGGTCCGGCTGAAGGCCTCGACGGTGATCAGACTAAACAGCGCCAGCGGGGAGACCGTGAGCGCGTCCACGAGCTTGCTGTGGCGCCGGGTCCAGGCGCGCAGTCTGCCGAACACGTACCCAACCATATGTATCGGCTGCTCAGAAAGGTCTCACCCTTGCGGCGGATACGGCGGTACGACTCAGGTCGCAGCCGCCCGCCGCGCTTACGCCGTTCTTACGGATCACGGCGCATCCTTGTTCCCGGGAGCGCTTCTGTGAAGCGGGTAAAGGGAGATTGGGATGGCGGATCAGGACGCGGCGTCGCGCGGCGCAGGGGACGAGCCGCGCGGCCCGCGCCCGGAGCCGGAAACCGGGCCGGCCGGGTCGAATGAGCCCACCGCGACCAGCGGATCGGCCGAGCCCGCTGCGCCGGGCGCGCCGACCGGGCCGGCCGAGGCTGGGCCTGCCGCACCTGCGCCGACCGGGCCGGCCGTGCCACTGCCGCCTCCGACCAATCCCACATCACCCTGGACCAGCCCGTCGAACATGCCCGGGGCGGCAAGGCCGGGTTCGCCGTGGTCCGGCCCCGGGAGCACGCCCGGGGCGGCAGGGCCGCATTCGACCTGGGCAGGCCCCGCGGGCCCGGGCCGGCCCGGATCGGGACCCGCGAGCGCGCCCCCGACCGGCAGCGGATATGCCTTCGGCCCCGGCGGCG
Organism: Microbispora sp. KK1-11; assembly: GCF_006874435.1. Lineage (NCBI taxonomy): Bacteria > Bacillati > Actinomycetota > Actinomycetes > Streptosporangiales > Streptosporangiaceae > Microbispora > Microbispora sp. KK1-11. The sequence continues at coordinate 143,643 of NZ_VIRJ01000007.1, read as the reverse complement.
CGGGATGGAACGCCCCGGGCTGGCAGGACCCGCGGCCGCGGTTCGCGTCCGCCCCGCGGCCCGGCGCCCCCACGCGCCTGGCGGCTCGGCTTCCCCGTGGACACGCCGGGCAACTCGTCGCCGTCGGCGTCGCCTCCGCGATCGTCGGGGCGCTCCTCGGCGGTGGCATCGTGGCCGTCACCAGCATGGTCTGGAACCGGGTGGACGCGGGGACGAGCTGGGACGGCGGAGGCGACCGGCAGCGGCTCTTCCCCCGTGGCTACGGTCAGGACGCGCCGCAGTCCCAGGACGGCCTGCCCCCGTGGTGCAGGCAGACCGACGCCGGAGTCCGCTGCCAGGCGCCCGGCTGAGACTTCCCTCCTTCCGGAGTTCCCGGTAGGTGCGCGCCGGCGGAGGGGCCGGCGCGCGCCTACGGGTTTCCGCGCATTCTCACGGCGCCTACGGGATCGTCGCGTTCACGGAACCCGTACGGTCACCGGATGAACAACGCCCCCGGGTCTGCCGCCCGGTCGATCACCGGAGCGCACGCCGGTCGGCGTGCAGGTGACCCGCGAGCCGTACGGTGATGAACTCGTCGTCGTCGGCCTTGCCCGCCGCGCGGCCGGACGAGAACGGGAAGTTGTTGTCGTTCAGCACCGCGAGAGTGCGGTCGTCGAGCAGGGCCACGTCCTCGATCGTCTGGAACGGGAAGCGGAACGTCCGGCCGAAGCCGCCGATGCCCTTCGGGTTGGCCAGGTTCAGCAGGTCGGCGACGAGGGTCTTGTCCATGCGGCCGTCGTGGTCCCGGTCGGCGGCGTCGGCCAGGTAGATGCGCTTGAAGGCGGCGGCGTCACCCTGCTCGTTGTCCCGCTCGATTACCAGGAAGCGGTGGTCGTCGACCGCGATCGCGTCTCCGATGGCGTTCGAGGGCGACTCGAGCCGGTAGGTCCACCAGGTCGCGCCGTACCTGCCCGTGCGCAGGTCGAAGTCGTACATGCGCAGGTCGCCGGGCGTGTCGCCGTCCACCGTCCCCTCCAGCAGCGGGTGGAGGCGGCCGCCGTCGACCGAGCGGGCCATGCCCTCGAACCCCTTGCTGCTGCGGGTGTTGGGCTGCCCGCCGTTCAGGTTCGGATTCTCCGGCGCCATCACGCCGGGCAGCGGGATCGGGGCCTGGAGGAGCCGCCCGGAGGAGGAGAAGTGCAGCAGGAACGGGCCGAACTCGTCGCCGATCCAGTAGGTGCCGTCGGACGACCGCACGATCGACTCCACGTCGAAGTCTGCGCCGGTGAGCACCCGGTCCGCCCGGGTCAGGGCAAACGGCACGCGCCTGTCCGGATCGCTCAGGTTGAACCCGCCGAGCACCTCCAGCTTCCCGGTCCTGAGATCGGGCTTGACGCGGTGCACGCGCAGCAGGAAATCGGCGCTGTTGGCCTTGTTTCCATAGCCGTTGTCGGACAGCACGTCGTAGGTGCCGTCACCTCTTTTGACGACACCGCTGAAGCCCTGGACGGGCTGTCCCGGGAAGGGCGCGGCGATGCCGTTGAACGGCCCGGCTCCGATGGCCGAACCCGAGGGCTCGCTGCCGGGGACGAAGGTCTGGGCAGGAAGGACGGCGAAACCCGTGAGCGTCGCCTGGCCGAAGTCGGCGGGCCGAGGGGCGGCCAGCACGGGGGACGACAGCGCGGACGAGGTCAAGCCCACGGCCAGGGCCGCGGCGCCCAAGGTGATCGAAAAGCGTCTCATGCCGGGCACGGTAGGGACGTAGAGTGACAAAAGCCCCAACACCAGGAGGCCGCGGACGGACAACTGAGCCGTTTCGGGCGTGCAGGATTTCCCATGACGGTCACTCCCGCTCGCTCTGAGCACGAAGCAGAGCGATAGCCGTCCGGATCGCCGCGGTCCTCGATCGCGCTCCTCCGGCGGACACGAACCGCTCCAGGAAGGACAGATCGTCGGCCCCGAGCATCAGGTTCAGTTTCGCGAGCGCGGGCCGCTCGGAATTCGGCGACTTCCAAGTCCCTGAATACGATCGCGGCTCACCATTGTCATCTGAATTGCAGTGGGGTCGACGAGATTCGAACTCGCGCTGTACGGTACCTAAAACCGTTGCCTCTGCCGATTGGGCTACGACCCCTTTTCCTCTTCCTTTGCCTGCGAAATTCTCCGTCTGAGAATGGCAGTTAGGGCAGAGGAATCTCAGGTTCTCTTTTCTGTTGTCCAGCCAATTGCCATTGATGTGGTCGATGTGCAATGTCAGCGGCCGGCCCTGCCGGGCGCCGCCTATCCTACAGTCTGCGCAGACGTATGGGACTCCTACTTCTCGCAGTGCCCGCCTGAGCTTGCGAGGCTTCTCGCGTCCGGATCCCGGAGGAAGCAGCACGAGGATCTCCACAGGCAGGTAACGCCGGGGCGTCGGGGCGCTCTTGTTCGGCGAGGGCCTGCCGAAGTGGGATGTGTCGATGTCGAAGTGCTTGAGGCGGCGGCTGATGTGGGCGTGGGCGCCGCCCGACCACGGGATGCCGAGATAGCGCAGCACGTCGGCGACGCTGCTCGCGGCGGCCGCCGCGTCGGCGAGCAACTCGGGGGTGTACTTGTACTTCGCCATGCTCCGGAATTTATCGGCCGCCGCCGACAATTCCGGGAGCGTGGCGAAAGGGGTATTTCAGGAAATCCCCAGCTCTTTCGTGAGCCGGGCGACGTGACCGGTGGCCTTCACGTTGTAGAGGGCCTTCTCGATCTTTCCGTCGGGGTCGATGACGAACGTGGAGCGGATGACGCCCATCATGGTCTTGCCGTAGTTCGTCTTCTCGCCGTACGCGCCGTACGCCTTGTGCACGTCAAGACCGGTGTCGGACAGCAGGGGGAAGGTCAGCGCGTCACGCTCGCGGAACTGCCGCAGCTTGGCGGGCTTGTCCTTGGACACGCCCAGCACCACGAAGCCCTGCTCGGTCAGCGCGCCGAGGTTGTCGCGGAAGTCGCAGGCCTGCTTGGTGCATCCGGGGGTCATCGCCGCCGGGTAGAAGTACAGGATGACCCGCCTGCCGCGGAACGACTCCAGCGAGACCTCGTTGTCGTCGGCGTCGGTCAGGGTGAAGTCCGGCGCGGCGTCGCCGGGCTGGAGCTTGCTCATCACGTCCTCCGGAAAAAGGTGACCCGCGGCGATCGGCGGGCAAGCGTCAACCAAACTACCGGCTCAGCCGCTGTGCGGGGCGACCGCCGGACCTGGCAGACTGATCACACACGAATACCACAGGAGGGGGATCGCATGGCGGACACCGATCCCGATGCGCTGGAACGGAAGATCGAGCGCACGCGGGCGGAGCTCGCTCGCACGGTCGACGCCATCGCGGACCGGGTGAGCCCGAAGCGGGTCGCGGAGCGCGGCGTCGAGAAGGCGAAGGCCAACGCGCGCGACTTCGTCACGTCCGTGGAGGACATGGTCCTGGGGCCGCGCACGTACGCCCCGGCCGACGGCGAGGGCGAGCAGCCCGTGGAGTATCCGGCGCCCAACATCGCTCCGGTGCTGATCGGGATCGGCGTGGTCGTCGTCGTCGGCGCGGCCATCGTGCTGCTGCGCCGCCGCTCCCGCTGACCCGCCGCCGGACGACGCCGCCGTGACGCGGTTCACGGCGGCGTCCGCGTTCCCACAGGGACGATCACAAGGCCGGGCCCGCGGTCACAGGAAGGTCCTGCCCTCGCCGCGGTAGGTCGGGACCTCCTCGGTCACCCGATCGCCCTCGACGAGATGCAGAGTGGCGAAGCGCTCGCACAGCTCCCCGGCCTTCGCGTGGCGGAACCAGACGCGGTCGCCGAGGCGGAGGTCGGCCGCGGCCTCGCCCAGGAGCGGCGTCTGCACCTCACCCGCCCCCTCGTCCGAGTGATACCTGAGCCCCGCCGGCAGGTACGGCTGGGGCAGCCGGGTCGGCCCGGGGGCCCCGGAGGCGGGGTAGCCCCCGCCGAGCACGGTCACGACGTCCGGCGCCGGCTTGCGCACGACCGGCAGGGCGAACAGCGCCGCCGGGCGGCCGGTGAAGCCCCGGTAGAAGTCGAACAGCCGGGGGTGGAAGAACCCCGAGCCCGCCGCGACCTCGGTGATCGCCCGCTCGGCGACGGTCTTCTCGATGCTTCCCGTGCCGCCGCCGTTGACGAACTCCAGATCGGCGACCTGACGTACGGCCTGCACGATCCGGCCGCGCCGCACGGTCAGCTCGCGGCGCGACCGCTCCTGCATCCAGCGCACCGCGCGGCCGTACGGTCCCGGAACGTCGTCGCCCACCCCGGCGATCTGGGCCTCGTACGCCATGAGCCCGGTCAGCCGAAGCCCGGGACGCTTGGCGATCTGCGCGGCGATCTCGGCGGCCTGCTCGGGCTCGCGGATCGGCGACCGCAGCGCGCCGGCCCGGAACGCGCCGCCGAAGGCCACGAACCCCGCGTCGACGTCCAGGCAGACCCGGATCCGGTGGGGGAGCCGAAGGCTCTCGATGAGGTCGAGGTGCTCGGGCGAGTCCACCATGACGGTGATCTCCCGTGCCGCGACCTCGTCCGATCCCAGGGCGCGCAGCGCGGTCCTGTCGGCCGTGGGGTAGGCCACGAGCACGTCCCGCAGGCCGGTGGAGACCAGCCACAGCGCCTCGGGCAGCGTGAAGGCCATGACGCCCGAGACGCCGTCCATGGCCAGGATCCGTTCGAGCACGGCCCGGCAGCGGATCGACTTGCTGGCCACCCGGATCGGCTTGCCCCGGGCCCGGCGCACCATCGCGGCCGCGTTCGACCGGAGCGCGTCCATGTCGAGGACGGCGAAGGGCGGCTCAAGGTGGGCCGTCGCCTGGTCGAGGCGCTGTCGGTCGTCCATGGGCGCAGCCTAGTACGGCGTCGCCGGGAAATACATGAGCGAGGTTCACGTTAACCGGGCCTGGGCAAAAACTCCGCCGTGGCGCCGCCATGATCGCGCAAGGCGGCGGGTGACCCGCCCGTCCCGTCACCGCTCCGTGTACCCATGGTGAGGTGACTACCGAGCGGACCCGGCACGGTGAGCGGGAAGGGTGAACGGCTGATGAGCGTCGTGCAGGGAATCCTGGCGGGTTCGTCGGCGAGGAGCGCCAAGGGCGCCGGAAACAACTCGGGCGCCACAGGCGCGGGCAGCGGCCCGGACGCCGAGGGCGCCGGAAGCGACACGGGCGGCAGGGACGCCGCGGCGGGCCGGCGGAGCGCCGTGCGCGTCCTGCGGCCGGGCCGGACCCCGGCCGCCGTCGTGGTAGCCGCCGTGATCGCCCTGCTCGGCTGGGTGCTCACGGCCGTGGTCGTCGCCGTCATGCTCGGCGTGTCCCGGCCCTGGCGGCTGCCGCCCCGGCTGCTGAACCTCACGACGGCCGATCCCGCCGTGCCCGTCGCCGCGGTCGGCATGATCGTGTGCGGGGCGGGACTGGTGGCCCTCGCGCTCGTTCCCGGCCGTCCCCGGCTCATGCCCCTGGAATGCCGTGACCCGCTGCTCGCGATGGGACTGACCCGCGCAGGTCTGCGCCGGACGCTCGCCGCCTCGGCCCGCGAGGTCGAGCACGTCCGGCGGGCCGACGTCCACATCCTCCGCAGGCGGATCGAGGTCGCCGTGGTGGCCGACGCGGACACGACCGGCGCCCTGCTGCGCGAGGTCGGCGCGGCGGTCGGGGACCGGCTGTCGGGCCTCGGCGTCCGGTCCCGCCAGGAGGTGGTCGTACGGCTGCGCAGGAGAGGGGGCTGACGTGCGTCCGCGTTGGGGAAACAGGGTCGGGCTCCTGCTGGTGGGGCTCACGCTGGTCGCGGGAGGTTTCGGCCTGCTGGCCGCCGTGCGCGGGCGGCCCGGCGCGGCCCTGATCGACGCGAGCGTGGCCGACGCGAGGGTGGCCGACGGGAAGCCGTGGGCGCTGCCCCTGCTGGCCGGGGCGGCCATGGTGCTCGCCCTGGTCGCGACCCGCTGGCTCTTCATGGCGCTCGGCTGGGGCCGGGTCGGCAGCCGCACCGGCGCCGGCATCGCCATGCTCGGCGTGGCGCTGAAGGGGATCGACGGGATCGGCCACATCTCGGTCAGGCTCGTGCGCGACGGCAGGGTGCGGGTGTCGGTGTCGCTCCGGCGGTCGGCCGACCTGCGGCAGGTGATCAGGCGGCTCGACGAGTCGGCGGTCTCACGCGTTCGCCGCGCGGTCGGCCGCGATGACGCGCTTGCGGTCGTTCGCCTGCACGTCCGCCGTCGCTGACCGTCCCTCCCGACGCCACGGCGCGGGAGCCGCGCCCGAGCCGAGGGCGAGCCCGGCGGCCAGGCAGGCGAGCGGCACGACGGGCACCACGTAGCGGTGGTCGAAGGCGGCGATCAGGGGCGGCAGCAGGAGCAGGACCGCCGCCGTGGCCCAGGGCAGCAGCGCCGCCCACCGCCGGGCCACCAGCCCGGCGAGCCCGGCCAGCAGGACCGCCGCCAGCAGCGGCCCGCGCAGGAAGCCCTGCTCCTGGTAGGCGCGCAGCCACCCCGCGAACGGCTCGACCACCTTCGTGTCCCCGGAGCTCCCCTGGTACGCGGTGGTCAGCGCGCCCGCCGTACGGCCACCGGAGGCGACCTTGGAGGTGAACGGCTTCACCGAGGCGGGGAACACGTACGCGCTCTGCGTGCCCGGAGCGGGGTAGACCTTCCGGTCCCATCCGAACGCCCACATGGCGTCGTGCAGCCCGGTCGCCAGGAAGTCGAGGGGCTGGCTGCGGATCGCCAGCGAGGCGAACTCGCTCGCCAGCCGGTCCTTGTCCTTCTTCACCCGCTGGATGGGCGAGTCGGCGGCCCAGATGTAGGCGGGCGCGGCGAGCCTGGGCTCCGACGGGCACAGCACCGCCAGCTCCTTCTGCGGCTTCATCACCGAACAGTCGGCGAAGGTCATCGTGCGCGACCACAGCCACGTGCTGCTGCCGCCCATCCCGTACGACCCGTGGGCGTCGTGGAACCAGACGGCGTACCCGCCGAGCACGGCGGACGCGGCGGCGAGTCCGGCGAGCGCGATCCTCCAGCGTCCGGCGAGCAGCACCGGCAGCAGCGCCAGCGCGATGAGGGGCAGCCCGAGGGTGCGGGTGACCGTGGCGAACCCGAGCAGCAGCAGCGCCGCGACGACGGGCCACGCGCCCGGGCGTGGGCGCCACAGCAGGATCGTCACGGCGGCCACGACCAGCGCGGTGAACAGCAGGTCCGCCATGACGAGGTGTTCGAGCTGGATCTGGTGGACGTCGAGCAGCACCGGCGCCGCCGCCAGCGCCGCTCCCCAGCCCGGCAGCCGTGTCCGCCGGCGCAGCACCGCGTAGACGCAGACGGCCATGCCGAGACCGAGCAGGTGCTGGACGATCACGACGGCGGTGATGCTGCCCAGCGGGCTCAGCGCGGCGAGGAACAGCGAGTAGCCGGACGGCCGCGAGGGCAGCGGCCGAAGGTCGAGGGCCGAGCTGAGGTAGGCGAAGGAGTCGGCCCAGAACCACAGCGCGGGCCGGTAGCCGAGCACGGCGAGCGCGCGCAGCGCGACGCCCGCCGCCAGCACGACCAGGAACGCCCGATGCGGGCGCAGCGCCTCGCGCCACCTCACGTGACGGCCCTCCTCATCGCCGGGAAGTCACCACGATATTGGCGAGGCGCACATGCGTCACATTCGCCACATCATGGCGCTCGCCGGCGACGCGAGGTTCAGCACTCGATGACGTTGACGGCGAGGCCGCCGCGCGAGGTCTCCTTGTATTTGTCGAGCATGTCCCTGCCGGTGTCGCGCATCGTCTTGATCGCCTTGTCCAGCGACACGAAGTGGCGGCCGTCGCCGCGCAGCGCGATGCGGGCGGCGGCGATCGCCTTGATCGAGGCGACGGCGTTGCGCTCGATGCACGGGATCTGGACGAGCCCGCCGATCGGGTCGCAGGTCAGGCCGAGGTTGTGCTCGATGCCGATCTCGGCGGCGTTCTCGACCTGCTCGGGCGTCCCGCCGAGCGCCTCGGTGAGGCCCGCCGCCGCCATCGAGCAGGCCGAGCCGACCTCGCCCTGGCAGCCCACCTCCGCGCCGGAGATGGAGGCGTTCTCCTTGAACAGCACGCCGATCGCGCCCGCGGTGAGAAGGAAGCGGACGACGCCGTCCTCGTCGGCACCCGGGAGGAAGCGCATGTAGTAGGACAGAACGGCCGGGACGATGCCGGCGGCGCCGTTGGTCGGCGCGGTGACGATCCGGCCGCCCGCCGCGTTCTCCTCGTTGACGGCCAGCGCGAACAGCGTGACCCAGTCCATCGCCCGCAGCGGGTCGGTCCCGTCGGGCTCGCCCTGCAGCCGCCGGTACAGCTGGTGGGCCCGGCGGCGCACCTTGAGCCCGCCCGGCAGGACGCCCTCGCGGCTGGTGCCGCGCCGTACGCACTCGGCCATGACCGCCCACAGGTGCAGCAGGCGGGCCCGGATCTCCTCCTCCGTACGGCCGAAGGCCTTCTCGTTCTCCATCATCAGGCCGGAGATCGACAGGCCGGTCTCGGCGCAGTGCGCGAGCAGTTCGTGCGCGGTCGTGAAGGCGTACGGCAGCACCGTGTCGTCGGGCTTGATCCGGTCGGCGCCGGTGGCGTTCTCGTCCACCACGAAGCCGCCGCCGACCGAGTAGTACACCTTCTCGCGCAGCACCGTGTCGTCGGCGTACGCCGTGAACCGCATGCCGTTCGGATGGTGGGGGAGCGACAGCTTGCGCTCGAAGACGAGGTGCTCACCGACCACGAACGGGATCTCGTGCACGCCGTACAACGTCACCGTGCCGCTCGCCCGCATCGCCGCCAGCCGTTCGTCGACGGTGTCGACGTCGACCAGTTCGGGCTTGTCGCCGGACAGGCCCAGCAGGACCGCCTTGTCGCTGCCGTGGCCCTTGCCGGTCAGCCCGAGCGAGCCGTACAGGATGGCCTCGACCCGGGTGACCTTCTCCAGCAGCCCGTCCTGGTGCAGACCGCGGACGAACTTGTGCGCCGCCGCCATCGGGCCGCCCGTGTGCGAGCTGGACGGCCCGATCCCCACCTTGAACAGGTCGAAGACGCTGATCGCCATTGACCGTCGCCTCTCAGTTACCTGTCAGGACTCGCCGGAGGTCAGCGCGGTGTACTCCGCGGCCGACAGCAGGTCCTCCGGCTCCTCCTCCACGCGCACGCGGAACAGCCAGCCCTCGCCGTACGGGTCGGAGTTGACCAGCGAGGGGTTGTCCACGACGGCGGCGTTGATCTCGACGACCTCGCCGCCGACCGGCGCGAAGATGTCACTCACGGACTTGGTGGACTCCACCTCGCCGACCGCGTCGCCGGCCGCGACCGTCGAGCCGACCTCCGTGTGCACCTCCACGTAAACCACGTCGCCGAGCTGCTCGGCCGCGTACGCCGTGATGCCCACCGTCACGGTGAGGCCGTCCTCGATGCCGGCCACCCACTCGTGTTCCTTGGTGTAGCTCAGGTCGTCCGGAATGGTGCTCACTTGCTCCTCCTGTAGAAAGGCAGATCGACGACGTCGACCGGTTCTTGGCTGCCCCGGATGTCCACGGCCAGGCCGCCCTTCTCCAGGGCGCTCTCGTCGACGTACGCCATGGCGATCGGGCGGCCGAGGGACTGCGACGGGGCGCCGCTGGTCACCTCGCCGACGACGGCGCCCTCCCGGGTGACGGGGTAGCCGTGGCGGGGCACGCGGCGGCCGCGCGCGACCAGCCCGACCAGGCGTCGCCTGGTGCCGTTCTCCGCTGCCCGTTCGAGGGCGGACTTACCCACGAAGTCGCCGGGCTTGTCGAACCGGACGACCCGGCCGAGTCCCGCGTCGAAAGGCGTGATCGCCGCGCTCAGCTCGTTGCCGTACAGCGGCATGCCGGCTTCCAGGCGCAGCGTGTCGCGGGCCGACAGCCCGGCGGGGACGAGGCCGGCGTCCTTGCCCGCCTCGGCGAGGGCGTTCCACAGCGGCACGGCGTGCTCGTTCAGCACGAAAAGCTCGAAGCCGTCCTCGCCGGTGTATCCGGTGCGCCCGATCAGGACGGGCGTGCCCGCGACGACGCCGGGGACGATGGCGTAGTACTTCAGATCGTCGAGGTCGGCGTCGGTCAGCGCGGCCAGGATCTCGGCGCTGCGCGGGCCCTGCACCGCGACCAGCGCGTACTCGTCCGACCGGTCGGTCACCCGCGCGTCGTAGCCCCGGACCCGGTCCGCGAGCTCACGGGCGACGAGGGCGTAGTTGGAGGCGTTGGCGACGACCATGTACTGGTCCTCGTCGAGGCGGTAGACGATGAGATCGTCGAGGATGCCGCCGGTCTCGTTCACGATCATCGTGTAGCGGGCGCGGCCGGGCGCGAGGACGCTGAGGTGCCCCACGAGAGCGCGGTCGAGCGCCTCGCCCGCCTGTGCGCCGACGACGAAGATCTCCCCCATGTGGGACAGGTCGAACAGCCCCGCGGCCGTGCGCACCGCGTTGTGCTCGGCGGACTCACTGCCGTAGCGCAGGGGCATCTGCCAGCCCGCGAAGTCGGTCAGGGTCGCACCGAGACTTTCGTGGACCCCGCGGAGCGGGGTGGATCGGGACATGCGCACCTCGGAAGGACGGATGCTGCGTTTGACTATCGGGCATCCTCCCCCTCTGTCATCGGCGCCTGAGAGCTTCGTCCGATCTTTGCCGGACTTTCACCTTCGGCGAGGCCTTCCGGCCTTCTTTCCAGAGGTCACCTGGCCCGCACGGTCCTTTGCCTTGAGAGGTTCGCGGGGAGGGCTTGCTCCTTCAGGGGCCCTGACCGGATGCCAGGACGCTCTCCCGCACGGGATCACCGGTGTGCTGCAAGCCTAGTGGTTCGCCGCCATCCCCGTAACCGGCTGGATCGCCCCGATTTCCCCGATCGGGGTATCCCGTCTCCAGGTCGGCGAGGTCGTCCTGGCTCTCGCGAGCTTGAGAGCTCCGTCACACGGCGTGATTGGAGTCGCACGGCGGCCGATGCCCCGCGCGGAGGCGCATCAGGGTGGACGGAAGGTCGTCGCCGGTCAGGATCCGCTGATGGAGCGCCTGCGTGTCGGGGGACGGCTCGGTGCCGAGTCGGTCGACCAGGGTGCGGCGCAGTCGCTGGTAGGACGCCGAAGCGTCGTGGGTGCGGCCCGACCGGTGCAGCGCCAGCATGAGCTGCCGGTGCGGCCGTTCGCGCAGCGGGTGGCGCCGGGCCCACTGGGCCAGGCCGCCGACGATCTCGTGATGGTGCCCGAGCGCCAGCCGTACGTCGAAGAGGTCCTCGGTCACCGCGCGCCGGTCCTCGTCGAGCCGGTCGGCCCACGCGGAGAGCTCGTCCACATGCCGCATTGCGAGCAGGGCGTCGCCCCGCCACAGGCTCAGCGCGTTCTCGAACATCCTCGCCGCATTGTGGTAATCACCATTTTCGCGAGCGATTCTGCCCTGGGCCGCGAAATGGTTGAATACTGCAGCATCCACGGATCCCGGCGGGACGGAAAGAAGGTAGCCGCCGTCCACGGTGTGCAGCGGAGAAAGGTCGGGGTCGCGTGGCGAGAGCCGCCGCCGCACCTGTGCGATGTAGGTGGTAAGATTCCGCGGCGCCGATTTAGTGGGACGGCCATTCCACAACAGATCGATGAGCCGGTCCCGGTGAACCGCGATATTCGGATTGAGCAGGAACAGCGCGAGAAGTTGCCGGTGCCTCGGGGCGAGCCCGGCGATGACATCCCCTGAGGGTTTCATGGCCAGGAACGGTCCGAGCACGGCGTATAACACGGTTCCCCTCGCACGAAAGCAGCGTGAACGCGCCGACGACGCGGCTTTGATCGCCATTTGACCATATCTCTCTCCGGCGGCTTGAGTCAAAAATGCGTCGTTTCTATGTCGGCTGCTCCGGAGCCCATAAACGCCGCTCTGATGACCGCAATGCCCGGCCCCGGTGCGCGCCGATACGCCGATAACCTAAATGAAATCGGTTACAGATCAAGCTCTCGCCGACTGCCCCTGCCGGCGGCGTGAGAGTGTGACGCCGATTACGCGATGAGCGGCGCGGTGCGGCGCCGGCCCGGGGAGGTACGGCTTATGACGGACGAGGTTTTCTGGGAGCTGGTCGGCATGCTCGACGGGGTGGTCGACGAAGACGGCGCCGATCTGCTGGGCGAACGCCTATCGTCGCTGGGCGCGGAGGAGGTGGAGGCCTTCTGCGCGCATCTCGCTGCGAAGGCACGCGCGCTGACCGCACTGGCTCTGGAGGTGCGTCCGGTCCCCGACGTCAGTGACGATGGCGGTCCGCCGATCCCGCTGGTTGGAGACGCGTACGAGAACCTGCTGTACGCGATGGTCGCCGCCGGGCGAGAGCGATACGAGGCCGTGCTCGCCGATCCGGCGGCGGCAGAGGACGAGGAGTGGGACGCGGGTGAGGCCGAACTGCTCGTGGACGCCGTCGCGACCGTGCTGTGGGACGTCGCGGGCCTGGACTGGTACGAGGAGTTCGATTCCCTGCTGTCCGGGCTGCCGGTGGACGGCCGGTGGTACGACACACGCCGGGGCTCGGCCTGGAAGAGCGCGCCGCGACAGTATGAGAACGCCGCCCACGCGCTGGACCGCGCCTTGAACGACTCCGCGGAGTGGCGCGCGTGGTGGAGCCAGACGGGGCTGCGGAAGAGCAAGGTCGGTGTCACCGTCAACGAGGGCAGGGACCTCTGGCAGGTCGAGCGCGGCAGGACGATCGCCAGGGCCGAGTTCAGGATGGGCCGCTCCTACTTCGCCGATCGCGACCCGGCCGCGCTGACGAAGCTCGCCGTCGAGGAGACGGCCCACATCATGGACGCGATCGCCCGGGCGCTGGACATGACGCCGCCTCCACCGCTTCCGCCCTCTTCCCGCTGAGCTGTTCCCGATGACCTGCAGGGATCCGGCGCTCACCGGGCCGTCGTGGCGGCACCTCCGGTCGCGGGAGCCCGCAGGGCCTGGTTGACGGCCTCGGTGCGCCGGGCGTCGCCCCACACCCACTCCACGTGGGCTTCGCGCCGCCGCCCGGCCAGCCAGTCCTCGAAGAGCCGCTGTTCGATCCCCCGCCGGGTGGCGTCGTCGAGAACGGCGGGCCTGACCTCCACCACCTGTGTGACCACGGGGTCGGGTCCGTACGGGCCGAGGACGTCGCCGGGGGCCGCGTTCGCCGCCCCCTGGCCGAGCTCGGCGCGGAACAGGCGGCGCAGGCGGGCGTCCGCGCCGTGGTCGAGCGTCTCGGCGACGGCCGAGGCGAGGGGATCGGCCCCGCCGTCCCGCAGCCGGTCGGCGGCGGCCCGGGCGGCCTCCAGCCGCGGATAGCGGAGGGACAGCACGCACAGCCGCTCGTAGGAGTGGAGATCGGCGGCGAAAAGGCCGTCGGCACGGTCGCCGGCGACGCGTCGGCGCAGCCGGGCGATCCCGGCCTCCTGGGCCACGATGTGCTCCAGGCCGGCGTGGTCGAGGCCGCGTTCGGCCATCCACGCCCGGGTGGCCTCGACCGTGAGCAGCCCCCGGGCCCGCCGGAAGGCGTCGAGGGCGTCCTGCAATTCGGCGGGGGACAGGTCCACCGGGTCGTCGGACAGCTCGTGCGCGACCAGGGCGGCGTCGACGAGCCGACTCGCCACTGAGGCGTCGCTCCACAGCTCGTCCAGCACCGCCATGGCCTGCTCCATCGCGACTTCCATGCCGTTGACCCGGACGACGACCTGCTCGCCGGAGTTGCGGCTGCCCCGCAGCGGCCAGGGCAGGGCGCGGTCGGGGGCGAAGGCGACCGAGACCGTGCCGTTCCCCACCGGGATCAGCATGTCGTAGTGACAGCCGCCGCCGGGGTGGTCGCGCTGCCACACCAGGCGCATCGGCACGCCCTCATGCTCCGCCCGCAGGCCGGCCAGCAGGAGCCTGGCCTCGTCGGGCTCCAGATCGCCGATCCGGCGCAGGTACGCCAGGACATCGGCAAGCAGGCCGGGCGGGAGAAGAACACCACTGTGGACAACACTGTGCGGCGGCATGTCGGGCTCCTCTGGGCGGGATCTGTCGGGCTCGTTCGGGGAGGGGGCGTCAGGCCGGTTCGAGCAGGAGGTCGCAGAGGGCCTCGCTGATCGGCAGACCGGTCATGTTCTCGACCCACAGCCACTGCGCGTTGGGGTTGACCTCCAGGAAGACGTGACGGTCGTCCGGCGTGACGATCAGGTCGACGGCGCCGTACAGCAGGCCGAGGCGGTCCATCAGCGCCAGGCACCGGTCGGCGATCTCCTCGGGCAGCCGGTGCGGCCGGTGCGGGGTGGTCCGGGTGTCGTAGTACCGCCAGTCGAGGCTCGATCGGTTGGAGGCCTGCGAGTGGATCTCGGCGGCGAAGATCCGCCGCCCGACGATCGTGACGCGCAACTCGACCCGCTTCGGCACCATCTCCTGCACGATCACCGGGCAGAACCGCAGGCCGTCGGCGTACGCGAGGTCGCGGGGCGAGACCGGCTCGGTGAGGCGGGTCATCGTGAGGCCGGCGTCCCCGACGCCTTCGACGAACGGGACGTGGAAGGCCTTGGTGATGACGCGGCCGTCGTGCCGGTCGTGGAAGTCGAGGAACGACTCGGCGTCCGTGCTGATCAGTGTCTCCGGGATCGCGAATCCGAGCTCCGCGGCCAGCGCGAGCTGGGAGGCCTTCTGACCGGAGCGGCGGAAGACCGACTCGCGGGCGGGCACCTGACGGCACGGCAGATGCTCCCACAGGTCGCTGAGCAGGCTCTTGCACTCCTGCACGGTGTGCGCGGCCACCGCCGGATCGGTGATCTCGGCGTGCGGGCGCGGGGGAGTCGGCCGGCGCCACCACACGGCGGACACCGTGTCGAGGTCGATCGTCTCCTTCTCGCGCAGGATCCGCCGGGTGCCGGTGCCCGCGCCGTAGCCGAGGTCCACCGCGGCGTGGACGGGGAAATCGCCGGGGTCGAAGACGCTGACCCGCGCGCCGCGCCGGGCGAGCAGGTCGCAGACCCGCTCGGCGTGCGGGTCGTCCTCGCTGGTGAGGACGAGAACGTGAGGAGGGCGCAACGGAGGGCCTTTCGACGTGACCAAAGAGACCTGAGCGGACTGGGCGAGGTCGCCGCGCCATGCCGGAACGGCCGTGTTCATCCGGCACTGTGGCGGGCCGGCACTGTGGCGGGCCGGCACTGTGGCGGGCCGGTGAGTGGCGGGCCGGCGGGTGGGAGCGCCACCGGGGCGGCGCTCCCACCCTGTGTGTCACAACGTGATCCACCCGGAGTGGTCACCTTGTGGTGTCACGGGCAAGTGTCAGATGGAGATGTCGTCGTACTTGCACATGTTGTCGGCGTAGCAGCCGCTCCGGTCGAACTCGGGGGCCTGGCCGCCGGTCACGCCGCGCAGGCGCTCCTCGTCCAGTTCCTCGCCCACGGCGTCGATGGCGGCGATGACGGTCCGAACCTTCATGATCGCTCCCTCAGCACAGGTAGTCGTCGTAGCCCGCGCCGGACCTCGTCCGGGCGGCCATGGGGTCGCTCATTCCGCCGGTGACGCCCTCCAGCCGGCTCTCGTCCAGCTCGGCGCCCACCTCGGAAAGGTCCCGCAACTCGGTCTTGGGCTGTCCGCTCATGGTCTTCTCCTTCCATTCGCGTCGGGAGCCGGGCGGCTCCCCCGTGTCCCAGAGCCTGTCTTGATCGTCTTGGAACCGGATTGCGTGACGGAGGTAAGCCACTTGTGGCCTGCTTTATCCGCAGTTCGTGAAGGTCAGGCGCCCAGCCGCTGCGCCGCGACGAGGCGCGCGTAGTGCCCGTCCCTGCCGAGCAGCTCGTCGCGGCCGCCCGCCTCCACGATCCGGCCCCGGTCCAGCACGAGGATGAGGTCGGCGTCCCGTACGGTGCTCAGCCGGTGGGCGATGACGACGCGGGTGCCCGCGAAGCCGCGCAGGCTCTCCTCGATCGCGGCCTCGGTCGCGGTGTCGAGGTGGCTCGTGGCCTCGTCCAGCAGCAGCATCCTCGGCTCCGACAGCAGGGCGCGGGCGAGCGCGAGCCGCTGGCGCTGCCCGCCCGACAGCCCGCCGCCGTCGGTGAGCAGGGTGTGGTAGCCCATCGGCATGGCCGCGATCTCCTCGTGGAGGCGGGCCGCCCGGGCCGCCCGCTCCACCTGTTCTCCGGTGGCGGAGGGGACGTTGAGCGCGATGTTGTCGAAGATCGTGCCGTTGAAGAGGACGGGCTCCTGGGGCACCACGCCGAACTGGCGGCGCAGGGCGCCGGGATCGAAGGCGGCGGCGGGCACGCCGTCGTAGCGGATCTCGCCCTCGACGGGCGCCAGCAGCCCCAGGATCAGCCGGGCCAGGGTGGTCTTGCCGGATCCGGAGGCGCCGACCAGCGCGACCTTCTGCCCGGGGCGGATGGTGACGGTGACGTCCCGCAGGATCCACGGGCTGTCCGGGCCGTAGCGGAAGCCGACGCGATCCAGCTCGATCCGCCCGGTGAGCGTACGGGTGACCGGGGCGGCGGGGACCGGCTCCGGCTCGGCCTGCCAGACGTCGGCCAGGCGCTCCACGTGCGGCCGGACCGACTGCACGGCCTGCAGACCGGTGACCAGCGAGGTCAGCGGGGCCAGCGCGGCGCCGGCCAGGGCCTGCAACGCGAGCATCCCGCCGAGGGTCAGCGCGCCGTCCGCCACCTGGCGGGCGCCTGCCCACACGAGGGCGAGCGGGGCGGCGAACTGCAGGGCCCCGAGCAGGGCGTCCTGGAGGGCCTGCGCCCGGCCGCTTCTTCCCGACCGCTCGGCGACGGCGGCGATGGCCGTCGCCCATCTGCCCGCGATCCGCGGCTCTGAGCCGGAGGCCTTGACCGTCTCGATGCCGCGCAGGCCCTCTATCAGCCTGCTCTGCAGGTCGTTGCGGGCCTCCGTCTCGCGGTGGGTCAGGTCGCCGACGCGGCGGCGGGTGAGGAGCAGCAGGCCCACCTGGGCGAGGGCGAACGCGACCAGGCAGGCGCCGATCAGCGGGCTGCGCACGCTGATCGCGATCACGTACCCCAGGGCCAGCGGCGCCTCCAGGAAGGCGAGCGTCACCTGGTTGGTGAGGACCTCCCGGATCAGGGAGGTCGCCAGCACGCGGTTGACCAGGTCGGCGGAGCCGCGCAGCGCGAAGAACCGGTAGGGCGCCGCGAGGAGCCGTTCGCCCGTGACGCGGACCAGCTCGCCGTCCGCGCTCACCCGCAGCGCGACCACGGCGTATCCGCGCAGCACCCGGACCAGGCCGTACGCGGCGACCAGGCCCAGCACCCCGAGGCCCGCGACGGTCAGCAGGTCGTGGTCGCCGGCCGGCAGCACCCGGTCGACGACCAGCTCGGTCAGCGCGGGGAGAGCGAAGCCGAACGCCTGCATGACGACGCTGAGCGCCACAAGCAGCGCGAGCAGCCGCCGGCGGCCGGCGAAGGCGACGGCGGCCGGCCACCGCCACCAGCGGCCCCGCCGCAGGCGTCCGGTCCGCCGGAATTCGGGGCCCGGCGTGAAGACGAGCAGCACGCCGCTGTAGTCCCGGGCGAGTTCGGCGGCGGTGACGCGGCGGCGGCCCGTCTCGGGATCGACGATCGTGACCCCGCCGGGCCCGTGACGCTCGACGACGACGTAGTGGTCGCCCTTCCAGTGCGCGATCGCCGGGAGCGGCGCGTGCGCCAGCCCCTCGAGAGGCAGGGAGAAGGCCCGCGCCTCCAGTCCCCGCCGCCTGGCCGCCCGGAGCAGGGTGAGCGCGGAGGTGCCGTCACGGCCGACGCCCATCTCCTCGCCGAGCTCGCGCACCTCCACGTGGTGTCCGTACGCGCCCAGGACCATGGCGACGCAGGCGGGACCGCACTCGGTGGGGGTGCGCTGGTGGACGACGGGAACGACGGGAAGTCCGCCGCGATTGAGCCTCATGGTCCACGGAGTGTCGGCCAGGAGGCTTGTCCATCGCTTGTGACCGGCTTCAATCCTCCTGGCCGTCAGCGGCGGGCGGCGGCGACCAGGGCGTGGAACAGCGGGCCGTCCTCGTCGGCCTCCGGATGCCACTGGACGGCCAGGGCGAACGCCGCGCCCGTGACCTCGACGGCCTCGATCGTGCCGTCGTCGGAGCGCGCGGTGACCTCCAGCCCGTCCGCCAGGCGGTCGATCGCCTGGTGGTGGTAGTGGGCGGGCGTCAGGTCCTCGCCGTCGTAGATCTTGGCCAACCCGGGCGAGAGCCGTACGGGGAGGCGGCCGAACGTCCCGGGGGCGGGGGAGTGGGCGGTGTGGCCGACCACGTCGGGCAGGTGCTGGTGGAGGGTGCCGCCCAGCGCCACGTTGAGCACCTGCAGTCCCCGGCAGATGCCGAGGAACGGCAGGCCGGTGCGCAGGGCGGCCTCCATCAGTCCGAACTCCGCCTCGTCGCGGAACTCCCGGACGTATCCGGTCTGCTCGGCGGGTGACGCGCCGTAGCGGGCGGGGTCGACGTCGCCCCCGCCCGCGATGATCAGCCCGTCCAGCCGCCCGGCCAGCGCGGCGGGCTCACCCGCCGGCGGCAGGATGACCGGCTGGCCGCCCGCCCGCGCGATGTGGTCGACGTACATGTACGGCAGCAGCGCCGCCGGCATGTCCCAGACGGTGAACTTCGCCGGCTCGACGTAGCACGTCACGCCGATCACGGGACGAGCCATGGGCATACCCCCCTACAGCGGAGTGACGTAGGCGCCGGAGATGCCGCCGTCGACCAGGAACTCCGAGGCGGTGATGAACGACGCGTCGTCGGAGGCGAGGAACGCGACCGCCGCGGCGATCTCCTCGGCCCGGGCGAAACGGCCGATCGGCACGTGGACGAGACGGCGCTGGGCGCGCTCGGGGTCCTTGGCGAACAGCTCCCGCAGCAGCGGGGTGTCCACAGGCCCGGGGCACAGCGCGTTGACCCGGATGCCCTCGCGGGCGAACTGGACGCCCAGCTCGCGGCTCATGGCGAGCACGCCGCCCTTGGAGGCGGTGTAGGAGATCTGCGAGGTGGCCGAGCCCATGACCGCGACGAACGACGCGGTGTTGACGATCGAGCCCTTGCCCTGCCGCTGCATGTACGGGATCACGTGCTTGCAGCACAGGTAGACGCTGGTGAGGTTGACCTCCTGCACCCGGCGCCAGGCGTCGATCCCGGTCTCCAGGATGGAGTCGTCGTCCGGCGGCGAGATGCCCGCGTTGTTGAACGCGATGTCGACGCTGCCGAACTCCTCGAACGCGGTCCGGTACATCCGGGCCACGTCGTCCTCGTTCGCCACGTCCACCTTGACGAACAGGCCGCCGACCTCCCCGGCCGCCTTCGCGCCGGCCTCCTCGTCGAGGTCGGCCACCACGACCTTGGCGCCCTCCTGGGCGAACCGGTGGGCCGTGGCCAGCCCGATGCCGCTGCCCGCCCCGGTGATGACGGCGACGCGGTCCTGCAAACGCTGCATTGATCTACTCCGTGGAGATGAAGACGTTCTTGGTCTCGGTGAAGGCCGACAGGGCGTCCGGGCCGAGCTCCCGGCCGAGGCCCGACTGCTTGAAGCCGCCGAACGGGGTCCAGTAGCGGACGCTGGAGTGCGAGTTGACCGACAGGTTGCCCGCCTCGACGGCCCGCGCCACGCGCAGCGCCCGGCCCACGTCGCGGGTCCAGATCGACCCCGACAGGCCGTACGCCGTGTCGTTGGCGATCCGTACGGCGTCGGCCTCGTCCTCGAACGGCACGACGGACACCACGGGCCCGAAGATCTCCTCGGTGAACGCCCTGCGGAAGGACTCCGAGGACGATCCGGCCAGCACCGTGGGCGGGAACCAGTAGCCGGGGGCGGTCGGGCACGACCCGGCGGCGTACACGTCGGCCTGCGTGACGAACGACGCGACGCGCTCCCGGTGCTCGGCGCTGACCAGCGGGCCCATCTGGCTCGCCGGGTCGTTCGGGTCGCCGACCCTGACCTCGCGGACGGCCTGCGACAGGCGCGCGAGGAAGTCGTCGTAGACGGAACGCTCCACCAGGATGCGCGAGCGGGCGCAGCAGTCCTGGCCGGAGTTGTCGAAGACCGCCATGGGCGCCGAGGCCGCGGCCTTGTCGAGGTCGGAGTCGGCGAAGACGATGTTGGCGCTCTTGCCGCCCAGCTCCAGCGTCACCCGCTTGACCTGCTCGGCCGCCTTGGCGCCGATCAGTTTCCCGACCTCGGTCGAGCCGGTGAACACGATCTTCCGTACGTCAGGGTGCTCGACGAGCCGGGCCCCGGCGACCTCACCCTCGCCGGGCACGACCTGGAGCACGCCCTCGGGCAGCCCGGCTTCCAGGGCGAGCTCGGCCAGCCGCAGTGCGGTCAGCGGGGTCCACTCGGCGGGCTTCACGATCACCGTGTTGCCGGCGGCGAGGGCCGGGGCGACTCCCCAGGTCATGATGACCATCGGGAAGTTCCACGGCACGATGATCCCGACCACGCCCAGCGGCTCGGCGAACGTGACGTCCACCCCGCCGGGCACCGGGATCTGCTTGCCATGGTCGCGCTCGGGCGCCCCCGAGTAGAAGTTCAGCACGTCGCGGACGTTGCCCGCCTCCCAGCGGGCGTTGCCGACGGTGTGCCCGGCGTTCGCGATCTCCAGCCGCGCGAGCTCCTCCGCGTGGTCCTCCACGACCTGCGCGAAGCGGCGCAGCAGCCGGGCCCGCTCGCCCGGGGCGACCGCACGCCAGGCGGGGAAGGCCCGCGCGGCCCGCTCGACCGCGCGGTCCACCTCGGCGGCGTCCGCCATCTCGACCTCGGCGATCACTTCCTCCGTCGCCGGATTGACTATCTTCACAGCCGTTCGAACCCCCGATAGAGCTCCCAGTCGGTGACCGCCGCGTCGAAGGCGGCCAGCTCGACCCTCGCGTTGTTGGCGTAGTGCTCGACCACGTCCTTGCCGAACGCCTCCTCGGCGATCGGCGAGCCTTCCCACAGCGCCAGGGCGTCGCGGAGCGTGGCGGGCACCCGCTCCGCCCCGGAGTCGTACGCGTTCCCGCCGAACGGCTCCTCCAGCTCCAGCCCGGCGTCGATACCGCGCAGCCCGGCCGCGATCATCGCCGCGACCGCGAGGTAGGGATTGACGTCGCCGCCCGGCACCCGGTTCTCGATCCGCAGGGAGGGGCCGTGGCCCACCAGCCGCAGCGAGCAGGTGCGGTTGTCCACGCCCCACTTGACGGCGGTGGGGGCGAAGCTGCCGGGCACGAACCGCTTGTAGGAGTTGACGTTGGGCGCGTAGAGCAGGGTCAGCTCCCGCATCGCCGCGAGCTGCCCGGCCACGAAGCGCCGGCCGGTCTCCGACAGCCCGTACGGCTCGCCGCCCGCCATGACGGGGGTGCCGTCGGCGTCGCGCAGCGAGATGTGGATGTGGCAGGAGTTGCCCTCGCGCTGGTTGGGCTTGGCCATGAACGTGATCGACCTGCCCTCCTGGGCGGCGATCTCCTTGGCGCCGTTCTTGTAGAACACGTGGTTGTCGCAGGTGGTCAGCGCGTCGGCGTACCGGAAGGCGATCTCGTGCTGGCCGAGGTTGCACTCGCCCTTGGCGGACTCGACGTACAGCCCGGCGCCCTCCATGCCGAGCCTGATCTTGCGCAGCAGCGGCTCGATGCGGGAGGTGCCGAGCAGCGAGTAGTCGACGTTGTAGAGGTTGGCCGGCGTCATGTCGCGGTAGCCCCGCTGCCAGGCCTGCTCGTAGCTGTCGTCGTAGACGACGAACTCCAGCTCGGTGCCGACGTACGCGGTCCAGCCGCGTTCGGCGAGCCGGGCGAGCTGGCGGCGCAGGATCTGCCGGGGGGAGGCCACGACGTCCGCGCCGTCCTCCCACACCAGGTCGGCCAGCAGCAGCACGGTGCCCTCGTGCCAGGGCACGCGGCGCAGCGTCGACAGGTCCGGCCGCATGACGAAGTCGCCGTAGCCGCGCTCCCAGGACGACATGGCGTAGCCGTCCACGGTGTTCATGTCGACGTCCACGGCGAGCAGGTAGTTGCACCCCTCGGCGGCGTGGTCCAGCACCTCCTCGAGGAAGTACCGCGCCGACAGCCGCTTGCCCTGCAACCGCCCCTGCATGTCGGTGACCGCGAGCAGGACCGTGTCCACGCGGCCCGCTTCGACGTCATCGCGGAGTCGCTCCACGCTGAGCACGGTGCCTCCCGTCCAAAAGTCTGGAATCAGACCATTGAGGGCATGCAAGCACCATGTTCCCCTCGTCGTCAACAATGTCCGGGGGGTTTAACCTCGATCGCAGGGACGGGGGACCCGCGATGACGGGTGGAGGGACGATGCGCATGGAGATCACCCCGGCGGAGGCGTCCGTCTCCGCCCCCCGGACTCCGGCCGCGCCCGCGTCGCGGGACGCGGCCGTCGGGATCACCGGCGCGGTGTCGCTGCTGCGGCCGGTGCGGGCGGGCAACGCGTTCGAGGAGACCGTCGAGCGCCTGCTGCAGGCCATCAAGCTCGGCGTCGTCCCGCACGGCGAGAAGCTGCCGCCGGAGCGCGAGCTCGCCACCCGTCTCGGCATCAGCAGGGTCACGCTGCGCGAGGCGATCCGCGCTCTGCAGGAGGCCGGCTACCTCGACGTACGGCGCGGCCGGTACGGCGGGGCCTTCGTCGTCTACCGGCCGCCGAGCCCGCGCAAGGGCGACCTGCGCAGGGCCGTCACCCGCATGGGCGAAGACGATCTCGAGGACGCGCTGACGTTCCGGATGGCCGTCGAGTGCGGGGCGGCCCGGGTGCTCGCCACCACCGACCTGACCCCGCGGCAGCGGGAGACGCTGGCCGCCCGGCTGTCCGGGGTGAACGACGCGGCGCCGGCCGACTACCGCCGGATGGACATCGCGTTCCACCTGGCGATCGCGGAGCTGAGCGGCTCGCCGCTGCTGGCCGCCGCGTGCGCCGACGCCCGGCTGCGGGTGACCGACCTGCTCAACGCGATCCCCGTGCTGCGGCCCAACATCGAGCACGCGGCCGTCCAGCACGCCGCCATCGCCGCCGCGATCCTGGACGGCGACCCCGAGGCGGCAGAACGGGCGGTGGCCGAGCACCTGGAGGGCACGGCGGCCCTGCTGCGCGGCTTTCTCGCCTGACCACCTCCGCCGCGTCGTAGCATCGAAGGCCGGGGGATCGCTTGATGGCCGACTGGTTTCACGAACGCATCATCGGGGCGCACCGCCTGCCGCTGTTCTGCTTCTTCGTCGCGCTGATCACGGCGTTCGTCTTCACGCGGGTGAACGTACGGCTGATCAGGGCGCGGGTGCGGTGGCTCGGCAACGTCAGCGTGGGCGAGATGCACATCCACCACATGGTGTTCGGCGTCGTGCTGACACTGCTCGGCGGGGTGGCCGGGCTGGTCCTGTCGGATGTGTCCAGGGGGTGGTTTTCCTTCTCCTCCGCCGTGTTCGGCGTGGGCGCCGCCCTCGTGCTCGACGAGTTCTCACTGATCCTGCACCTGCGCGACGTCTACTGGCAGGAGGAGGGCCGCACCTCCGTGGACGCGGTCTTCGTGGCGATCGCGGCCACCGGCCTGCTGCTGCTCGGGCTGCGCCCGCTCAGCTGGAACGGCGCGGACGGCGGCCACTGGACGGCCCCCGCGTTCCTCTTCGTCAACCTCGTCTTCGCCATGATCACCCTGCTGAAGGGGAAGATCTGGAGCGGCCTGCTGGGACTGTTCGTGCCGCCGCTGCTGTACGTGGGGGCGGTGCGGGTGGCCCGTCCCGGCTCGCCCTGGGCCCGCTGGTGCTACTCGGAACGGGCGAGGCGGCCCCGGCCGCGCCTGATGGCCAAGGCGATCCATCGGGAGGAGCGCTGGCGCCGCCCGGTCATCCGGGCGAAGATCGCGGTGCAGGAGTTCGTCTCCGGCCGCCACGACCTGCCCGCGCCCGCGCTGCCCGCCCGGCACCACCGGCGGCGGGTCGTGCCCCCGCGACCCCGGCCGGGGGCGGACCACTCCGGGCGCCCCTGGCGGTCGGGCCGGCCTCGCGCCCGCTGAGAACCGAAACCCGCTGAGAACCGAAACCCGCTGAGGACCGGACCAGAACCTGAGCGTCCCCGCCCGCGTCCAATCGGGGCGAGAGGTGATCGATGACGGGAACGCTGCTGCCCGAGGATCCGGAGCGGCTGGGGGACTACTGGCTGTCGGGGCGGCTCGGCTCCGGCGGCCAGGGCGTCGTTTACGAGGCGTACGACGGCCAGGGCCGCCGGGTGGCGCTCAAGGTGCTGCACGGCGACGCCGCGGCCGATCCCGAGCTCAGGGAGCGGTTCGGGCGGGAGGCCGCGGCCGCCCGGCGGGTGGCGTCGTTCTGCACGGCGCCGGTCATCGCCGCGGAGTTGGACGGGCCCAGGCCGTACATCGTCAGCGAGTACGTCGAGGGGCGGAGCCTGCGCCGGGCCGTGCAGGAGGGGCAGGTCTTCGCCGGCGACGGCCTGCACCGGCTGGCGACCGCGATCGCCACGGCGCTGACCGCCATCCACGACGCCGGCGTCGTCCACCGTGACCTCAAACCCGACAACGTGCTGCTCGGCCCGGACGGCCCCCGGGTGATCGACTTCGGCGTGGCCAGGACCCTGGAGATGTCGCTGACCAGCACCGGCCTGGTGGCCGGAACGCCGACGTACATGGCGCCGGAGGTGTTCACCGGACAGCGCGCGGGGCCCGCCGCCGACGTGTTCGCCTGGGGCGGGATCGTGCTGTTCGCCGCCACGGGCGAGGACCCGTTCCGCGCGGAGAGTCTGGGCGGGGTCATGCACCGCGTGCTGTCGGCCGACCCCGACCTGTCCGTGCTGCCCGAGTCGCTTCGGCCGCTGGTCGGCGCGGCCCTCGTCAAGGAACCGGCAGCCCGCCCGTCCGCCCGCGACCTGCTGATGGCGCTGATCAGCGGGGGCTCCCGGGTGGACACGGCGCGGCTGCTCGCGGAGGGCAGCCGGGCGGCGCGGGCGGTGCACGCGGAGGGCGATCGCGAGCCCGCCCTGGGCGCGCTCGCCGAGGACGCGTACGACGCGCTCGGCCCCGCGGAGCGCGACCTGGTGCCGCAGATCTTCCTCCGGCTGGTCGCGGTGGGCCCGGAGGGCGAGCTCGTCACCCGCAGGGCGGCCGAGGACGAGTTGCCGCCCGGATCGGGCGAGGTGCTCCGGTCGTTCGCCTATGTACTGTCGCGCAAGGACGGCGAGGTGGGCCTCGCCCGCCCGGCGCTGCTGCGCGCCTGGCCCAGGCTGCGTGCCTGGCTCAGCGACGAGTGGGACGGCCTGCCCGTCCACGCGGAGATCCGCCTGCGGGCCCGGCAGTGGGCCGCGCACGGCCGCCGTCCCGCCGACCTCATGCAGGGCGGCCGCCTGGACGCGGCCGTGGGCTGGGCGGCCACCGGCCGCCGACGTCTCGCCCTGAGTGCCCTGGAACGCGAGTTCCTCGACGCGTCGGCCGCGCTGACCCGCCGGCGTGCCCGTGGCCGCCGCCTGCTCACGGCCGCCCTGGCCGTGCTGCTCGCGCTGTCCCTCGCGGGCGGCGGCCTGGCGGCCTACCAGGGCAGCCGGATCGCCGAGCAGCGCGACCAGATATCCGCGCAGCGCGACCGGGCCAACGGCCGGGAGGCGGCGCTGCGCGCCGGGACCCTGCGGACCACCGACCCCACGGCCGCCATGCTGCTGAGCGTGGCGGCCTGGCGTCTCGACGGCGGCTCCGAGGCCCGGTCGAGCCTGATGTCCTCGCTCTACCAGCCGGAGATCGCCGCCTTCCGCCCGCCGGGCGGCGGGCTGCGGGCGCTGAGCCGGGACGGGCGTACGGTCGTCGCGGTCTCGGACGACGAGATCGGCCTGTACGACGTGCGGAACCGGCGTCTGGCGCGGCGGATCCCGCTGCCCGGCCCGCGCTCGGAGCCTCTGCTCGGCGTGGCGCTCAGCCCGAGCGGCCGGTCCGTCGCGGTGATCACCGCGGCCAGGGCGATGGTGTGGGATCTGGGGACCGGCAGGATTCGCGCCCAACTCGCCGTTCCCGGCGCGCGGTCCGAGGGGGAGATCGAGTTCGCGGACGACGAGTCGAAGGTCGTCGTGCTGGAGGACCTGAACGGCTTCGTCTGGGACTTCGTGAACGGCCGGACGTACGGCAGGACGTACGGCAGGGCGGCGGAGAGCGGCTGGCCCGGCGACCTGCCGGCCGTGCCGCGCTCGGGACGGGTCGCCGCGCTGCTGGACCCGCTGACCGGCGCGCTGGACGTGCGGCGGATGCCCGGGCAGGACCGCGACCCGAGATTCCGGGGAGCCTGCCCCGGGAAGCTGGGGGCCGTCGCCTTCAGCCGGGACGGCGCGCTGATGGCCTGCGGGGGCCGGCAGATCACCCTCGTCTCGGCCGCGACGGGGCGGCGGGTCACCGATGCGGGGGACGACTGGCCCTGGGCCGAGAGCGGCGCCAACGAGCCCGCCAACGCCATCGACGCCGGCCTGAGGTTCAGCGCCGACGGGCGCTACCTGGCGGGGTTCGCCGACCGGTCCATCAGGGTCTGGCGGGTGCGCGACCACCGGCAGGTGTTCACCTACCGGGCCGAGGACGACGTGGCGGACGTCCGCCTCGACCCCGACGGGCACACCCTGCGCTACCTCCTGGAGGAGGCCGTGGTCAGCCTGGACATCCGGCCGCGGGCCGAGTCGGCCCGCCCGCCGGGCCGGTTCTTCCGCGCGTCGCTGAGCCCCGACGGCCGCTGGATGGCGACGGAACCGGAGGAGTCCGGCCTCCTGCGGCTGTGGGACGTGGCCCGCCGGAGACCGGCCGGGTCGCTGCCGGGAACGGCCGACTGGGGAGACCCGGTCTTCGACCGTACGGGCCGGACCATGGTGATCAGCGACGTCACCATCGACCGGCTGCGCGCCTGGGACATCGCCGGGCGCAGACCGCTGTGGGACTACCGGGTGCCGCACGGCCTCATGGTGGACGGCCGTGCGTTCAGCCCGGACGGCGCGCTCTTCGCGGCCACGCTCACGCGGGCGGGCAACGGCTCCAGGACGTCGGGAAACCGCCTGCTCGAGTGGGACGCGCGCAGCGGCCGCCTGGTCAGGGACGTCCCGCTCGACCGGCAGACCGGCAGCATCGCCTTCGGGGCCGGCGGGCGGACGATCGTCTGCGGCGACGGGCGGATCCTGGACGCGGCCACCGGGCGGCAGCGGGGAAACGCGTTCATGCCCTCGCAGTCCTTCGCGGTCAGCCCCGCCGGCGACAAGATCGCCGTGGGCGGCATCACGGGCCGGATCTTCCTTTGGGACACCAAGGGCCCGTCCCCGGTGCCGCCGGCGCTGCACGGGACGATGGAGCAGATCGACGCCCTGGCCTTCTCCCCCCGGGAAGACGTCCTCGCCACGGTGAGCGAGGGCGGGACCGTGCAGGTGTGGGACGTGCGCGCCGGGCGGCGGCTGGGCGGGGCCGTCCCGCTGCTCGCCGACCTCGGCCTGACCTTGGCGTTCAGCGCCGACGGCACGCGCCTGTACGTCGCCGACCAGATCGGGGACCTGTTCGAGATGCCCGTGGACGGGGAGCTCGTGGCGCGGCAGGTGTGCGCGCGGGCCGGGCGGACCCTGACCAGGGACGAATGGGCGCGCTACCTGCCAGGAACGCCCTACCAGGACGTGTGTTGATCGCTCAAAGAGCATTTCGGCCGGTTCTGTGGGTATTTGAGGATATGCACGAGGTGCTGGGGGGCGGGGAGGGGCGGCAATGGAGTCTCGCGAGAGGTTCGTGTTCCAACGGATGGCGGCTCAGGTCAAACGGGAGGCGGCGCTGCTGACAGGAGACCGGCTGATGGCGGCGGAGGCGCGCGGCGAGGAGGCCGAGGCGGCCCTGTGCCTGACCTGGTACGAGATCATGGACACCATCCGGGACATCCGCCTGTTCTACGGGGTGCCGGGATGAGGGATCATCACGGTGGGTGCGCGGGCGATACTGAAGTGGTGACCGCGTCTTCCGCCTTCCCGGCGCCGCCGTTCCACCTGCGCCTCATCGAGGACGCGCGGCCCGTCCTCGACCGGTACGGACTGCTGCTCGCGGGCGGCTACGCGCTGCTGGCGCACGGCTGTACCTCGCGTCCCGTCGACGACCTCACCTTCGCCACCGGCGGCGAGGCCCCGCTGGCGGAGATCGGCGCGGCGCTGGCCGAGGCGTTCGGGAGCACCGGCCTGTCGGCCGAGGTGTGCGAGGCCGGGACCCGCATCGGCCGCGTCGTCGTCACCGACGAGATCACCGGCCAGGCGTGCGAGGTCGCCCTGCTCCGCGAGCCGCTGCGCGACCGCCCCGCCGACATCGGCCCCTGCCGGGTGCTCGGCCTGGACGACGCCGTGGGCCTCAAGGTCCGCGCCCTGCAGGACCGGGGCCTGCCGCGTGACTTCGCCGACGTGGCCTCGGTGTCCGGCCTGTACTCCTTCCGCCTGCTCGAACAACTCGGGGCCCGGTACGACGACGAGTGGCGGGTGGAGGACCTGGTCGAGCGGCTGGAGGCCGTCGACCTGCCGGCCGACGAGGCGTTCGGCGGCCTGGACGAGGAGGGCGTCGCCGCCGTGCGCCGCTTCGCGTACGCCTGGGCGGAGGACATCAAGCTGCGCCGCGTCGACGACGGCGACGCCGAGTTCGACCTCGACGTCCCGGACGTGGACTGATCCGAACCGGCGAAACTCCCGCGCGCACCGGCCTTTTCCTCCGCAACCTTATCGATTTCGGGCGCAAGCCCTCGCCGCGCGGCCACAGGTCGCGTACGCGCCGCGGATTCGGCAGAACCCATGCGCGCGCGGTGGCGTCCAATGCCACGTGTCGGCACAAGGGATGGACGCATGACGGGGCCGCTGCTGCCGGAGGATCCGGAGCGGCTGGGGGACTACTGGCTCGCCGGGCGGCTGGGCGCGGGCGGTCAGGGTGTCGTGTATGAGGCGTATGACGGTGGGGGCCGCCGGGTGGCGGTCAAGGTGCTGCACGGTGACGCCGCCGCGGACCCGGAACTCAGGGAGCGGTTCGGGCGGGAGGCCGCGGCCGCCCGGCGGGTGGCGTCGTTCTGCACCGCGCCGGTCATCGCCGCGGAGCTGGACGGGCCGAGGCCGTTCATCGTCAGTGAGTATGTCGAGGGGCGGAGTCTGCGCCGGGCCGTGCAGGAAGGGCAGGTCTTCGCCGGCGACGGCCTGCACCGGCTCGCGACGGCGATCGCCACGGCGCTCACGGCGATCCACGAGGCGGGGGTGATTCACCGGGACCTCAAGCCCGACAACGTGCTGATCGGCCCGGACGGCCCCCGGGTGATCGACTTCGGGGTCGCCAGGACGTTGGAGATGTCGCTGACCAGCACCGGGCTGGTGGCCGGAACGCCGACGTACATGGCGCCGGAGGTGTTCACCGGGCTGCGCGCGGGCTCGCCCGCCGACGTGTTCGCCTGGGGCGGGGTCATGTTGTTCGCGGCCACGGGAGAGGACCCCTTCCGGGCGGAGAGCCTGGGCGGGGTGATGCACCGGGTGCTGTCGGCCGACCCCGACCTGTCCGTGCTGCCCGAGTCGCTTCGGCCGCTGGTCGGCGCGGCCCTCGTCAAGGAACCGGCAGCCCGCCCGTCCGCACGGGACCTGCTGATGGCGTTGATCAGCGGGGGCTCCCGGGTGGACATGGCGCGGCTGCTCGCGGAGGGCAGCCGGGCGGCGCGGGCGGTGCACGCGGAGGGCGATCGCGAGCCCGCCCTGGGCGCGCTGGCCGAGGACGCCTATGAGGCGCTCGGTCCGGCGGAGCGCGACCTGGTGCCGCAGATCTTTCTACGGCTGGTCGGGGTTGGCCCGGACGGCGAGCTGGCCACCCGCAGGGCCGTTGAGGACGAGTTGCCGCCCGGATCGGGCGAGGTCCTGCGGGTGTTCGCCTACCTGCTGTCCCGGAGGGACGGGGAGGTGGGCCTGGCCCGGCCGGCGCTGCTGCGTGCCTGGCCGAGGCTGCGTGCCTGGCTCGATGAGGAGTGGGACGGCCTGCCCGTCCACGCGGAGATCCGGCTGCGGGCCCGGCAGTGGGCCGCGCACGGCCGCCGTCCCGCCGATCTCCTGCAGGGCAGTCGGCTCGACGCGGCCGTGGGCTGGGCGGCCACGGGCCGCCGACGTCTCGCCTTGAACGCCCTGGAACGCGAGTTCCTCGACGCGTCGGCCGCGCTGACCCGGCGGCGGGCCCACCGCCGCCGCCTGCTCACCACGGCGCTGGCCGTGCTGCTCGTGCTGTCCTTGGCCGGTGGCGGCCTGGCGGCCTACCAGCGCGACCAGATCTCCGCGCAGCGCGACCGGGCGAACGGCCGGGAGGCGGCGCTGCGCGCCGGGAGCCTGCGGACCACCGACCCCACCGCCGCCATGCTGCTGAGCGTCGCGGCCTGGCGTCTCGACGGCGGCTCCGAGGCCCGGTCGAGCCTGATGTCCTCGCTCTATCAGCCCGAGATCGCGGTCTACCGCCCGTCCGACGGCGAACCGCGGGCGCTGAGCCGGGACGGGCGCACCGCCGTCACGGTGTCGGACGACGGCATCAGCCTTCACGACGTGCGGGGCAGGCGCCTGATCCGGCGGATCCCGGTGCCGGGCCTGCGCTCCGACCCCCTGCGCGACGTGTCGTTCAGCCCGAGCGGCAGGTACCTCGCGATGCTCACCACGGCCAAAGCGACGGTGCGGGACCTGGGCACCGGCCGGGTCAGGGCCGAACTCGTCGTCCCCGGCGCGCGACTGGGAGGGAAGATCAGGTTCACGGACGACGAGTCGAAGGTCGCCGTGACGGAGGAAACGAACGGCTTCGTCTGGGACTTCGTGAACGGCCGGACGTACGGCAGGACGTACGGCAGGGCGGCGGAGAGCGGCTGGCCCGCCGACCTGCCGGTCGTGCCGCGCTCGGGACGGATCGCCGCGATGCCCGATCCGAACGGCGGGCTGTACGTGCGGCGGCTGCCCGGACAGGAGCGCGACCCGGGGCTCCGGGGAGCCTGCCCCGGAAGGCTGGGAACGGTCGCCTTCAGCCCGGACGGCGCGTCGCTGGCCTGCGGAGGCCGGGAGATCACCCTCGTCTCGGCCGTAACGGGCCGGCGCGTCACCGGGGCGGGGGACGAGGCCTGGGTCTGGACCGAGAGCGGGACCTACGAGCCCGCCGACGCCCTGAGCGTGGGGCTGCGGTTCAGCGCCGACGGACGCTACCTGGCGGGGTTCGCCGACAGGTCCGTCAAGGTCTGGCGGGTGCGCGACCACCGGCAGGTGTTCACCTACCAGGCCGAGGACGACGTGGCGGACCTGCGCCTCGACCCCGACGGGCGCACCCTGCGCTTCCTCCTCAAGGAGGCCGTGGTCAGCCTGGACATCCGGCCACGGGCCGAGCCGGTACGCCCGCAGCGCGAGGTTTACACCATGCAGCTGAGCCCCGGGGGCCGCTGGCTGGCGATCGCACCGGAGGAACCCGGCCCCCTACGGCTGTGGGATGTGTCCCGGTTGCGACCGGCCGGGTCGCTGCCGGGAACGGCCGGCTGGGGAGACGCGGTCTTCGACCGTACGGGCCGGACCATGGTGATCAGCACGGAATCCCGCAATCGGGTGCGTGCCTGGGACGTCGCCGGGCGCAAACCGTTGTGGAGCTACCAGACGCGGCTCGGTCTCGTGGTGCACGGCCGCGCCTTCAGCCCGGACGGCCGGATCTTCGCGGCCACGCTCGGGCAGGTGGACGGCGGCACCGAGTCGTATGGGAGCCGTCTGCTCGAATGGGACGCGCGCACCGGTCACGTGATCGTGGACGTCCCGATCGACAAACCGGCCGACGACATCGCTTTCGCAGCCGACGGGCGGACGATCGTCCGCGGCGACGGACGGATCCTGGACGCGGCCACCGGCCGGCAGCGGGGCACCGCGTTCAGCCCCGCCGCGTCCTTCGCGGTCAGTCCGGCGGGCGACCTGATCGCCGTCGGCGGGCGCACGGGCCGGATCTTCCTCTGGGACACCAGGGGCCCGTCTCCCGTGCCGCCCACGCTGCACGGGACGATGGAGCCGTTCGACACACTGGACTTCTCGCCGCGGGGCGACCTCCTCACCTCGGTGAGCGGCACCGGGACGGTGCAGTTGTGGGACGTGCGCGCCGGCCGGCGGCTGGGCGAAGCCGTCCCGCTGCTCTCCGGCCTCGGCCTGATCGCGGCGTTCAGTGCCGACGGCACGCGCTTGTACGTGGCCGACCAGGACGGGAACCTGTTCGAGTTGCCCGTGGGCGGGGAGCTCGTGGCGCGGCAGGTGTGCGCGCGGGCGGGCCGGACGCTGACAGCGGAGGAATGGGCGCGCTACCTGCCGGGGACGCCCTATCGGGACGTGTGTTGATCGTCCGGTGAGCATTTCCGAACCGGCGAAATCTCCGTGCGCGCCGGCGTTTCCGGTGAACTAGGGTCTCCGGAAGATCGCACGCCGGGTTCGCGCGAAGGGGGCTCCATGGGGACGGACGGCGACGGCCCTGACGGTGGCCGGCCCGCGTCACGGCCGAAGGCGTCCCTGGGGGAGCGCGCCTCCTGGCGGCTGCTGCTCGACCAGGTGCGCCCCCACCGGCGGGTGCTCCTGCTGGGCGGCCTGCTCAGCCTCGTCGGTAGCCTCGCCGGACTCGCCATGCCGGTCATGGCCAAGCGGGTGATCGACGCGTTCGGCGCGGGCGGCGCGCTGGCGGGCCCGGTGCTCGGGCTGTCGGCCGCGGTGCTGGCCGGCGCGCTGATCTCGGCGGCCGGGCGGTTCCTGTTGGAACGCATGGGCGAGACGATCGTCCTCGACTCGCGACGGGGACTGGTGGACCGCATCCTGCGGCTCACGGTCTCCGACGTGGACCGGCTCAAGCCCGGCGATCTGCTGTCGCGGGTCAGCTCCGACACCACCCTGCTGCGGGCCGTGTGCACGGACGCGCTCGCGTCCCTGGTCGGGGCGGTCTTCATGTTCCTCGGCGCCGCCGTGATGATGGCGATCATGGACGGCCTGCTGCTCGGGGTCACGCTCGCGGTCGTCGGCCTGGTCGCCGTCATGGGCGTGGCCATCGCCCCGCGCATCCGGCGGGCCTCGCTCCAGGCGCAGGTGGCGCTCGGCGAGATGAGCTCGATGCTCGACCGCGCCCTCCAGGCGTTCCGTACGGTCAAGGCCAGCGGCGCGGAGGCGCGGGAGACCGCGGTGGTGGGCGCGGCGGCCGTCGAGGCGCGTGACCGCGGCGTGGCCGCCGCCGCGTGGACCTCGCTGGCCGGGATCGGCGCCTGGATGTCGGTCCAGCTCGCGTTCCTCGCGGTGCTGGGGGTGGGCGGCGCGCGGGTCGCGTCGGGGGAGATGGAGATCTCCACCCTGATCGCCTTCCTGCTGTACCTGTTCTATCTGGTCTCCCCGATCGGCCAGATCATCCAGAGCCTCACCCAGATCCAGAACGGCCTGGCCGCGGTGACCCGCATCCAGGAGATCGCCACGATGCGCACCGAGCCCGCCGCCGCACCCGTGGCGCGGGCCGGCGGCGAGCCCGTCGGGGTGACCTTCACCGGGGTCGTCTTCCGGTACGGCGAGGACCGGCCGGAGGTCCACCACGACGTGACGTTCGAGGTGCCGGCCGGCGGCATGACCGCGCTGGTCGGCCCTTCGGGCGCGGGCAAGTCGACGGTGTTCGGCCTCATCGAGCGGTTCTACGAGCCGCAGGAGGGGACGATCACCGTCGGCGGGCGGAACATCCGCGACTGGCCGCTCGGCGAGTTGCGGGCCATGCTCGGGTACGTCGAGCAGGACGCCCCCGTGCTCGCGGGCACGTTGCGGGAGAACCTCGTCTTCGGCGCGCCCGGCGCGACCGACGAGGAGGTCGCCCGCGCCCTCGCCCGTACGCGCCTGGACGACCTGGTCGAACGGCTGCCCGAGGGACTGGAGACGCCGGTCGGCCACCGCGGCATCCTGCTGTCTGGCGGCGAGCGGCAGCGGGTGGCCATCGCCAGGGCGCTGCTGCGCAGGCCCAGGCTGCTGCTGCTCGACGAGGCGACCTCCCAGCTCGACGCGGTCAACGAGATGCGGCTGCGGGAGGTCGTGGCGGAGGTGGCGCGCGAGACGACGGTCCTGGTGATCGCCCACCGCCTGTCCACCGTGACCGGAGCCGACCGGATCGTGGTGATGGAGGCCGGTCGCGTGCGGGCCTGGGGCACCCACGACGAGCTGGTGACGGCCGACGAGCTCTACCGCGAGCTCGCCGCCACGCAGTTCCTCGTCTCGTCCTGACCGGCGGGCCCGCGATCACACGCCGATGGCGAAGCCGTGAGCAGCCCTTACACCGGGCCACAGCTTCTTTCGACCGGGAACCGGGAACGTCGCAGGTGCGTAACCTCTCCTTCACCACCGCCCGGTTGCCGGAGCCATCGCGCGTGCGGGCGCGTCCGGTGACCCGGGTCGGAGGCGGGGCGCCCGGCCGGTTCGGCCGGGCGCCCCGCCGCTTACCTCTCACGTAATCGATCTTTTTCATGCGGTCCTCCAGGCTTGGACGTGT
The DNA here is from genome assembly GCF_006874435.1 of Microbispora sp. KK1-11. NCBI lineage: Bacteria > Bacillati > Actinomycetota > Actinomycetes > Streptosporangiales > Streptosporangiaceae > Microbispora > Microbispora sp. KK1-11. Next base: position 109,223 of record NZ_VIRJ01000007.1, on the reverse strand, counting down.
TCGGCCGAGACCTGAGGAGTGCTGATGTTCTTTGAGACCGCTGACGGCACGCGGCTGGCCTACGAGGACTACGGGCAGGGTGAGCCGATCCTTTTCCTGGCGAGCTGGGTGCTGCACAGCGACATGTGGGAGTACCAGCTTCCGTTCTTCGTCGAGCACGGCTACCGGTGCGTGACGCTTGACCGGCGCGGGCACGGCCGCTCCGACCGCCCCTCGACGGGCTACGACCTGGACACCCTGGCGGACGACGTGGCCGCGCTGATCGAGCACCTCGGCCTGCGCCGCGTGACCCTGGTCGGGCACTCGGCGGGCGGCGCCGAGATCGCCCGCTACCTGGCCAGGCACGGCGAGGACAGGGTCGCCCGGGTCGCGTTCGTCTCCGCCGTCCTGCCGTTCCTCAAGCGGACCGCGGACAACCCGGAGGGCGCTCCCGAGGAGGGGCTGCGGGCCACGCTCGCCCAGTTCGCGACCGACCGGCCGAAGTGGTTCGCCCGGCAGGCGCAGGTGTGGTTCGCCACGCACCTCGGCAACGACGTCTCCCCGGCGCTCGTCGACTGGACGATCGCGCAGTGCCTGTCGACCTCGCCGTGGGCGACGGCGCGGGTGTTCGAGGCGATCTACCACGCCGACCACCGGGACGGGCTGCGCGCCATCACCGTTCCCGCGCTCGTCGTGCACGGCGCCGCCGACATGTCGGCGCGGGTCGAGATGACCGGCCGCCGTACGGCCGCGCTCGTCCCCGGGGCGGTCTACAAGGAGTACCCCACCGGCGGGCACGGCCTGTTCGTGACCCACAAGGACGCCCTGAACGACGACCTGCTGGCCTTCCTCAAGAGCGCCTAGCCGGCGAGGTGGCGCATGGAGCGGACCGACCAGGCCAGGGTGGGCACCGCGAGCACCGCCATCAGGGCGAACGCGAGCGCCACGTGGCCGCCCGCGAGGTCGCCGGCGAACAGCGCCCGCCCGGCCTCGACCGCGTGGTAGAGCGGATTGACCTGGGCCACCGTCCGCATCCACTGCGGGGCGAGTGACATCGGCAGCAGGATGCCGGTGAACAGGATCAGCGGCAGCGCGAAGAACTGCAGGATCTGCGACATGCCGTTCTCGTCCCGCACGGCCAGGGCCAGGCCGTACGAAACGCCAGGCACTCGTCCACGTGCCGCGGGGGCGTCCGCCGCGCGCTTGGCGTCGCGGGCCCGCTCGAAGCTCGCGAAGCCCGCGCGCAGCCGCTCGGTCCTCTCCCGTACGACCGCCGGCAGGCCGGCCTTCGGCAGCCGGTCCATGAACGTCAGCGCGACCTGGAACGGGTCGACGATCGGCATGATCTCCGACCAGTGCTCGCGCAGCCGCCGGTCGAACTCGGCCCGTCCCTCGGGCGTGACGGCGTAGACCGTGCGCCCGCGCCCGGCCGACCACCGCTACCCGCACCACCGCTACGCCCTGCCCCTGGAGCGTCCCACTCCCGAGACGCTGTGCCCGCAGCGGTGAGGCGATTCGACGGCCGGGAAACCCTGTTTACACGGCCGCGGATTTGTGCTTGTGCCTCGCCGGGATGCCGGATTAATGACCGGAAGCGGTCGTATCCGTCGGACCCAATTGATGCCGAATGGGTGGGGGCTGCCGGCCGACTCTGCGGCGATGCTCATAACCGCGATTCAGGCGGTCCGGAGTGCTGGAAACGGCCGTTCTTTTTCTGCGGTGGAAAACTGAGGATCGCTCATTTAGCCGGCCGTACCTGAAGAAAGTCTCGGCAGAGATCGCTGCTCGCGGCGCCTCTCATCGGCGAGGAGTGGCCGAATGTGGCCAGCCGGGAACTTGCCGTAAGTTGCCTATTTACATCTATTCGCCGACCGGTCACCATATGACCGTGGCCACACCCCCTCGTTGATCAGCGGCCGGCGCTGAAAATGTCACCGGGGTCGTCAACCCAATGCGATTTCGTATCCGCAGGCGCCGACACGTGAGGAGGGGGCGTCCCGGGTGGCGCAATCATGGAAATTCTGGATGGCCAGCGATTTCAAATTCGTTAGGGCATAACGCCGCACCAGAAGGAATGACACCGTGAGAATGACGCGAAGTTTACGGGCCGCCGTGTGCGCGGTGGTGGCCGGTGCGATGCTGGTGGCCGGGGTGGGGACGGCGTCCGCCGCGCCCGGGGTCACCCCGGCGGACGTGACGCTGAACCTGGCCCCGGGCGAATCGAAAACGATCCCAAAAACCGTATCCACTCCGGCGATCCCGCCCAAGCCGGATATCGCATTCCTGATCGACACGACAGGGAGCATGGGCGGGGTCATCTCGAACGTGCGGACCAATGCGAACACCATCCTGTCCAATGTCGCTTCCGCGCAGCCGGACGCGCAGTTCGCGGTCGCCGAGTACAAGGACATGGGGGACACAACGCCGTTCCGGGTGGCGCAGAACCTCACCGGCAACCAGGCCGACGTCACCAACGGTCTCAACTCGCTGGTCGCGTCGGGCGGAGGCGACCTCCCCGAGGACGGCATCAACGGTCTGTTCCAGGTCGCGTCCGGGGCGGTCGGCTTCCGGCCGAACAGCTCCAGGATCGTGCTGCTGATCGGGGACGCCCCCAGCCATGACCCCAGCAACGGCCACACGCTGGCCAATGCGATCAGCGCCCTGCAGGCGGCCGACATCACCGTGCTCGCGTTCGACCTGTCCGGGCTGGACTCGACCGGGCAAGCGACCGCGATCACCGACGCCACGGGCGGACAGCTGTTCTCCGGCCTCAACGCCTCGCAGGTCAGCGACACCATCCTGGCGGCCCTGCACAACCTGCCGGTCACGGTCACCCACCAGCTGCGCGACTGCGATCCGAATCTGTCGGTGTCCCTGACCCCGGGCAGCCGGACGGTGACCAGCGGCGATGACGCCACCTTCACCGAGGTCGTCTCCGTCGGCGCCGGAGCCACACCGGGAGGCACCCTCACCTGCAAGGTGGACTTCCTGCTCAACGGCGTCCTGTCGCCGGGCTTCACCGAAACGATCACCGAGCACGTCCCGAAGGTGACTCCGTCGATCTCCACGACGCCGTCGGGCCAGGCGCCCGCCGGCGGGAACGTCTCCGACACGGCGACCCTGTCCGGCGGGTTCCACCCGACGGGCACCGTCACGTTCCAGCTGTTCGGGCCGGGTGACACCGGCTGTACGACGCCCATCGCGACGCGTACCGGGACGGTGTCGGGCAGCGGCACCGCCGCGTCAGGAAACATCGCCGCGGGCGGGGTGGGCACCTACCGGTGGGTGGCCTCCTACAGCGGCGACGACGCCAACAACCCGGTCACCTCCGCGTGCGGCGACGAACAGGTCGAGGTCGTCAAGGCCACCCCGGGCATCGCCACCACCCCGTCGGGGTCCGTGCCGGCCGGCGGCGTCGTGTCCGACACCGCCGCCGTCTCCGGTGGGTTCCACCCCAGCGGCACCGTCACGTTCACGCTGTACGGCCCCGGCGACACGGGCTGTACGACGCCCATCGCGACGCGTACCGGGACGCTGTCCGGCAGCGGCACCGCCGCGTCCGGCGGCGTGACCACCGGCGCGGCCGGCACCTACCGGTGGACCGCCACCTACAGCGGCGACGACGACAACAACTCCGTCACTTCACCGTGCAGCGACGAACAGGTCACCGTCACTCCGCAGAAGCTGACCGGACGGGCCTACGGCCTGACCGCCGGCGCCGCCCTGGCCGGCATCCAGCTGGTCAACATCGCACGCACCCCCGACACCGGCCCCATCTCCACCACGTCGACCGGCACGACCTCGGTGCCCTGCACCGCCAGCCTCAGCGGACTGATCAGCGCGCACGCCCTGTGCGCGAAGGTCGCCACCACCGAATTCCCCGGCAAGTCCGTGGCCACCGCCTCCATCGACGACACCACCATCGGGATCACCGGCATCCCGGTGATCACCGTCGGGGCCGTCAAATCCAGCTCGACCACCACCTGCGCCGGATCCACCGGAACCACCACGATCGCCTTCCTCAAGGTCGGCGGCACGGTGGTCATCGCAGAACCCACCGACATCCAGCCCAACACCACGGTCAACGTCGGCGTCGTCAAGCTCGTGCTCAACGAGCAGACGCCGTTCACCACCCCCGACAAGGGCCTGACCGTCAACGCCGTCCACGTCACCGTCGACGCCCTCGGCCTGGCCAAGACCAACGTCGTCCTGGCCTCCGCCGAAAGCGACATCGGCAACTGCCCGTGACCCAGCCCATCTGAATCGATCAACCCGAGGCCGGGCGGAACGCGGAGATCCGCCCGGCCTCGGCCTGGCTTCTGGCGCCGTCCGGGGGCCGCTCCACGGCCCCGTCCCCGCGAGCACTCGAGCCTTGTCAGCAGGCTCTAAGGTGAGGTCCATGCGACCCACGGCTCTGATCACCGGCGCCTCGCGAGGCGTGGGGGCGGCGATCGCCCGTGCCCTCGCCCCCGAGTACGAACTCTTCCTGGGCGGGCGGGACGGCACGGCGCTCGACGCGCTGTGCGGGGAACTGCCGGCGGCCCGCCCCTGGGCGGTGGAGCTCACCGAGCTCACCTCCGCGGACGTGGAGGGGATCGACCGGCTCGACCTGCTGGTCCACAGCGCGGGCGTCGCCAGTGTCGGGAGCCTGGCCGACACCCGGGCCGACGAGTGGCGGCGGCTGATGGAGGTCAACGTCATCGCGGTCGCCGAGCTGACCCGGCTGCTGCTGCCCGCGCTGCGGGCGGCCCGCGGGCACGTCGTGCTGATCAACTCGGGGTCCGGGCAGCGGGCCAACGCCAACTGGGGCGCCTACGCCGCGAGCAAGTTCGCCCTGCGCGCGTTCGGCGACGCGCTGCGCGAGGAGGAGCACGCCAACGGCGTCCGGGTCACCGCGATCTTCCCCGGGCGGGTGGGCACGGATATGCAAAGAGGCATCCGCGCCCAGGAGGGAGGGCCGTACGAGCCGGGAAGATACCTGGAGCCGGAATCGGTGGCGCGGGCCGTGCTGGCCGCGCTGACGGCCACGCCCGACGCCCACGTCACCGAGATCACCGTACGGCCGGCTGGGGGGCCGACCCGCTGACGGCCGCACGAGGCGCGGGGGACGGACGTTCATTACAGTGGCACTACCGCCACGCCGCCCATCTGGAGGACCGGTGCACGTGACTTACTGGTGCGAGATGGCGTGGCTGCCGCCCGGCGAGGTCGTCGAGAGCGTGGTCGTCGGCGTCGAGGGCCGCCGCGTCGTGGAGATCAGGCCCGAGGCGGCGCCTCCCCCGGGAGCCGTACGCCTGGCCGGGCTCACCCTGCCCGGCCTGGCCAACTGTCACTCGCACGCCTTCCACCGCGCCCTGCGCGGCCACACCCAGACCGGCCGCGGCAGCTTCTGGACCTGGCGCGAGCGGATGTACGCGGCCGCCGAGGCGCTCGACCCGGACCGCTACCTCGCCCTGGCCACCGCGACGTACGCCGAGATGGCGCTCGCCGGGATCACCACCGTGGCCGAGTTCCACTACCTGCACCACGGGCCCGGGGGCAGGCCGTACGCGGACCCGAACGCGATGGGCCACGCGCTGGTCGAGGCGGCCAGGAGGGCCGGGCTGCGCATCACCCTGCTCGACACCTGCTATCTGACCGGCGGCATCGGCGACGCACTCACCGGCACCCAGCTGCGTTTCGGCGACGGGGACGCCGAGCGCTGGGCGGCCAGGGCCGACGATCTCGCCCGGGCGCACGAGGGCGAGGAGGACGTGGAGATCGGCGCGGCCATCCACTCCGTGCGCGCGGTGCCCCCCGAGCAGATGCACGTCGTCGTCGACTTCGCCCACCGGCACACCGGGCCGCTGCACGCGCACGTGTCGGAGCAGCAGGCCGAGAACGAGGCGTGCGTCGAGGTCTACTCGGCGACGCCCGTCCAGGTGCTGCACGACCACGGCGCGCTGGGGCCGCGCTCGACCGCGGTCCACGCCACCCACCTGTCCGACGTGGACGTGGCGCTGCTCGGCGGGTCCACCACCCACGTGTGCATGTGTCCCACCACCGAACGCGACCTCGCCGACGGCGTCGGCCCCGCCCGCAGGCTTCTGGAGGCCGGATCGCCCGTCACGCTCGGCACCGACAGCCAGGCGGTCATCGACCTGTTCGAAGAGGCCAGGGCGGTGGAGATGGACGAGCGGCTGGTCACCGGCGAGCGCGGGCACTGGCCCGCCGCGCAGCTCCTGCACGCCGCGACCGCCGCCGGGCAGGCGTCGCTGGGCTTCCCCGACGCCGGGTGCCTGGTGGCCGGGGCCTGGGCCGACCTCGTCTCCGTCCGGCTCGACTCGGTCCGTACGGCCGGCGCCACCAAGGCGTCGGCGGTGGAGTCCGTGGTGTTCGCCGCCACCTCGGCCGACGTGCACTCGGTGGTGGCCGGCGGGCGGCGGATCGTGGAGGACGGGCGGCACGTGCTCGGCGACATCGGCGGCCTGCTTCGCGACGCGCTCGCCCCGCTGCACCGGTGAGGTTTGCGCCGTTCACGCGGTGGCGAGGATCAGGAGACGTGGGGCCGAGCGGCATGACATCAGTCGTTTTCACGGGGATCGGGCTGCTGTACACGGCGGACCCCGGGCGAGAGGAGATCGAGGACGCGGCGCTGGTCGCCGAGAACGGCGTGGTCCGGTGGATCGGCCGTTCCGCCGACGCCCCGCCCGCCGACGAGCGGGTCGACGTGGAGGGGCGCGCCGTCATCCCGGGATTCGTGGACAGCCACGCGCACCTGGTGTTCGCCGGCGACCGCACCGAGGAGTTCGCCGCGCGGATGGCCGGACGGCCCTACACCGCGGGCGGCATCCGCTCGACCGTCGCCGCCACCCGCCGGGCCACCATCCCGGAACTGGTGTCCACCACCGCGCTGCTGGTCTCGGAGATGACCATGCAGGGCACGACCACGTTCGAGATCAAGAGTGGCTACGGCCTCACCGTGGAGGACGAGCGCCGCAGCCTGGAGATCGCCTGCCAGTTCACCGAGGAGACCACGTTCCTCGGGGCGCACGTCGTCCCGCCGGAGACGACCGCCGACGACTACGTCCGGCTCGTGACCGGCCCGATGCTGGAGGCGTGCGCGCCGTACGCCAAGTGGGTGGACGTGTTCTGCGAGCGCGGTGCGTTCGGCGAGGAGCACAGCAGGGAGGTGCTCGCGGCGGGCCGCAAGGTCGGCTTGCAGCTCAGGGTCCACGCCAACCAGCTCGGACCGGGGCCGGGCGTGCGGCTGGCCTGCGAGATGGGCGCGGCCTCGGCCGACCACTGCACCCATCTCACCGATGCGGACGTGGACGCGCTCGCCGCCGGCGGGGTGGTCGCCACCCTGCTGCCGGGCGCGGAGTTCTCCACCAGGTCGCCCTACCCGGACGCGCGGCGGCTGCTCGACGCGGGCGTCACGGTGGCCCTGGCGACCGACTGCAACCCGGGCTCCTCGTTCACCACCTCGATGCCGTTCTGCGTCGCCCTGGCCGTGCGCGAGATGGGCATGACGCCGCTGGAGGCCGTGCGGGCGGCCACCCGCGGCGGCGCGCGGGCGCTGCGGCGCACCGACGTCGGCACCCTGTCCATCGGCTCGCGCGCGGACCTCGTCATCCTGGAGGCGCCGTCGTACGTCCACCTCGCGTACCGGCCGGGAGTGCCGCTGGTGGCGCAGGTGTGGCGGGCGGGACGCCGCCTCGTTTAGGCCCTCGTAACCTGGGTAATCGCCTTTCTTCGCGGCCTCGCATCCTCCTTAGGGAGGAAAACGAAACCATTCCCCGGGCGTATCCATTTGGGGAATCTTTGCCATGGACCGGCCGTTGACCGGGTCAGGAGCAGGAAGCCGGGGGCCGTGCCGAGCGGGGCGGACACGTCCGGTTCGCCGGCTCACATATTGCATATCGCGGCGGCGGAACGAGGTGCCATCGGATGGCGACGGGGAATCGGACGCAGGAACAGCACGTCTCTGACCGGGATCTGCTGGGGACGTATCTGGCCGAGATCGGCCGGGTCCCGCTGCTGACCGCGGAGCAGGAGGTCGAGCTCGCCAAGCGCATCGAGGCGGGGTTGTTCGCCGAGCAGTTGCTCGACAGCGGGCGGCGCGAGCCGAAGATCGCGGATGCGACCGACGAGGAGCTGGAGCGCATCGCGATCTCGGGGCGGCGGGCGAAGGACGAGTTCATCCAGGCCAACCTGCGTCTCGTGGTCGCGGTGGCGAGGAAGTACTCCGGACGGGGGATGCCGCTGATCGACCTGGTGCAGGAGGGCAACCTCGGGCTGGTCCGCGCCGTGGAGAAGTTCGACTACCGCCGGGGGTACAAGTTCTCGACCTACGCCACCTGGTGGATCCGGCAGTCGGTGGGCCGCTCGATCCACGAGCAGGCGCGGCCGGTGCGGCTGCCCACCCACGCGGGCGAGCAGATGACCAGGCTCATGCGGGTGCGCAGGGACATGCTCGCGGAGTTCGACGCCGAGCCGACCGACGCCGACCTCGCCGAGGTGCTCGACCTGCCCATCGAGCGGGTGCAGGAGCTGCGCCGCTGGGCCTCCGACCCGGTCTCCCTCCAGCTCGGCGTGGGTGACGAGGACGAGACCGAGCTCGGCGACATGATCGCCGACGAGACCTGGGCGGACCCCGAGCAGCAGGCCATGGCCACGCTGGAGAAGGAGCGCCTGGAGCAGTGGCTGACCGGCCTCGAGGGCCAGATGCGCGAGATGCTGCGCTGGCGGTACGGCCTGGTGGACGGCCGCGAGCACACCCTCACCGAGGTGGGGGAGCGCTACGGCATCGGGCGTGACCGCGCGCGGCGCATCGAGCGCGACGCGCTGGTGCGGCTGCGCAAGATGGCCAGCGCCGCGTAATCCCGAAGCCTGCGCTCGGCCAGGTAACGAAGGCCGGTGTCCGCGGTCGTCCGTGGGCGTTGTCGGTTCGTCAGGCAGTCACGCGGAGAGGGGGCGGTCCCGTCTGCCGGCCGCCCCTACTCGGGTTCGCCGTCGAGCCGCAGCGCGTGCGCATTCCGGGCGCACCAGTCGGAGAAGGTGCGGGGGCGGCGGCCGAGCAGGTGTCGCACGGTGTCGGTGCGGACCCCGGTCGTGTCCGCGCGCATAAGTGCCGCGGCTTCGAGGATCGCGTCGGCAAGGGGCTTCGGCGCGCCGTTGGGGTAGCGGGACCGGACGATCTCCTCAGGGGTGGCGGCCGCGCGGACCTCTATGTGGCGGCCGATGGTGGCGGCGATGATCTGGACCTGCTCGGCGATGGTGAGTGTCTCGTCGCCGGTGAGGGTATAGGTCTGGCCTTCATGGCCGTTCTCGGTCAGCGCGAGGGCGGCGACGGCTGCTATATCGGCCGGATCGATCGGGGCGGACCGGCCCGGCCCGATCGCGTCGAGGACGAAGCCCTCCTCCCTGATGGACGGCACCCATTCCAGGACATTGGTCATGAAACCGCCAGGACGCAGGATCGTGGCCGGTATGCCGGATGCCCGCAGAAGTCGCTCACGTTCGTGGTGCCAGCGGCCCATGGCGGGCACCGGATCTCCGAAGACCCAGATGGACGACAACAGCACGATGTGACGCATTCCGGCGATGCGTGCGGCGGTGACGGCGTTCGCGGCCTGGTCCACGCCGATGCCCGGGGTGAGCAGGAAGAGCCGGTCGATGCCGTCGAAGGCGGGGGCGAGCGTCGAGGGCTCGTCCAGGTCGCCGAGCACGCGCTCGGCGCTTGCGGGCAGGTCGGCCGCGCGGGCGGGGTCGCGGACGAGGATGCGAAACTCCGCGTTCCTCGCGTCGAGCTCGCGGACCAGCTCACGGCCGATTCTGCCGGTGGCTCCGGTCACCAGTAACATGACACTCCTAATCGTTTGCCGTCTAGCGATTAACGCACGGAGGAACGCTAGCCGGTAAATGATTAGCCGTCAATCGATCTGTCGCCCGGAGGTGGCGGTGGCCGAGTTCCTCGACCTGCACAGCAAGACGACGAAGGCGCTGCGTGCGCTGGCAGAAACGGCCATGCGCCGCCATGGCCTGCATCAGGGGCAGGATCACCTGCTGGCGGCCCTGTGGGAGCGCGACGGCAGCACACCCGGTGAGATCGCGGCCGCGTTGCACGTCACCACGCCTACCGTCGTCAAGATGGCCACCCGGATGAGCGCCACCGGCCTGCTCGTCCGCCGCCGCGACGAACGCGACAGCAGGCTCGTGAGGCTCTGGCTGACCGACGAGGGCCGAGCGCTTCGGGGACCCGTCGAGGCCGAGCGCCGCAGCCTGGAAGAGAAGGTCACCGCCGGTCTCACCGAGACCGAGCGCCGCCATCTGATGACCGCGCTGGCAAAGGTCTACGATTCGGCCAGAGATCTGCTGTGACCAGGGCGTTCGGAGCGGAGGGCGGCAGTCCGGTCAGGGCCGGCGGTGGCGCGCACGAATAGAACGCAGCCCTCGGCTCTTTGCGGCAGGTCGCATCGACCCGAGCGGAGGGCCGACGACGCGCATCCCCTTCAGGGGTGCGCGTTTTGTCGTTCCCAGCACGTCCGAAACCGGCCCGAAACACGGTGGTGGCGAGTTTCACACATGTGAAACACGCATGGTCGTGGGCTGAAACGGCGGAAGAACACGCTGTCGCCAACGTCAGTGCGCCAGCCGGCCGAGGTCGCCCGGGAGGAAGTCACTGCGGGAGTGATAACCGGCCACACGCCAAATGTAAGGAGGGCCGCGTCGGTGAAGATCGATACCGGCACCACCGCCTGGATGATCACAGCCACCGCTCTGGTGCTGCTGATGACGCCCGGGCTCGCGTTCTTCTACGGGGGCATGACCAGGGCGAAGAGCGTCCTGAACATGATGATGATGTCGTTCGTCAGCATCATCACCGTCACCATCGCCTGGGTCCTGTACGGCCACTCGCTGGCCTTCGACGCCTTCGGCGACGGGGACAACGTCGTCAACAAGCTCATCGGCGGCGGGGACGCCCTGGGTCTGCAGAGCCTCGTCGACACGGCCACCAAGGACGACGGCACCGGTATGCCGAGCCTGGTGTTCTCGGCCTTCCAGCTCACCTTCGCCATCATCACCGTGGCCCTCATCAGCGGCGCGATCGCCGACCGGGCGAAGTTCGGCGCGTGGGTCGTCTTCGGCCTCGCCTGGGCGACGCTCGTCTACTTCCCCGTGGCCCACTGGGTGTGGGGCGGCGGCTGGCTGGCCGGCCTCGGCATCGAGGACTTCGCCGGAGGCACGGTCGTCCACGTGAACGCGGGCGCCGCCGGTCTCGCGCTCGCGCTGGTGCTCGGCAAGCGGACCGGGTGGCGCAAGGACCCGATGCGGCCGCACAACCTGACCCTGGTGCTGCTCGGCGTCGGCCTCCTGTGGTTCGGCTGGTTCGGCTTCAACGCGGGCTCCGAGCTCGCCGTCGACGGCACCGCCGGTCTCGCGTTCATGAACACCCAGGTCGCCACGGCCGCCGCCGCCGGCGCCTGGATCCTCGTGGAGAAGCTGCGCGACGGCCACTCCACCACACTCGGCGTCGCCTCCGGCGCGGTCGCCGGCCTCGTCGCCATCACCCCCGCCTGTGGTTTCGTCGACCCGTGGGCGGCGGTCGTGCTCGGCCTCATCGCCGGCGCGGTCTGCGCGTACGCGGTGGGCCTGAAGTATCGCCTCGGCTTCGACGACTCGCTCGACGTGGTCGGCGTGCACCTGGTCGGCGGCGCGATCGGCGCGGTCTCGCTCGGCATCATCGCCCGCTACCCCTTCGCGGACGGCCAGAACCAGGGCCTCATCTATGGCGGCCCGATCTCCCAGCTCGGCGTGCAGGCCCTCGGCCCTGTCGCGGTCGGCCTCTACTCCTTCATCATGGCGTACGTCATCGGGAAGGTCATCGACAAGACGATGGGCTTCCGGATCGACCAGGAGAACGAGGTCACCGGCATCGACATCACCACCCACGCCGAGACCGGGTACGACCTCGGCACCGTCCACTCCTCTGGAGTGGCCTCCGTCAACGGGCCCGTGCCCGCGCCTGCGAAGAAGGTCGACGCATGAAACTCATCACCGCAGTCATCAAGCCGTTCAAACTGGACGACGTGAAGGCCGCCCTGGAGCAGTACGGCATCAAGGGCATGACGGTCTCGGAGGCCAGCGGCTACGGCCGTCAGCGCGGCCACACCGAGGTCTACCGCGGCGCCGAGTACCAGGTCGACCTGGTGCCCAAGGTCCGGGTCGAGGTCCTCGCCGAGGAGGACGACGCCGAGGACGTCATCGACGTCATCGTCAAGGCGGCCCAGACCGGCAAGATCGGCGACGGCAAGGTCTGGTCGGTCCCCGTGGACACGGTCGTCCGGGTCCGCACCGGGGAGCGCGGGCCGGAGGCGCTGTAACCGGATGATGAGAGGGGAGGCACGCTCGTTCGCCGCGATCCGCAAGGACCGGGCCGCGGACATCGACAGATGGCTCACCGATCTGTTCCGCACGGCGGCCACGCGGCCGTACGCGCGGGAGGGGGAATCGGGAGGGAAGGGCGGCTTCCCCGAGGAGCGCGGCCCCGCCGGCCCCAACGGGATCAGCGGGGTCGCCCTGGTCGCGGTCGGCAGCCTGGGGCGGGGCGAGCTCGCCCCGGGCAGCGACCTCGACCTGGTCCTGCTGCACAATGGCCGCGACGACGTGGCGAGGATCGCCGACCGCATCTGGTACCCCATCTGGGACTCCGGGATCGGCCTCGACCACTCGGTCCGTACGGTGGACGAGGCGGTCAAGGTCGCAAGGGAGGACCTCAAGGCCGTGCTGGGCCTGATCCAGGCGCGGCACGTGGTGGGGGACCCCGAGCTGACCAGGGCCGTGCGGGAGGCCGTCCTCGCCGAGTGGCGGGCGGACTCCCGGCGCAGGCTGGCCGAGCTGCGCGCGTCGGCCGACAAGCGCGCCGAGTCCGGCGGCGAGCTGGCCTTCCTGCTCGAACCCGATCTCAAGGACGCCAGGGGCGGGCTGCGCGACGTGCAGGCGATGCAGGCCGTGGCCGCCGCCTGGGTCGCCTCGGCGCCCGGCCCGCGGGTCCGCGAGGCGTACGAACTGCTGCTGGACATCAGGCACGGGCTGCACCTCGTCACGGCGCGCGGCACCGACCGCCTGGTGCTCCAGGAGCAGGACGCGGTCGCCGGCACGCTGGGCCTGCTGGACGCCGAGGCGCTGATGCGCCGCCTGGCCGAGGCGGGCCGGACCGTCTCCCACGCCTTCGACGCCACCTGGCGGACGGTCGACCGGCTGCTCACCGGCCCCGCCCCCCGTGGCCGCAGGCCGCTCGCCGACGGTGTCGTGGAGCACGGCGGCGAGGTCGTGCTGGCCCGCGGCGCCAACCCGCGCACCGACCCCACGCTCGTGCTGCGCGCGGCCGCGGCCGCCGCCGAGGCCGGGCTGCCGCTCGCGCCCGCGACGGTCTCCGCGCTCGCCGCCCAGTCGCCGCCGCTGCCCGTGCCGTGGCCCCCGGAGGCGCGCGGGGCACTGGTCGCACTGCTCGGCGCGGGGCGCGCGGCCGTACCGGTCTGGGAGGAGCTCGACCAGGCCGGCGTGCTCGTGAAGCTCATCCCCGACTGGGAGCGCGTACGGCACCGCCCCCAGCGCAACCCCGTCCACCGCTACACCGTGGACCGGCACCTCATCGAGACCGCGGCCGGGGCCGCGGCCTTCACGCGGGAGGTGTCCCGCCCCGACCTGCTGCTGATCTCGGCGCTCCTGCACGACGTCGGCAAGGGCTGGCCGGGCGACCACTCCACCACGGGCGAGATCGTCGCCAGGGACATCGGCGCCCGGATGGGCCTGCCCCCGGCCGACGTGGAGATCCTCGCGACCGTGGTGCGGCACCATCTGCTGCTGCCGGAGACCGCCACCCGGCGGGACCTGGACGACCCGGTCACCATCTCCAGGGTCGCGGCGGCCGTCGGGTCCAGGGAGGTGCTCGAACTGCTGTCGGCGCTGGCGGTGGCCGACGGCAACGCCACCGGCCCGGCCGCGTGGAACTCCTGGAAGGCGTCCCTGGTCTCCGACCTGGTCCGGCGGGTGCGGTCGGTGCTGTCCGGCACGCCGCCGGCGCCCGCGCCCGCCCTTTCTCCGGAGCAGGCGGCGCTCGCCCGGCACGGCGGCGGCGCGGTGCGCGTGAACGGCAGCGCGGTCACCGTGGTCGCGCCCGACCGGCCGGGTCTGCTGTGGCGGGCGGCCGGGGTGCTCGCGGCGCACCGCATGGCGGTCCGCTCCGCCTCCGCCGCGTCCGCCGGGTCGACGGCCGTCATCGAGTTCGTCGTCGTCCCCGAGTACGGCACGCCGCCCGACCCCGCGACGCTGGAGGCCGACCTGCGCCTCGTCCTGGCCGGACGGCTCGACATCGAGCAGCGCCTGGCCCGGCGGGCGAGGTCGATGCGCCCGTCCCGGGTGCCGGTCGCGCCGCCCCGGGTCACCCTGGTGGACGACGCGTCCCTCACCGCGAGCGTGGTGGAGGTGCGGGCGCACGACAGGCCCGGCCTGCTGTGGCGGATCGGCCGCGCGTTCGGCGAATGCGGTCTTGACGTACGCGCCGCGCGTGTGGAGACTCTGGGCGCAGAAGCGGTGGATGTCTTCTATGTGGCGGATCGCACAGGCCGTCCCCTCCTCGATGAGCAGCAGCGAATCCAGGTGCGAGAGCACGTGCTCGCGGCCCTCAGGTGAGGGGGGTAACGATCCTCACCTCTTGGTAACAATTGGGGTGCTGCGGCAGGGGTAGGGCCGCTCGCCGTCGTGACCTTGTGGTCGAATTGTCCCCGCTTATACAGCTGTGTCACTTCATGCTGTCCAGACGCGTGAAGGCAGGCCGAACGATGGCGGGGCCGGTGAGCATGGAGCAGTCGAATACCGATAACCGCAGGCGGCGGAGTCGTCTCTCGCCGCGCAACTGGCGAGTGCCCACACGCCTGACCGCGCTGATCGTCGCCCCGACGATCGTGGCCGTGCTCCTCGCCGGCGTCCGTGTCGTGGGTTCGATCGACAGCCTGACGGCCTACCAGCGGACCAGGTCGGCGGCGGAATACTCGGTGCACCTGCGGGACCTGGCCGAGCAACTGGCTCTCGAACGCGACCTGTTCGTCTGGGGTGGCAACAGCAAGCGCAAGTTCAACATCGACGGGGAGACCGAGGTGACCCGCGCCCAGCAGCGCGGGGCGGTCGACCCGCTGATCCAGCAGGTGAAGGCCGACCTCAAGAACATCAACGCGGACTACGGAACGCGTCCGGTGGAGCAGGCCCAGCAGCTCTCGAGCCGCATCTCGAGCCTCGCGGGCATCCGCGAGAACGGCGCGCCGGAGGATTACAGCGCCGTGATCGCCAACGTCCTGCGCCTGCAGGACGAACTGGGCAACAACGACGACAACGCTGCGATCGTGGGCAATATCCGCGCCCTCAGCGCTCTCGCCCACGCCAAGGAGGAGGCGGCGCTGCAGCGGGCCACCCTCACCCGTGAGCTGCTGGAGCGCAACCAGACCTTCACCACGTTCGAGCTGCAGGACTTCCTGGCCTCCCAGTCGCGCCAGCAGAGCTACCTCGCGACGTTCTACACCGAGGCCCCGGCGGCCGAGGCGAGCCGCCTGGTCACCCTGCTCGGCGACAAGGATGTGGTCAACAGCGAGCTGACCAAGTCGTGGGCGCTCACGCTCGGCCTGCAGAACCAGTCCCTCAACCGCTACCGCGGCAGGGACAGGACGGCCCAGCAGTGGTTCCAGGACAGCACCAAGGCCATCGAGCAGATGGCGGCCGTCGAAGGCCGCGTGTCCGAGCTGGTGCAGAACCGCGCCCGCGACCTGCAGTCGGCCGAGCAGCGCAACGCCCTCATCGCCGGCGGCCTGATCCTCGCACTCCTCGTGCTCGTGCTCGCCACGACCGTGCTCATCGCGCGGTCGATGGTCCGGCCGCTGCGCCGCCTGCGGGCGGAGGCGCTCGACATCGCCGGGCGGAGGCTGCCGGAGATGGTGCGGCAGATGCGCGAGTCCGAGGAGAGCGGGCGCGAGTCCCACGTGCAGCCGATCGCGGTGGACAGCAGCGACGAGATCGGCGAGGTGGCGCAGGCCTTCGACGAGGTCCACACGCAGGCCGTGCGCCTGGCCGCGGAGGAGTCCCGCCTGCGCGCCAACGTCAACGCGATGTTCGTGAACCTTTCGCGCCGTACGCAGACACTGGTGGAGCGGCAGATCTCGCTGATCGACGGCCTGGAACGGGGCGAGGAGGACGGCCGGCGTCTGGCCGACCTGTTCAAGCTGGACCACCTGGCCACGCGCATGCGCCGCAACAGTGAGAACCTCCTCGTCCTCGCCGGTCACGAGCCGCCGCGCAAGCGGAGCCAGCCCGCCCGGCTGGTCGACGTGGTCCGCGCCTCGCTGTCGGAGGTCGAGGACTACGAGCGGGTCGTCGTCCGGATTCCCCGAACGATCGCGATCGCCGGGCACGCCGCGAACGACGTCGTGCACCTGCTGGCGGAGCTGGTCGAGAACGCCATCGCCTTCTCGCCGCGCAACACCAAGGTCGTCGTCTCCAGCAGCCCCGTCGAGGGCGGCGCCGTGATGCTCGGCGTCACCGACGCGGGTATCGGCATGTCGCCGGAGGAGCTCGCGGAGATCAACCGTCGTCTCGCCGAGCCGCCCACGATCGACGTCTCGGTGTCCCGCCGGATGGGCCTGTTCGTGGTCGGCCGCCTCGCGTTGCGTCACGGCATCCGGGTGCAGCTGCGCCGGGGTGACGGCGCGGGCGTCATCGCGATGGTGCTGTTCCCCGCCCAGCTCATCTCCAACGCCGACCAGCCCGTGATGCCGCGTCCCTCCGTCCCGGCCGGGCAGACGGCGGCCGGACTGCCGGCCCGGCAGGCGTTCGCCGAGCCGGACCCGCTCGCTCCCGCGCCGGGAGGCGGTTCGTTCGAGCCCTGGAGCCCCGGCAACGACGCGGCGGGCGGCGGCCTCGGGTCCCGCAGGTCCCCGGCGACCAGTGGACACCGCCCCGGCGGGAACGGGCTCAGCGGGAACGGGCTCAGCGGAATCGGCGCCGGAGGCAACGGCGCGGGCGGGTTCTCCGCGTTCGGCGCGCCGACGGCGGATGCGCCGCCCGCGCCCACGGAGAGCCCGTACGGGGAGAGCGCGTTCACCGAGCACTCGGGACCGCACTCGGGACCGTATTCGGTGCCGGGCCTGCCCGGGGGGGCGCCGGACGGCGACCCCCGCCGCCCCGCCTTCGGCGAGCAGCCCGAGTCGTCGTGGCCGCCGGCGCCCGCCGGGTCCTCGGCGTTGCCACAATGGGGACCGCAGGGGGGATCACCGAGCGGGAGCGGCGAGGACCGCTCGGAGCACTCGTGGCCCTCGCTGCCCACCGGGCCGACGGCACTCCCGCAGCGGGGCGCGTCCACGGGACCCACGGCCTTCTCACCGTCGAGCACCACCGGACCGACGGCGTTCCCTCAGCCGGGTTCCCCGTCGAGCACCGGGCCGACGGCGTTCTCGCCGTCTCCGTCGAGCACCGGACCGACGGCCTTCTCCCCGTCGGACACCGGGCCGACGGCGTTCTCCCCGTCGAGCACCGGGCCGACGGCGTTCTCGCCGTCTCCGTCAAGCACGGGGCCGACCGCCTTCCCCGGGGCCGTACCGCCCGCGGGATCGGCGGAGGAGCCGTCGTCGACCGGGCCGCTGCCGTCGGTGGAGGAGTCGCCGCTGGAGCAGGGCGAGGAGTTCCTGCCGATCTTCGCCTCGGTCGAGTCGGCGTGGTTCCGGCGTCCCTCGGACACCGGCCCGCAGGCCGCGCCCGCCGCGCGGGCCGCCGCGGAGGCGGACGCCGGAAAGGCCGACGAGAAGCCCGGAGAGAGCACCGGAGAGATCGCGAGGGTGCCCCGCTCCGCCACCGCCTCCGGGCCCGTCTCCGCCCCCCAGGCGCAGGACGCGGACCCCGGCGGATGGCGGTCCCGGGCCGACAGCGGCTTCCAGGCCGCGGCGAGCGCCCGGGACCCCCTGCTGGGTGGCGTGACCGCGGCGGGCTTGCCGAAGCGCACGCCGAAGGCCAACCTGGTGCCCGGCTCGGTGGGCGCGGACGGCCCTGCCGCCGCCGCCCCGCGCCCTCCGGTCTCGGCCGAGGCGGTGCGCAACCGCCTGTCCAGCTTCCAGCAGGGTGTAAGGCGAGGCCGGGCCCAGACGGCCGGAGGTCTCGCCGAAGGGTCGGGTAAAGAGGAGGAGGGCTCGTGACTGAGCTGAGCGTGGAAGCACGCAGGTTCGACTGGCTGATCACCGAGTTCGTCGGCAGCACGCCTGGCGTGGCGCACGCGGTGGTGGTGTCGTCGGACGGCCTGCGGCTGGCCCAATCGGACGGCTTTCCGCCTGACCGCGCCGACCAGCTCGCGGCGGTCGCCGCCGGCCTGCTCAGCCTCACCGTCGGCGCCGCGCGGGTGTTCGAGGGGGGCGCGGTGTCGCAGACCGTCGTCGAGATGCAGCGGGGGCTGCTGCTCGTGATGGCGATCAGCGACGGTTCCTGCCTGGCCGTACTCGCCGCGCCGGACTGCGACATGGGCCTGGTCGCCTACCAGATGACCCTGCTCGTCGAGCGGGCCGGTCAGGTGCTCACTCCGGCGCTGCGCGCCGAGCTGCAGACGTCGCGGCGATGACCGGAGGAGAGGGCCGTGCGTGATCGTGACGGGGCAGAGGACGAGCCTCTGTTCCGTCCGTACGCCGTCACCGGTGGCCGATCCGAGCCGCGTTACCACATGGCGATGGAAACCCTCGTATCATCGGTGACCTTGAAGAGCAATGACTATTCCCTGCTCAGTCCAGAGCAGGAATCGATCATGATGCTATGTCGTTCCGTACGATCGGTCGCGGAGATCTCGGCACTGCTCCGGGTCCCGCTAGGCGTGGCCCGTGTGCTCATCGCCGACATGGCCGACGAGGGTCTGGTCCGCCTGCACATGCCGCAGCTGAACCAGGGACAGCCAGACCTCAACCTGCTCGAAAGGGTGCTCAGTGGACTACGCAGGCTCTAGCCGTGGTCTTACCTCGACGAAGATCGTCGTGGCGGGTGGGTTCGGCGTCGGGAAGACGACCTTCGTCGGTGCCGTCTCCGAGATCCTGCCGCTGACGACCGAGGCCGTGATGACCGACGCCAGTGCGGGCATCGACGACCTGGGGCTCACGCCGAACAAGACGACCACGACGGTCGCCATGGACTTCGGCCGGCTCTCGCTCGACCAGGACCTCATCCTCTACCTGTTCGGCACGCCGGGTCAGCACCGCTTCTGGTTCATGTGGGACGACCTCGTCCGCGGCGCCATCGGCGCGGTCGTGCTCGTCGACAGCCGCAGGCTCGCCGACTGCTTCCCGGCCATCGACTACTTCGAGGAGGCCCAGCTTCCCTTCCTGGTCGCGATGAACGGCTGGGAGGGGCAGTTCCTCCACTCGGAGGAGGAGGTCCGTGAGGCGCTGTCGCTGGCTCCGCACGTCCCGATCGTCCGTACGGACGCGCGCTCGCGGGAAGCCGTCAAGTCCACGCTCATCAGCCTGGTCGAGTACGTGCTGACCGTACGGGCCGCGTACGGCAGACAGTACTGAATCGGGAAATAGTCTGTGTTCCCGATAGACCGCGCCCCGCAGGTGGGGGCGGCGAGGGCGGTACCCCGGAGGGTGCCGCCCTCGCGGCGTCCGGCCAGAGCACGGCGCGGAAACGGCATTCCGTGCCTCCGGTGGTCCGATCCCGGAGACCCCTGCCTACCCGGCAGGGCAGAATTCGGTATTGATGCTGACCCGATATTTAACCAAATAACATCATCTACATGCCTGTCTAGGCTATTTGTGCACGGGTGTTCGGTTGGCCTCCCTGGTGTCGGTGTGCTGCAATTACCCTCGCCTGCAGGACGTCTCGCACGTCACGCCAGCCACATCCGTGCTGAGACACTTCCCCCTGTGCGCAGATACGGCGAGAGGTTGCAAAGCCTGTGAGGACACAAGACCCCCGGACCGACGAGAGCCCCGGGACCGGGGTTCCGGCTGAGCAGGAGCCCGACGAGGGAAGTCGTTTTCTCCTGCGCAACTGGCGCGTGCGCTCCAGGCTTGTGGCGCTGATCCTCATCCCGACCCTGGCGGCGCTGCTGCTGGGCGGCCTGCGGGTCGTCACGTCGGTCAACACGGCGTCCGAATATCAGCAGATCAGCGACCTGGCGCGGCTCGTGGACAAGGTCGCGGGCCTCACCCACGAGCTGCAGTCGGAACGCGACCGCGCCGCCTGGAACGCGACGCTCGGCCACCCGGCGAAGGCGACTGCCGCGGTCAAGGCGCAGACCCTTCTCACCAACAAGGCGGCCACCGCCGTCCGGGACCTGGCGAACGAGGTCAGGACGAAGGTGAGCAGCCGCGCCTCCGACGAGATCGACCACATCATCGGCAAGCTCGACGGCGTGGAGGTCCTGCGGAGCCAGGCCATGCAGGGCAACCTGCAGCCGAGCGCCGTGCTCGACCAGTACACCCTCGTCATCGAGACTCTGATGGCCCTGCAGGACGAGCTGGCCAAGAGCACGCAGGACGACCGGCTCGCCGCCTCGTCCGTCACGCTGGCCGCGCTCGCCCGCGCGAAGGAGAACGCCTCCGTACAGCGCGGCCTGCTGACCACGGTGCTGCCCAACACCCGCTTCGAGCAGGCCCAGCTGCAGAACTTCCTCGGCGCCGTGTCCGCCGAGGAGAGCGAGCTGCGCGCCTTCCGCAAGAGCGCCACGGCCGATGAGCGCACCGACTACGACAACACGGTCACCGGCGGCAAGGTCGACCAGGCGGAGTTCATCCGCACGCTGGTGCTCGACCGCGCCAACGCGGGCTTCCCGCTCAAGGGCTTCGACCAGTCGGTACGCGACGACACCCGCCTCTGGTATGACGCGATGTCGCAGCCCATCAACCGGATGCGCACCGTCGAGGCCAAGCTGACCTCCTCCATCGTGGCGCGGAGCCAGTCGCTCAAGGACGACGAGCAGCAGCGGGCCATCATCGTGGCCGTCGCCGTCGCTCTCCTGCTGATCGCGGTTCTGCTCGTCACCACCGGCGTCGCCCGCTCGCTCGTACGCCCGCTGCGGCGGCTGCGCAGCGAGGCGCTGGAGATCGCCGGCAGCCGCCTCCCCGACACGGTCCAGAAGCTGCGGGAGGCCGGCGACGCCGCCGAGGTCCCGCCCATCGCCCCGATGCAGGTGGTCGGCCGCGACGAGATCGGCGAAGTCGCGCGGGCCTTCGACGAGGTCCACCGCGAGGCGATCCGGCTGGCGGGCGACGAGGCCCGGCTGCGCAGCAACGTCAACGCGATGTTCGTTAACCTGTCACGGCGCACGCAGACGCTGGTGGAACGCCAGCTGTCCCTCATCGACGGGCTGGAGCAGGGCGAGCAGGACGAGCAGCGGCTCGGGAACCTGTTCAAGCTCGACCACCTGGCGACCCGCATGCGCCGCAACAGTGAGAACCTCCTGGTTCTCGCCGGGCAGGAGCCCGCACGCCGCTGGGGCCAGCCGGTGCCCATCGTCGACGTCGTACGCGCCTCGCTGTCGGAGGTCGAGAACTACGAGCGCGTCGACATCCAGGTGCAGGGCGGAGCGTCGGTCGTCGGCCAATCGGTCAACGACGTCGTCCACCTCGTGGCCGAGCTGGTGGAGAACGCCATCTCCTTCTCGCCCCGCGACACCAAGGTCACGGTGTCGAGCAACCGCATCGACGGCGGCGGGCTGATCATCTCCGTCAGCGACCAGGGCATCGGCATGACGCCCGAGGAGCTGGCCCAGACCAACTACCGGCTCGCGAACCCGCCGGTCGTGGACGTGTCGGTGTCCCGCCGCATGGGCCTGTTCGTGGTCGGCCGCCTGGCGCTGCGTCACGGCATCCGCGTGCAGCTGCGCCAGCAGGACACCGGTGGCCTGACGGCCATGGTGCTGCTGCCCGAGGCGCTGCTGGCCAACGCCGGCCCGGCGTTCCCCGGCGTGCCGGGCATGCCGCAGCCCGAGCTGACCAGCCCGATGCCTGCGGTCGGAACCGGGCCGCAGTTCGGCGCCGCCATGTTCGGCAACGCGCCGGCCCTCGCCAGCCCGACACCGTTCGAGAACCCGCCGCGCACTCCGGTGTTCGGCGCGGACGCGCCGGGCGTCGGCACCCCCGGCGCCGACCCCTTCGAGCGCGGGCCCTTCGAGTCCTTCCCGCGGGAGACCGTCGGCTTCGACCCCGACCCGTTCGCCCGCAACCCCTTCGAGCCGCCGCAGGGCCGTGGCGCCGACGGCGACCCGTTCGCGCGCAACCCGTTCGAGACGGGCGGTGCGGGGCGGCCGGGCGAGTCCGATCCCTTCGCCCGCAGCCCCTTCGACACCGGCGGCTTCGGTCAGGGCGGGCAGCCCGACCCGTTCGCGCGCAGTCCGTTCGAGTCAGGGCCGTTCGACCGGGCGGCCTTCGACAAGACGCCGTTCGACAAGGCGCCGTCCGAGCAGACGTCGCCCGAGCGAGACCCGTTCGAGACCACGAACTTCGACTCGGGACCATTCGAGGCCAGCCCCTTCGACACCAACCCCTTCAGCCGGGGTCACGTCGGCGAGGCCCCCGTGGACACGCCCTGGCCCGGGCATCTGCCCCCTCCGGGAGGCGGCTCCTGGCCCGGCACCCCGCAGGACGGCGGCGCCGGCTGGCCCGGACGGACCGGCCGCGGCGCCTTCGAAGGCGACGACAACACCGGTCCGCTGCCGGTGGTGCGGACCTCGCCGCTGGAGTCGGAGGAGGAGTTCCTCCCGATCTTCGCCGCGGTCGAGTCGGACTGGTTCAAGAAGGTCGACATCCCGGCGGAGAAGAACGACTCGGACGGCGAGACCGCCGCGGACACCAAGACCTGGTCGTCCCCGGCGGACGTCGGCTGGCAGGCGGCCAAGGCGGCCAGCGAGCCGGCTCTGGGCGGGGTCACCTCGTCCGGTCTGCCCAAGCGGGTGCCCAAGGCCAACCTGGTGCCCGGCTCGGCCACGGCTCCCACCCCTTCCGCGGAACCCGCCGCGGCAGCGGCGGCCGCCCCGCCGCCGCCCCCGCCCGTGCTCTCGCCCGAGCGGGTGCGCAGCAGGCTCTCCAGCTTCCAGCAGGGCATCCGGCAGGGCCGGGCGGTCGCCCGCGGGGAGGCCGGGGAGGAGCAGGGATATCCCGGGGCGGCGGCCCTGGGCATGCCCGATGCCCAGGACAGTGAGAAGGAGGACTGATGAGGGAAATGAGCCAGGCCGCGCGCGGCATCAACTGGTTGATCACGGACTTCGTGAACAACGTGCCGGGTGTGGCGCACACCGTGGTGGTGTCGGCGGACGGGTTGCCTCTGGCGTTCTCGGACGGGTTTCCCAAGGACCGGGCGGATCAGCTGGCGGCGGTGGCGGCCGGGTTGATCAGTCTGACGCAGGGTGCCTCGCGGGTGTTCGAGGGTGGCCCGGTGACGCAGACGGTGGTGGAGATGCAGCGGGGGTTGTTGCTGATCATGTCGATCAGTGACGGGTCCTGTCTGGCGGTGCTGGCGGCGGCGGATTCCGATCTGGGTCTGGTGGCCTATCAGATGACGTTGCTGGTGGAGCGGGCGGGTCAGGTGCTGACCCCTGCGGTCCGCGCCGAGCTCCAGGCGTCTCACCCGCGGTGACGGAAGACCCCGCGAAGTAAGGCACGCGGTGGAGGACAGATCGGGGAAGACGCCCTGAGCGGGGTGGCCGGGACGGTCGCCGGGTTCCGGAGCGAGAGCGAAAAGGTCAGGAGGACGCTGTGGCAGGCGGCGGCTGGAACAACGAGGCCTATCCGCCGGTGGACGACGCCCACCGGCAGTACGGCGGCACGAACCCCGTCCCGACGCCGGCGCCGAGGGAGCAGAGCTCACTGGTGCGGCCGTACGCCGTCACCGGCGGGCGTACGGCGCCGCGGCTCCAGCTCGCCATGGAGGCACTCGTGTCCTCCGCGACGGTGATGCACCAGGACCTTTCCACGCTCACCCCGGAACGCCAGGCGATCAGCACGCTGTGCCGTCAGGTGCGGTCGGTGGCCGAGGTGTCGGCGTTGCTGCGGATTCCGCTGGGTGTGGTTCGCGTGGTGATCGCGGACATGGCGGCGGAGGGGCTGTTGCATGTGCATCAGCCGCAGTTGGAGGCCGGTAAGCCGGATCTGAACTTGCTGGAAAGGGTGCTCAGTGGACTACGCAGGCTCTAGCCCGGGTCTGACCTCGGCGAAGATCGTGGTTGCCGGGGGCTTCGGCGTGGGGAAGACGACCTTCGTGGGGGCGGTGTCGGAGATCGTCCCGTTGACGACCGAGGCGGTGATGACCGACGCGTCGGCGGGTGTGGACGATGTGGGGCTGGTTCCGTACAAGACCACGACGACCGTGGCGATGGACTTCGGCCGGGTGTCGCTGGACCGGGAACTGATTTTGTATTTGTTCGGTACGCCGGGTCAGCATCGGTTCTGGTTCATGTGGGACGACCTGGTGAAAGGGGCGATCGGCGCGGTGGTGCTGGTCGACACGCGGCGGTTGGCCGACAGTTTTCCCGCGGTGGACTACTTCGAGGAGGCGCGCCTGCCCTTCGTCGTCGGCGTCAACGGCTTCGACGGGCAGTACCCGCACGCCGAGGAGGAGGTGCGCGAGGCGATGACGTTGTCGCCGCACATCCCGATCGTCCGCACCGACGCCCGTGACCGCGAATCGGTCAAGAGCACCCTGATCACTCTTGTCGAACACGCGCTGACCATGCGGGTCGCCGTGCACGGCCAGAATCTCCACCAAGGTCGTGTCTGACAGAGCACGCTCTGCTGGGCGTGGCACAGGCGGCGCCTGCTCCACCCCATGGAAACTCCTCGCAGGCTCGGACTTTCCATGGGGCTCGGGAAGATCGGCCACGAGGGCGGCTTCTGTGCGGCCCTCCCGGCTCAGCGGGGCAGGGCCTCCATCAGGCTCGCCCCGGCGGGCAGCGGCAGGATGCGGGAGAGCGTGAAACCGGCCTCGTCGAGCAGCCGGGTGTATTCGCCCGACGTGCGCTCCATCCCGCCGTCGGTCACCGCGAGCATGCGCATGTCGAGGTCCTTGCCGATGTGCGGCGTGGCGTCGTCCGGCAGCACCATTTCCAGCAGCAGCACCCGGGCGTGGCGGGGAGCCGCCTTCCGCACGTTGCCGAGGATGCGCAGGCTCGCCTCGTCATTCCAGTTGTGGATGATGCTGGCCAGCAGATAGAGGTCCCCGCCCGCGGGCACGCTCTCGAAGAAGTCGCCGCTCTCGAACTCGCACCGGTCGCCGAGGCCCCGCGCGTTCAGGGACTTCCGGGCGTTCTCCACCACGTGCGCGATGTCGAAGAGCACGCCGCGCATGCCCGGGTGCCGGTCGAGCACCGCCGCCAGCAGATGCCCGGTTCCCCCGGCGACGTCCACGAACGTCTTCACGCCGGTGAAGTCGTAGGTGGTGGCCAGAGCGGCCTCCAGGGGCGCCGCGCGGATGGCCATGTACTCGTTGAACAGGCGGGCGGCCTCGGGACGCTCCTGGAAATAGCCGTACAAGGGGCCGAATCGCGCGATGAAGGCGGACCGCCCGTCCTTCACGGTCTGCGCCAGGTTGCCCATGGCGTACCAGTAACCGGTCTCGGCCGCGATGCGCAGGGCGGAGCGCATGCTGCCAGGAACGTCGTCGCGCAGCGTCTGACCCTCCTCGGTCAGCTCGTACGTCCCCGGGGCGACGGCGCGGACCACGCCGACGGTCTCGAGTTCCCGCAGCACGCGCGCGAGGGAGGGCTCGTGCGCGTCACAGGCCTTGGCGAGCTCCGGAACGTCCATCGGGCCGGAGGCCAGGTGTTCGGCGCAGTTCAGCTCGGCCATCGCGGCGAGCGCGGCGAACCGGGAGAGCCCGACGATGGCGTCCCAGACAGGGCCGGTGGAGTCGATCAATGCTTCTCCAGAACAGTTGAGGTGGGGGAGCCGCCCCGGACCAGGCGGCCCACTTCGGCACGCAGCCGGACGAACGCGTCCCGTTGCCGCGTCGCGATCTGGTCGCGTGATTCGCCCAGGTCGACCGGCAGGTCGGCGGCGACCCGGGCCGGCGACCGGGTGAGGACGATCACCCGGTCTCCGACGTAGACGCTTTCGTCGATGTCGTGCGTGATCAGCAGGGTCGTCATGCCGTGATGGGCGCAGACCCGCAGCACCAGGTCTTCCAGGTCCTCGCGGGTCTGCGCGTCCACAGAGCCGAAGGGCTCGTCCATCAGCAGCAGGGACGGGCGGTAGGCGAGGGCGCGGGCGATGGACACCCGTTGCTGCATTCCGCCGGACATCTCCCAGGGGTACTTCGCCGCGGCGTCGGCCAGGCCGACCTGGTCCAGCGCGGCCATCGCCGCCTCCCTGCGGCGCCGCCGGTCCAGCCCGCGGCGTCGCAGCGGCAGCGCCACGTTGTTCGCGGCGGTCATCCAGGGGTAGAGCGAACGGCTGTAGTCCTGGAAGACGACGGCCAGGTTGTCGGGGATGCGGTCGACGGGCTGTCCGCCGATCAGCACCCGGCCCCCGGTGGGACGGATGAGACCGGCGACTGACCGCAGCAGAGTGGACTTGCCGCAGCCGGAGGGGCCCACGACGCAGACGAGTTCGCCCTCGGCGGCGCGGATGCTCACCCCGTCGAGAACGCGATGCGAGCCGTACGAGTGGACCAGATCGGTGATCTCGAGCACGATGCCTTCCTAGGTGGTCTGCCTGGCGTTCCTGTGCCAGGCGAGAACGCGCCGTTCCAACAGCAGGAACGCGGAGTTGAGCAGATAGCCGAGGAGGCCGAGCACCACCAGGCAGCCCCACATGTCGGTGTAGAGGTAGCTGCGCTGCGCCGACAGGAGCCGGTAGCCGAGGCCGCCGGAGCCGGCGAGGATCTCGGCGATGATCAGCAGGATCAGGGCCAGCGAGAGGGCCAGCCGCAGGCCGGCGAAGATCTTGGGCATCGCGGCGGGGACGATCACTCTGGTGAGCCGCTGGACCGTCGAGAACCCGAAGATGCGTGCGGTCTCCAGGTGCTGCCGGTCCACCGTCCGGGTGCCGTCGATGGTGTTGAGGAGGATCGGCCAGATGATCCCGAACACGATCGTCGTGAGCTGCGCCGGCGTGCTCAGCTTCAGCAGGGCGAGGAAGAAGGGCACCAGCAGCGGAGGCGGCACGGCCCGGCCGAGGTGGATCAGCGGGTCGAGGTAGCCGGACAGGCGGGGGGAGCAGCCGATGGCGATTCCGGCGGCCACCCCGAGGACCGCGGCCAGCGTCCACCCGGCGAACAGGCGGGCGAGGCTGGGGCCGAAATCGTCCATCGCCTGGTCTGTCAGCAGGAGATGGGCGGGCGGGCCGGACAGCCACATCTCGCCCATCCGGGCCAGCGTCGCCGACGGGGGAGGGAAGAACGGCTGCTCGGCGGCACGGGTGGCGATCTCCCAGGCCACGAGCGTCACCGGCACCAGCCAGAGACGGCCGACGGCTCTGATCACGTTCATCGGGCGGCTCCGGTGCGTGCGTCGTGCCAGCGGAACAGCCTGCGTTCCACCGCGACCAGGGCGGTGTTGGACAGGACGCCGAACAGGCCGGCCCACAGGGCCGCGCCGAGCATCAGGTCCATCCTGTTGCCGCTCGCGGCCTCCGTGATGTAGATCCCGACGCCCTCCGCCCCTCCTGCGAGCAGTTCCGCGCTGATCACGAGGATGACGGCGGTGCCGGCGGCGACGCGGATCCCGGTCGCGATGAAGGGCGCGGCGCTGGGCAGCGCCACCCGGAGCAGCACGGACACCGGACCGAACCCGAAGCTGCGCAGGGTCTCCTTGGCGAGCGGGTCGACGTCCTTCAGCGCGTAGATCGTGTTGATGACGATCGGCCAGGACGCCGCGTAGACGACGACGGCCACCCTCAGCTGCAGGTTGTCGCTGAAGAGCAGGATCGCGAGCGGGATGATGGCGACCGACGGGATGGGCCGGAGGAACTCGATCAGCGGCCGTACGGCCCGCTCCACGGGCGGCAGGGCCCCGAGCGTGAGTCCGGCCGGGACCGCCACCGCCACGGTCAGCAGGAGCCCGAGCCCCCAGGCGGCGAGCGAGGCACGCGCGTCGGCGAGGAACTCCTGATCGACGAGCAGTTCCGCCGCGCCGCGGAGGATCGTGGACATGCGGGGCAGGAAGCGGTCGTCGATCAGGCCGGTCGCGCCGACGATCTCGGCCGCGGCGAGGAACCCCGCGACGCCGGCGACGCCGCGGAGGACTCGTGCGTGTTCCATGGCAGGTGCGGGATCTCCGTCAGCTCGCCGGGGGCGGCAGGATCAGCGACTTCACGTCCAGATCGTTCTTGAGGTAGCCGTACTCCTTCATGAGGTCGGCCACGCGCTGCAGGCGGGTCTCGCTGAGGGAGGTCGGGTAGGAGCCCAGGGAGATGACGGCCGCGGTGGCGGCGTCGATCTTGGTGTACTTGGGCAGCGTCTCCTCGACGATCTTGCGGTCCTTCGCGACGAGTGCCTGCGCCTTGCCGAGCGCCCGCTGGAACGCGGCTATCGCCTTCGGGTATTTGCTCGCGATGGCGTCGGTGGTGAACCAGCCGGCGATGGGAAGATTTTCGGTCGGACCGGTCATCTCATCGACGATGATTCGGCCGCCCGCTTTTGATTCCACAGTGATGACCGGCTCGGTCATCGCCGCCGCGTCGACCTGGCCGTTTTCCAGGGCGGCGGGCATGTCAGGGAACTTCTTCTCCACGAACTGGTCCGGGGTCGCGGTCACCCCGGCCACCTTCATCTGCACTTCGGCGGTCAGTTGGCTGACGCTGTTGAGAACATTGACCGCTATGGTCTTCCCCTTGAGGTCTGCAGCAGTTTTGATCGGGGAGTCCTTTTTGACCATGATGACGAAAGCGCCGGGAGCGGCGCCGTAACTGTCCGCGACGTACTTGAACTTCCCGGCGCCCTTGTCCTGCGCGAGGAAAGTGCCGACGTATGCGCCGAGCGACAGGTCGAGGCTTCCGCCCAGCAGCTTCTGGGTGGCGACGGCGCCGCCGGCGACCACCTCGGGCTGGACTTCCAGGCCCTCGGCCTTGAAGAACCCCCGATCGATCGCCACCTGCAACGGCGCGCTGTCCGGCACCGGAATCGTGCCGACCTTCAGCGTCGTCTTCTCCAGTCCGTTGCCCGAGGAAGAGGAGGACGTCGTGTCGGAGTTGCCGCAAGCGGTGAGCGTCAGGACGGCCAGGACGCCGACGGCGAGAGTACGCCTTATAAGCCTCATGAAGTCTCCTTGTCTGGAGTGTTGAGGTGGCCGCCCGCGACGGGTCTGTCCCGCATAGACGGCGACGGGCGAGAAGCGTACAGGAGCCGTACGGATTCGATGTGTTTGAGTCACGATTGTAGTCAAATTGAGGAGTAAATCACCTCTGTCATCATTTGGAATTACGGCCTAGGGGTTGGACCGGTTCCATGAGGGGAGTCGTCGTGCATCGCCTGTCCGTTATTGTCTTCCGCCTGATCGCTGCCGTCCTGCACATATGCGTTTGGGGCGGGGCGAAACGCTGGACCGCTCCAAAATCCCAAGCTCTTTGTCTATCTCGACGCCTTATGCTCAAATTGCCCGGTGATGTGCGGGCTCTCGCATTAGAGCGACCCCGGAGCCTTATCCCCTGAGATTCAGCGCGAGAGGTTGCGCCTGTGAGGACAGCAACGATCGAGAGTGGTCGCCGCGCCGAGCCCGAACCGGTCGCCGAGTCCGCCGGCGGCGCGTCCTCCGCGGACGGCGGGCCGCCCAACGGGCCCGCGACCGGCAACTCGATTCAGCTGAAGAACTGGCGGGTGCGAACCCGGCTCGTCGCGCTGATCGTGCTGCCCACCGTCGTCGCGGTCCTGCTCGGCGGCCTGCGGGTGGCGAGTTCGATATCCAGCGCCGCCGAGTATCAGCGGGTGCGCGAGGCCGTCGAGCTCGTCGGCAACGTCGGCATGCTCCTCCACGAACTCCAGCTGGAGCGCGACCTGTCGGTCAAATACGTCGCCGGCGGCCGTCGTGACAGAGACCTGCTCACCACCGTGAACAACCAGCACGACGCCGTGGACGCCGCCGCGCAGCAGGTGCGCGCCCGGGCCGAGACGAGTGGGGACGCGCTGGGCGGGCTCGGCCGGGAGGACCTGTCGCGGGCCCTGGCCCGGCTGACGGACCTGACCGCGTTCCGGAAGATCGTGCTCGAGTCGCAGCTCCCGCCGCTGCGCGGCATCGAGAATTACCGGCTCGTCACCGACGACCTGCTGAAGCTGTACGACGCGGCGGGTCAGGGTGTTCCGGACGAAG
The DNA here is from genome assembly GCF_006874435.1 of Microbispora sp. KK1-11. Classification (NCBI taxonomy): domain Bacteria; kingdom Bacillati; phylum Actinomycetota; class Actinomycetes; order Streptosporangiales; family Streptosporangiaceae; genus Microbispora; species Microbispora sp. KK1-11. The sequence continues at coordinate 78,949 of NZ_VIRJ01000007.1, read as the reverse complement.
GGCTGTACGCGAGCATCAAGGCGCTCGGGGCGCTCGCACGGGCCAAGGAGGCGGTGTCGGAGCAGCGGGCGCTGCTCGCCGTGGGCCTGGCCCGGCAGCAGCTCGACCAGGCCGAGCTCGACGCCTTCACCGGTGCGGCGGCCAGGGAGCAGAGCGAGCTGGCGGCGTTCACCGCCGTGGCCACCACCGACGAGCGGCAGCTCTACAACGACACGGTCACCGACCAGAAGGTGGACCGGGCGCGGTTCTTCATCGACCGGACGCTGTACCTGGTCGGCGCCGGGCAGCCCATCCGCAACCTCAGCGGCAGGGGGGCCGACGCCGACCGCTGGTTCGACGCGATCAGCGAGCAGGCCGACCTCATGCGCGACGTGACCGCCGGCCTGAGCAAGTCGATCGTCACCCGGAGCGACGCTCTGCAGAGTTCCGACCGGAACGTGGCCGTTGTCAACATCACGATGGTCGTCGTCGTCCTGCTGCTGGTCCTGCTCATCACCGCCGTCATGGCGCGCTCGCTCGTACGGCCGCTGCGGCGGCTGCGCAGCGAGGCGCTTGAGGTCGCCGGGCACCGCCTGCCCGCCCTGGTGCAGCGGTTGCGCGAATCCGAGGACGGCGCGGCGGGGCAGGCTGCGGTGCAGCCGATCGGCGTGGTGTCCGCCGACGAGATCGGCGAGGTCGCGCGGGCCTTCGACGAGGTCCACCGCGAGGCGATCCGGCTGGCGGGCGACGAGGCCCGGCTGCGCAGCAACGTCAACGCGATGTTCGTGAACCTCTCCCGGCGCACCCAGACCCTCGTGGAACGCCAGATCGCCCTGATCGACGGGCTGGAGCAGGGCGAGCAGGACGAGCAGCGGCTCGGCGACCTGTTCAAGCTCGACCACCTGGCGACCCGCATGCGCCGCAACAGTGAGAACCTCCTGGTTCTCGCCGGGCAGGAGCCCGCACGCCGCTGGAGCCGGCCCGTCGAGATCACCGACGTCATCCGGGCCTCGCTGTCGGAGGTCGAGGGCTACGAGCGGGTGATGCTGAACTTCCCCTCGGACGTCTCGATCGCCGGCCAGGCCGTCAACGACGTCATCCACCTGCTCGCCGAGCTGGTGGAGAACGCGCTGTCGTTCTCCGCCCGCGACACCCGCGTGGTGGTCTCGGGCAACCGGATCGACGGCGGAGGCGTGATGATCTCCGTCACCGACTCCGGCATCGGCATGACGTCGGAGGAGATCTCCCAGGCGAACTGGAGACTGGCGAACCCGCCGGTGGTGGACGTGTCGGTGTCGCGGCGGATGGGCCTGTTCGTGGTCGGCCGTCTCGCCGCCCGCAACGGCATCAGGGTCCAGCTCAGGCCGCACGACGGAGGCGGGCTGACGGCCATGGTCCTGCTGCCGGAGTCCATCATGGGCCATCCGGCGCATCAGCCCGAGTCCTATTCGGGCGCGTTCGCCCCTGCCTGGAGCCCACGGCAGGCCGAGCAGGGGACGGCACAGCAAGGCATCGGGGGCTGGGGCCGTCAGCAGCTGCCGGCCTCCGGGGTCGCCGCGCCGCCTCTCCACGATCCGCTCACCCGGATACGTGGCCGGTCGTCCGGCATGGACGAAGCGGCGACCGGGCCTCTGCCGTCGGTGACCGGGCCCGTCCCGACGGCGTTCGGCGCGATGTCGGCGACGACCGGACCGGTCGCGATATCCGGGCCGGTGCACGGCGCTCCCGTCCAGATGGGCGGCGTGCGTCCGGGCGGGGCGCAGGCCGGGCCGCCGGCCGAGGAGTACCTGCCGATCTTCGCCTCCGTCGAGTCCGCCTGGTTCCGGCGCACTCCCGCCGCCGGCACCGAATCCGGCTGGCAGCACACCCCGTCACTGGACGCCGGGTGGCAGGCCGCGGCGGCGGCCACCGAGAAGCCCTCCTCGGACGGCACGACCACCTCGGGTCTGCCCAAGCGGGTGCCGAAGGCCAATTTGGTGCCCGGCTCGGTCGATCCGGCCGCGGCGTCGCCGGCGCCCGCCCCATCGCAGCCGCTCCTGTCACCCGACCGGGCCCGCAGCCGGCTGGCGAGCCTGCAGCAGGGCGTACGGCAGGGCAGGGCGGTGGCCAGGGGCGAACTGAGCGAGGACGAGGGCTACCCGACCGCGAAAGGGGACGGCGCATGAGTGAGTTGAGCCAGGGCGCACGCGGCCTGAACTGGTTGATCGATGATTTCGTGAGTTCGGTGCCGGGTGTGGCGCACGCCGTCGTCGTCTCCGCCGACGGGTTGCCTCTGGCGTTCTCGCACGGGTTTCCCAAGGACCGGGCGGATCAGCTGGCGGCGGTGGCGGCCGGGTTGATCAGTCTGACGCAGGGTGCCTCGCGGGTGTTCGAGGGTGGCCCGGTGACGCAGACGGTGGTGGAGATGCAGCGGGGGTTGTTGCTGATCATGTCGATCAGTGACGGGTCCTGTCTGGCGGTGCTGGCGGCGGCGGATTCCGATCTGGGTCTGGTGGCCTATCAGATGACGTTGCTGGTGGAGCGGGCGGGTCAGGTGCTGACCCCCGCGGTCCGCGCCGAGCTCCAAGCCGTGTCGTATCCCCGGAGGTGACCGGATGGATCCGTGGGGACAGCCGCCAGGCGCGGAACCGTGGGGTCAGGAACCCGGTGCGGACCCGTGGGGGCGGCAGCCGGGCGGCCCGATCGAGGAGCCCGCGTCTCCGGTCCGCCCGTTCACCGTCACCGGCGGGCGTACGACGCCCCGCATGCAACTCGCGCTGGAGGCGCTGGTCTCCTCCGCCACGACCACTCACTACGACCTTTCCACGAGGCCCCCGGAGTTTCGGGCCATCGCCTCCCTGTGCCGTCAGGTGCGGTCGGTGGCCGAAGTGTCGGCGTTGCTGCGGATTCCGCTGGGTGTGGTTCGCGTGGTGATCGCGGACATGGCGGCGGAGGGGCTGGTGCACGTGCATCAGCCGCAGTTGGAGGCCGGTAAGCCGGATCTGAACTTGCTGGAAAGGGTGCTCAGTGGACTTCGCAGGCTCTAGCCGGGGATTGACCTCGACGAAGATCGTCGTTGCGGGGGGCTTCGGTGTGGGGAAGACGACCTTCGTGGGCGCGGTGTCGGAGATCGTCCCGTTGACGACCGAGGCGGTGATGACCGATGCCTCGGCGGGTGTGGACGATGTGGGGCTGGTGCCGCACAAGACGACCACGACGGTGGCGATGGACTTCGGGCGGGTGTCGCTGGACCGGGATCTGATCCTGTATTTGTTCGGTACGCCGGGTCAGCATCGGTTCTGGTTCATGTGGGATGACCTGGTGCGGGGGGCGATCGGCGCGGTGGTGCTGGTCGACACCCGGCGGTTGGCCGACAGTTTCCCGGCGGTGGACTACTTCGAGGAGGCCCGCCTGCCCTTCGTCGTCGGCGTCAACGGCTTCGACGGGGAGTACACCCATGGGCAGGACGAACTGCGCGAGGCCCTGACGTTGTCACCCCAGGTCCCGATCGTCCGCACTGACGCCCGCGACCGCGAATCGGTCAAGAGCACCCTGATCACGCTGGTCGAACACGCGCTGACATCCCACGTGAGCGCGGTCCGGTGAGGACCGGGAACGGGCCGGACCGGCGATCTCGCCCCGGCGGCACGGGCGTGAAGGGCGTGCGGGCGGATAGTCTGGGGAGACTGATGGTTCACCGACCCGTCCACTCGCTTCGAGGCTGGCCAAACACGTGTTCGAGACGCTTTCCGACCGGCTGACTTCGGTCTTCTCCTCCCTTCGGTCCAAAGGCAGGCTTTCCGACGCCGACATCGACGCGACCTGCCGCGAGATCCGCATCGCGCTGCTCGAGGCGGACGTCGCGCTGCCGGTCGTGAAGGACTTCGTGGCCCGGGTGAAGGAGCGGGCCCGCGGCGCCGAGGTCTCCCAGGCGCTCAACCCCGCGCAGCAGGTCGTGAAGATCGTCAACGACGAGCTCATCGAGGTGCTGGGCGGCGAGACGCGGCGACTGCGCTACGCCAAGAACCCGCCGACCGTGATCATGCTGGCCGGTCTCCAGGGCTCCGGTAAGACGACCCTGGCCGGCAAGCTCGCCAAGTGGCTGCGCGACCAGGGGCACGCCCCGCTGCTCGTCGCCTGCGACCTGCAGCGGCCCAACGCGGTGCAGCAGCTCGCCGTCATGGCCGAGCGCGCCGGGGTGGCGGTGTACGCCCCCGAGCCGGGCAACGGCGTGGGCGACCCGGTCGAGGTGGCCCGGCAGTCGGTGGACCACGCGCGCCGCCAGCAGCACGACGTGGTCATCGTCGACACCGCCGGCCGCCTCGGCATCGACCAGGAGCTGATGAAGCAGGCCGCCGACATCCGCGACGCGGTCACGCCCGACGAGGTCCTGTTCGTGCTCGACGCCATGATCGGCCAGGACGCGGTGAGCACGGCCAGCGCGTTCATGGACGGCGTCGGCTTCGACGGCGTGGTGCTGACCAAGCTCGACGGCGACGCCCGAGGCGGCGCCGCCCTGTCGGTGCGGCACGTCACCGGCCGGCCGATCATGTTCGCCAGCACCGGTGAGAAGCTCGAGGACTTCGACGCCTTCCACCCCGACCGCATGGCGGGCCGGATCCTCGACATGGGTGACATCCTCACCCTGATCGAGCAGGCGCAGAAGACGTTCGACGAGCAGGAGGCCGCCAAGATGGCGGGCAAGCTCGTCTCCGGGGACGGCTTCACGCTGGAGGACTTCCTCGAGCAGATGATGATGGTCCGCCGCATGGGGCCCATCAAGAACCTGCTCGGCATGATGCCGGGCATGGGGCAGATGCGCGATCAGCTCAACCAGGTCGACGACCGCGACCTGGACCGCATCGCCGCGATCATCCGCTCCATGACGCCCGGCGAGCGCCAGGACCCGAAGATCATCAACGGCTCGCGCCGGGCCCGCATCGCCAAGGGCTCGGGCGTGACGGTCACCGAGGTGAACAACCTGGTGGTCCGCTTCTTCGAGGCGCAGAAGATGATGAAGCGGGTGACCCAGGGCATGGGCATCCCGGGCATGCCGGGTGGGCGCAAGCAGAAGGCGCAGAAGCCCAAGAAGGGCCGCCGCGTCAGCGGCGACCCGCGTAAGGCCGCGCTCGGCAAGGCCGGCGCGAACGCGTCGTCCTCGGACGCTCCGAAGCTGCCCAAGGGCCTGCTCGGCAACATCGGCGGCGGCCAGCTGCCCCCCGGCCTGGAGCTGCCGCCCGGGTTCGACCCGTCGAAGCTGAAGCTGCCCGGCCAGAACTGACGGCCGGACCGCCCGCCCGCCGGTTCCCGGCGGGCGGCGGCGCGGTCTCGTCGCGGTCCGTGTTCTCAGAGGCTCGCCGGTGTCGTCGTCGAAGGCCGGCGCGTGTCGTCGGAGGTTCGCGCCGCGTCCTCAGAGGCTCGCGCCGTGTTTTCAGAGGCTCGCGCCTGGCGCCATCGGCCTGGCGTCGATCCTGCCGTCGTCGCACACCGTCGCGGTGAACGGGACCTCCAGGTGCGCCACCTCGTCCGGCGGAATGATCATCAGCCGGGCCGAGGAGGGGCACCGGGTCTCGTGCCCGCTGGGCACCACGGTCCAGTGGAGCCGGGCGTGGGCGCTCGCCCCGGCGCGCAGCGTCACCCGGTGCGGGGTGACGCTCTCGCGGCGGGTGCGCGTACGCAGCACGTCGCCCCGGCCGTCGATGAGGACGAGCCCGACGAAGCCGTACACCCAGCAGGTCTTGCCCGAGGTGTTGGTCAGCACGAGCGGCGCGTAGCGGTTGCCCGCCCCCGCGTCCTGCCGTCCCACCCGGGCCCGCAAGCCGGTCGTACGGCACCGCTCGGGGGCGGCGCCCGTGCTTCGTGTGGTCGTGGTTCGCGCCGCGGCGCCGTACCGGACGGACGCCGCGCCCGCGGCGGTGGCCCGTCCCGTGTCCGCGGCGGGCGGGGTCGTCGTGTGCCGGCTCGTCGTCCTGGCCGGGGGAGCGGCGGCCGCGGAGGGCGTGGTGGCCGTGCCGCAGCCGGCGGCCAGCAGGGCGAGGGCCGCCGCTCCGGCCGTGAGGGTCCTGTTCGCAACTCGCATGCCAGTTGGACGGCCTATCCGCGCGATCAGTTCGCATGCCCGTTCCGGAGCCATGGGCGCATCCGTGCCGAAATCAGGGCGGCGGCGGAACCGTCCTTTGCGGAGCATGGGGAATCATCTGGCAGAATGTCAGGCTGGAACATCGTGACCAGGTGGGTGCCCTCTCACCCCCGCCGGTCGCGCCTGTCCCTCGGGCGGGCTCCCATCGTGCCCCACTCGATGAGACACCGCTCACCCACGCTCTAATGCAGGAGAGACCACACCCGTGGCAGTCAAGATCAAGCTCAAGCGGCTCGGTATGATCCGCAACCCGCAGTACCGCATCGTCGTCGCCGACGCCCGGAGCAAGCGGGACGGCCGCGCCATCGAGGAGATCGGCCTGTACCACCCGAAGGAGAACCCCTCGCGCATCGAGGTGAACTCCGAGCGGGTGCAGTACTGGCTGGGCGTCGGCGCGCAGCCGACCGACCCGGTCCTGAAGATCTTCAAGCTGACCGGCGACTGGCAGCAGTTCAAGGGCGAGCCCGCCCCCGCCACGCCGCTCCAGGTCGCCGAGCCCAAGCCGGACCGGCACGCGGCGTACGAGGCCGCCGCCAAGGAGTCGCTGGCGGGCGACACCGGCGCCGCCGCCACCACGCCGAAGAAGGCCAAGAAGCCCGTGAAGGCCGAAGAGACCGCCGAGGCCCCGGCCGCGGAGGAGAAGCCGGAAGGCGAGGCCTGAGGTGCTCGAGGAGGCCCTCGAGCACCTGGTCAAGGGCATCGTCGAGCATCCGGACGACGTCCGGGTCCGCGCACGGCGCATCCGCACCGGGCGCGTTCTCGAGGTCCGGGTTCATCCCGACGACCTCGGCAAGGTCATCGGCCGCGGCGGCCGTACGGCGAAGGCGTTGCGCACCGTCGTGAACGCGTTGTCGAACGGCAAGTACGTGCGGATCGACCTGGTCGACCTGGAAGAGGCGCGCTGAGCCGAACGACGCGTCCGGGGGACCCCGCACCGGGGTCCCCCGGCGTGTTTTCCGGCAGGTTCGCAGTGGCAGACCGGTTCGGGCGGTGGCGTTCGAACCGTCGCGTGGAAGTCGCGTTGGAGCGGTAGCGGAGGTAGGCGACAAGTGCAGCTAGTCGTGGGCAGGATCGGCCGCCCGCACGGCGTGCGGGGCGAGGTCACGGTCGAGGTGCGCACCGACGAGCCCGATCTGCGCTTCGCCCCGGGGGTGACGCTGGTCACCGACCCGGCGCCGGCCGGTCCGCTGACGGTGGAGCGGGCCCGGTGGCACAAGGGGATCCTGCTGCTGACCCTGGCCGGAGTGGAGGGCAGGGACGCGGCGGAGGCGCTGCGCGGCACGCTGCTCGTCGTGGACTCCGCGGACCTGCCGCCGATCGAGGACCCCGACGAGTTCCACGACCACGAACTGATCGGCCTGACGGTGGTCACCACCGAGGGGGAGCGGGTCGGCGAGGTCAGCGACGTCCTCCACCACGGACAGGACCTGCTCGTGGTGGCCCGTCCCTCCCGCGACGAGGCGTACGTCCCGTTCGTCAAGGCGCTCGTGCCCGAGATCGACCTCGGCAAGGGGATCCTCGTCGTCGACGCCCCGCCCGGCCTGCTCGACGCCGAAGAGGCGGAGTAGGGGCCGCAGATGCGCGTCGACATCATCTCGATCTTCCCGGAGTATTTCGCCCCGCTCGACGTCTCCCTCATGGGCAAGGCCCGCGAGCGCGGCATCCTCGACATCCACCTCCACCAGCTCCGCGACTGGACGCACGACGTCCACAAGACCGTGGACGACACGCCGTACGGCGGGGGCCCCGGCATGGTGATGAAGCCGGAGGTCTGGGGCGAGGCCGTCGACGCCGTGATCGAGGACGGGCGCGCCGCCTCCGGGGAGGAGGCGCTGCCCCGGCTGATCGTCCCCACGCCGAGCGGCCGGCCGTTCACCCAGGAAGTGGCGCTGGAGTACGCCGAGGAGCCGTGGCTGCTGTTCGCCCCTGCGCGGTACGAGGGCATCGACTCCCGCGTCGTCGCCGAGTACGGCGAGCGCCTGCGCACCGACGAGGTCAGCATCGGCGACTACGTCTTAGCCGGGGGAGAGGCGGCCGTCCTGGTGATGGTCGAGGCCGTGGGGAGGCTGCTTCCGGGGGTCCTCGGCAACGCGCGCTCCGTCGCCGACGACTCCTTCGCGCCGGGGGCCATGGCCAACCTGCTGGAAGGCCCCGTCTACACCAAGCCGCCCGTGTGGCGGGGGCACGAGGTGCCGGAGGTCCTGCTGTCGGGCCATCACGGCAGGATCGCCCGCTGGCGGCGCGACGAGGCGCTGCGCCGTACGCTGGACCGGAGGCCGGAACTGGTCGCCAGGCTCGACCGGGACGGCCTCGACAAGCACGACCGGCGCGTCATCGAGGAGTTCGAGGAACGCCTCAGGGAGCGCCGTTCCGCTGCCGCGTCTCGCCCCGGGTTGCCCCCCGCGTTTCGCGCAGTGCCGGAAGATATGGCAGACTGAGTCGCTGCTGCCTACTTCGTCATGGCCGGGTGCGCCCGGCTGAACGTGGCAGACAAGACGTATCAAGCCAAGCACGCGTGTCCCCCTCGTCGCCGAGCCCTCGGGCCGGCCGGGTGGACCTCCGTGTGCCCCTGTCAATGAGGAACCGCCGCCATGCACACGCAGATCCAGGAGATCGAGAAGGCTGCCCTTCGCAGCGACGTACCGGCCTTCCGCCCGGGTGACACGCTGGAGGTCCACGTCCGCGTCGTCGAGGGCAACCGGTCCCGCATCCAGGTGTTCAAGGGCTTCGTCCTGCGCCGCCAGGGCGGTGGCATCCGTGAGACGTTCACGGTCCGCAAGGTCAGCTACGGCGTCGGCGTCGAGCGCACCTTCCCGGTTCACAGCCCCGTGATCGAGAAGATCAACGTGGTGACCCGCGGCGACGTCCGCCGGGCCAAGCTGTACTACATGCGCGACCTGCGCGGAAAGGCCGCTCGCATCCGCGAGAAGCGCGAGGCGCAGCCGGCCGGCAAGTAAGGCTTTGGAGATCGTGGTCCGTGCCTCAGGCGCGGGCCACTTTCTTTTTGCCGGTGATGCGGTGTCCCCGGCGCTCGCCGTCGCGGACATCATCTAGGCTCAGCAGCGATGGCTAGCGAGGGACAGGGGCCGGGCACGCGTCGCCCTGCCGAGGACGGGGTGGACGTGGTCGCCGAAGACGTCAAGCAGAACGCCGAGGACGGGAAGAAGAAAGGCTCGTTCTGGCGGGAGTTGCCCGTCCTGATCGTGGTCGCCCTCGCTCTGGCCCTGCTGATCAAGTCCTTCGTGGTCCAGGCGTTCTACATCCCGTCCGAGTCGATGGAGGACACGCTTCTCATCAACGACCGGGTGCTGGTGAACAAGCTGGTCTACCACGTACGCGACATCGAGCGCGGCGACATCGTCGTGTTCTCCGGCGTGGACTCCTGGGACCCCGAGGTGAAGCTCGAGGAGCCGTCCAACCCCATCGCGGCCGGGCTGCGCTGGCTCGGCACCGCGTTCGGGGTCGTGCCGGGGGAGAAGGACTACATCAAGCGGGTCATCGGCGTGCCGGGCGACAAGGTCAAATGCTGTGACGAGCAGGGCCGGGTCACGGTGAACGGCGTGCCGCTGAACGAGAAGTCGTACCTGTATCCCGGTGACGAGCCGTCCGGACGCGAGTTCGAGGTCACCGTCCCGCCGGACCGCCTGTGGGTGATGGGCGACCACCGCTCGGTGTCCTGGGACTCCCGCCTGCACATGGGTGACCCGGGCGGCGGCACCATTCCCGCCGACAAGGTGATCGGCCGCGCCTTCGTCATCGTCTGGCCGTTCAACCGGGCCAAGATCCTGCCGATCCCGGAAACGTTCGCGCAGCCTGCGCTCCAGGCGGCCCTCGGGGCCGCGCCGTTCGTCGCGGGCTTCGCGGGCGCCGTGCCGCTGGTGGCCCTGCGCCGGCGGCTGGTGAGGCGACGATAGGACGTGACAGAGCCGGAGGAGGCAGCCGTGGGAGAGCCCGACGAGAGTCGCTTAGGCACCGCCGGGCCGGTCGGGTCCGCCGACGTTCCGGAGGAACCGGCGGAGCCGGCGGCCGTGGGTGAGGCGGGCGAGGACGAGCGGACCGCCGGCGGGAAGAAGGACCGGCCCGCGAAGAAGAAGGGCTCCGGCTTTCTGGAGACCCTCATGTACGTGCTCGGCGGGGTCGTCGTCGCCCTGCTGGTCCACACCTTCCTGCTGCAGTCGTTCTGGATCCCGTCGGAGTCGATGCAGAACACGCTCCTGGTCGACGACTACGTGGTGGTCAACAAGCTCGCGTACAAGCTCGGGCCGGTGGAGCGCGGCGACATCGTGGTCTTCAAGGGCTGGAACGGCGAGGACACGATCAAGCGCGTGATCGGGGTGGGCGGCGACCACGTGAAGTGCTGCGACGCCAAGCACCGCATCACCGTGAACGGGACACCGCTGGACGAGGAGGGCAAGTACCTCTACCCGGGGGCCAAGCCCTCCGACCGTGAGTTCGACGTGAAGGTCCCCAAGGGGCGGTTGTGGCTCATGGGCGACCACCGGAACAACTCGGCGGACTCGCGCTTCTACCCGGACGACGGGCACCAGGGCACGATCTCCGAGGACGACGTCACAGGGCGGGCGTTCCTGCGCTACTGGCCGCTGAACCGGATCTCGTTCCTCTCCCGGCCCGACACTTTCTCCGTCGTACGCTGATCTCACCTGCGGCTTTGCCGTCGGCGGTGGTTCCGGCCGTATCGCCGGTCCCGAATGGGGCGTAATCTGCTTGTCGTCATGACAGCTGCCTATCGCCCGCGCCCGAGTGTCGTACGACGGGACTCCGGACTCTACGGCTACGAGCGGGCCCTGGCCCGGCGGGGGTTCACGCCGGTCGCCGGGGTGGACGAGGCCGGTCGCGGCGCCTGCGCCGGGCCGCTGGTCGTCGCCGCGGTCGTGCTGGGGCGGGAGATCGACGGGCTGAGCGACTCCAAGCTCCTGACCGAGGCCGTGCGCGAGCGCCTCTTCGAGCGGATCACGGCGACGGCCCGGGCCGTGAGTGTGGTCGTGATCCCTCCCGAGGAGATCGACTCGCGCGGCCTGCACAAGTGCAACGTCGCGGGGATGCGGCGGGCCGTCGCCGGCCTGGGGCTCGTCCCCGGTTACGTCCTCGTGGACGGCTTTCCGGTGGCCGGGCTGCCCGCGCCGTCGTTGGCCGTGTGGAAGGGCGACCAGGTCGCCGCGTGCGTGGCGGCGGCCTCGATCGTGGCGAAGGTGACGAGGGACCGGCTGATGCACGAGCTCGACGAGGTCTACCCGCAGTACGGTTTCGCCCTGCACAAGGGCTACGTGACGCTCGGCCATCGGCGGGCCCTGGCGCGGCATGGGCCGAGCCCCCACCATCGGTTCTCGTTCGTGACGGTGGCCAGGGTGACTCGTGGGACAAGGATCCCGGCCGGGGGCCTGTGGACGGGGCAGGATGGGGACATGCGCGAGAATGAGGTTGGGACCGGTGTCGTCTGAACGGGTCGGCCTCGACAGTGGGATCTCGACGGGGAGCGGAAGAGGAGGACCGGGATGAGCGCGGAAGATCTCGAAAAGTACGAGACCGAGATGGAGCTGCAGCTCTACCGGGAGTACCGCGACGTGGTCGGCCTGTTCACCTACGTGGTCGAGACCGAGCGGCGCTTCTATCTCACCAACTCCGTCGATCTCGACGTCCGCACGGCCGAGAACGGCGATGTCTTCTTCGACGTCAAGATGCAGGACGCCTGGGTCTGGGACATGTATCGCCCGGCCCGCTTCGTCAAGAACGTGCGGGTTGTGACCTTCAAGGACGTCAACGTCGAGGAACTGGCCAAGCCCGACCTCGAGATGCCCAAGGAGGGCTTCTCGAGCTGATCGTGCACGGCCTGTCCCCAGAACGGCGTTCGGCCGCCCGGCGCGAGCCTTCGGGGGACATCGTCGTGGCATGCGTCTCGTCGCGTATGTGCTCGTACTGGTCCTGCTGACCGCGGCTCCCACCCGGCCATCCGTCGCCGTCCGGCCCGTGGCCGCCAGAGGCCCCGTGACGCCGTACGCGGCCACGACCGCGAGGGCGCCGGGGGCTGTGAGGGCCGTGGCCTATCGGTCCGCGGGTCCGTTGCCGGCGAGTGCGCCCAGGTTCGGGGACGCCAGGACGCTCGGTCCTGCTCGGTCCATCGGGCCGGTAGGCGGATCGCCGGCCGGGCCGGATCGGGCTGAGGACGGCGTGCCGGTGGGGACCGCCCGCTCTCCTGGGAAGGCGCAGCGGTCGGGGCCGGTCGCGCCAGAGCCGACGGGGCCGACGGGGCCGCGTGGAGACGCGTCCGGCTGGCGGTGGCCGCTTGCCGGGCCCGCACGTCCGATGAGGCGCTTCGATCCGCCCCCACAGCGGTGGCTCGCAGGCCACAGGGGTGTGGACCTGGCCGCGCGGCCCGGGGAGAAGGTCATGGCCGCAGGACCGGGAGTCGTCGGCCTGGCGGAGCGGGTCGCGGGCCGGGGAGTCGTGACCATCACACATGCCGACGGCCTGCGCACCACCTACCTGCCGGTCCGAGCCCTGGTCCGGCCTGGCGACGTCGTCGCGGCCGGTCAGGTCATCGGCATCGTCGAGGAGAACGCCGTCGCTCACTGCACCGCCTCCTGCCTGCACTGGGGACTCCTGCGCGGACGTCTCTACCTGGATCCGCTCCTCCTGTTCGGCCGGGGGCAGGTCCGCCTCCTGCCTCGCTGGCCCGTCGGCGAGGCCCGCCGGCCGTCGTGATGACCGAGAGGCGTGACGGTGGGCCCGCCGGTCCGGGCGAGGCTGACGCAGGGTGCCCGTCCGCAGCGCCCAGGCACGGTGCTCAGGAGCGATACTCGGCTTGGGCGCGGTGCTCAGGCGCGACGGTGCCCGCCTGCTTGGGCGTGGTGCTCAGAGGCGGTGCGCGGCTGCTTGGGCGCGGTGCTAAGAGGCGGTGCTCGCCTGCTTGGGAGTCAGGCGCGGGGATGAGCCTGGCGGTAGGCGGCCCGCAGCCGCTCGATGGACACGTGCGTGTAGATCTGCGTGGTGGCCAGGGAGGCGTGCCCGAGCATCTCCTGCACGGATCGCAGGTCGGCCCCGCCTTCGAGGAGATGGGTGGCGGCGGTGTGGCGCAGCCCGTGCGGGCCCATGTCGGGCGTTCCCTCGACCTGCGCCAGGCGGACGTGCACGACACGCCGGACGGTGCCCTGGTCGATCCGGCCTCCTCGGACGCCGAGGAAGAGCGCGGGGCCGCTTCCTTCGCGAATCCACAGGGGCCTGCCCCGCACGCACCAGGCGTCCAGGGCGTGCAGGGCGGGCAGCCCGAAGGGAACCGTCCGCTCCTTGCGTCCCTTGCCCAGCACGCGGACCGTCCGGCGGTCCCGGTCCACGTCGTCCACGTCGAGGCCGCACAACTCGCTGACCCGCATGCCGGTCGCGTACAGCAGCTCCAGCATCGCCCGATCGCGCAGGTCCCTGGCGTCGCCCGGTCCCTGTGTGGACAGGACGGCCTCGGCCTCGGTCTGGTCCAGCACCTTCGGCAGCCGCCGTTCGGCCTTCGCCGTGCCGAGGAGCAGCCCGGGGTCACTCGCCAGCCATCCTCGGCGGTGGCAGAAGGCGGTGAAGACCCGGGCGCAGGCGGAGCGGCGGGCCAGCGTCGCCCTCGATCGTCCGGCCTGATGCTGGTCCCCCAGCCAGTCACGCAGGATGGTGACGTCAAGAGCGGACACGTCGTCGTGCCCGGCGGCCCTCATGTGCGCGAACAGCGAGGAGATGTCTCCGAGATACGCCCTCAGCGTGTGCGGCGACAGGTCCCGTTCGAGACGCAGATGCCGCTCGAACTGTTCAAGGACGGCGTCGAACTCCCCGAGTCCCTGACCTTCGCCCGCTGCCACGACGTCGTCCTTCCCTCTCGCTTCCGGCTCGATGCGGGTGCGCCGACGCCGCCCTGCGGGCGAGCCGGAGCCCGGCGACTCTCGTCGTCGCGGTCACGCGACCACGCGTACCCGCCGTGTCCCGTTGCGCCCTGTCCTATTGCGCCCTGTCCTGTTCTGCGCGTTGTCCATCGCGCCATGTCCCATTTCCCGGCGGGCGGCATCCGATGCGCGGGTTGCATCCCGTGAGCCGGGTGGGGAAGGAGACACGGCCATGATCCGCATGCTAACCATCGATCTGATCCCGTAGCACCGGCCGGATCGGCGCGAGGTGCCGCCCGCACGCGCCGCCCGCATGTGCGCCGCCCGCATGCGCCGCCTGCACACTGCCGCCCGCGCGATGGCGTGCGCCGCCCCGCCGGGCCATCAGGCGGGGAGTCCAGCAGAGTGTTCAGGCGGGGTGTCCAGGCAGAGTGTTCAGGCGGAGGGTCTTGGCCAGGAGGACCGGGTGGCGTGGCGGTCGTCTGCACCAGTGCGCGGTCAGCACGTCGCGCGGTCGTGCGAGCGGGCCAGTGATAGGCCGACAAGATCTCCGCGGAGCACGCCATGATGACGCGCTGCCCGTTCATTGGCGTGCGGCAGGCCGCAGCCGCCACCCTCGGTCCACGTTCTCGACGAACCCGGCGGCGGCCAGAGCGCCGAGGCAGGCGAGTGCCGTCCCGATGTCCACACCGGCGGCGACGGCGATCGCGGCGGGACCTGTGGCGCCGCGTGCGGGGATCGCTTCGAGCACCCGCCTGGTCTCGTCGTTCAGCCCGTCCCGAGGTCGCACGGGCCCGCGTTGCTCCGGCGCGAGGTCGTCACCGATGGAGCCGACCAACTCGATGATCTCCTCGGCCGAGGTGACGCAGACGGCCTTGCCCTGACGGATCAGGACGTGGCAGCCCGTGGAGACCTCCGTGGTGATGGGACCGGGCACGGCCATCAGCTGCCGGTTCAGGCCCCAGGCATGAGTGGCCGTGTTGAGCGCACCGCTGCGCGCGGCGGCCTGCACGACGACGGTCCCCCGGGACAGGGCGGCGATCACCCGATTGCGGATGAGGAACCGCAGCCGGGTGGGGTGCGCGCCCGGTGGCCACTCACTGATGACCACGCCCTGCCGGCGCACGGCACGGAACAGGTCCTCGTGCGCGCTGGGATAACACACGTCCGTTCCGCAGGCGAGCACGACGACCGTCGGCGCTCCGGACGCCAGCGCGCCCCGGTGGGCGGCGCCGTCGATCCCGTAGGCGCCACCGCTGATCACCGTCCACCCGCGCCCGCCGAGACTCATGGCGAACTCGGCCGCCACGGTCGTGCCGTACGCGGTCGAGGCCCTGGCTCCGACCACGGAGACCGAGCGCAGGCAGGAGAAGCGCAGGTTCGCCCGTCCGTCCGCCCACAGTCCGAAGGGCCTTGCGTCTCCGAGGTCGTCGAGCTGGGTGGGCCATTCGACGTCACCCGGAACAACGAGCCGCGCTCCTCGCCGCATGCCTTGCGCCAGGTCGTCTGCCGGATCCGTGTAGCGCGCCGCCCAGGCGGCCGCATGCCGGCGGAGATCCAGGTGGCGCCTGGAAGCCTCGGCGCGGTCCTTCTCGTCACGCGCGAAGCCAGGGTCGAGCACGCCGCGCCTCGCCTGCTCCACGGCGCCCACCGGACCAAAGCGGGCGATCAACCGGCCCATCACCGTGTCGCCTGCCTCGGCCATCCGCATGATCGCCACGCGGGCCAGCCGTTCCGCCCTTCCGGGACCGGTCGCGCCACCGGCGTCCTCAGCCGGGCCGGAGGCGCCTGCCGTCTGCGAGACGGCCTTGCCGGCCGGCGCGTCCTCGGCGGTGGAGTACTCGGTCGCTTCCATCAATCCACTCCCAGCCACAGTGCGAGGGCCGCCGACGTCTCGGCCTGGCCCGGACGGTCCTTGCAGGTCAGATCCGCGATCGTCCAGGAGATGCGGAGCACGCGATCCAGGCCGCGTGCGCTGAGCGTGCCCACGTCGAGGCCTCGATGGAGCGGGGCCATCGCGGCGTCGGCCAGGCGGAAATCACGGTGCAACGCGGATGACGACACCTCCGCGTTGCACCGCCAGGGAGTGCCGGCCAACCGTCTGGCGGCTCGCTCGCGCGCCAGCCTCACCCGCTCGGCCACGGTCGCGCTGGTCTCCACGAAGTGCCGGTCCGCGAGCAACTCGGCGCGAGTGGCCCGGCCGATCTTCACCTTCACGTCGACGCGGTCCAGCAGTGGCCCGGAGAGCCGGTCGAGATAGCGGCGCCGGCCCGCCGGGGTGCACTTGCAGGGATGTCCAACCGTCCCCTGCAGGCCGCACGGACACGGATTGGCCGCCAGGACCAGCATGAACCGGGCGGGAAACGTGACCGCACCGACAGCTCGCGCGATGGTCACCGTGCCCGACTCGAGGGGTTGCCGCAGGGAGTCGAGCACGGTCGTCGCGAACTCCGGCGCCTCGTCGAGGAAGAGCACGCCTCGGTGCGCGAGCGACACCGCTCCGGGCCGTACGACGCCTCCGCTGCCACCGCCCACGACGGCCGCCATCGTGGCGCTGTGATGCGGCGCCATGAAAGGGGGCCGGGTGAGCAGCGGACGTCCCGGCGGCAGCGTTCCCGCCACCGAATGGATGGCCGACACCTCCAGGGCCGTCTCCTGGTCGAGCGGCGGCAGGAGGGTCGGCAGGCGCTCGGCGAGCATGGTTTTGCCGCTCCCCGGCGGGCCCAGCATCCAGAGGTTGTGCCCTCCGGCGGCGCACACCTCCAGTGCTTTGCGGCCCATCGGCTGCCCGGCCACGTCGCACAGGTCCGGCCCCGGCGTGCCCCGGTCGCCGCCGTACCGCCCTGGCGGACGCGCCGCGTCCTCGACGGGCCCGCCATGCCCGCGATGCTCGGTGTGCCCGCCGTGCTCGATGTGCTCGGTTTGCTCGGTGTGTTCGGCCTGCTCGGCGTCCTGTGACAGCGAGGCGGCGTCCGCCACCACCGGAAGCCGATGCAGGTCATCCGAGCGCAACCACCCCACCAGTTCGGCGAGAGTGGCGACGGGAACCACGGTGAGATCAGGCACGAGAGCGGCCTCGGCGGCGTTGAGCGCGGGCACCACGACCGTGCGCACCCCCGCCTCCGCGGCGGCGAGCGCGGCCGGCAGCACGCCTCTGATCGGCCGGACCCGCCCGTCGAGGCCGAGCTCGCCGAGGAACATCGGCGCCGCGATCCGCTGCGCGGGCACGGCGCCGGCCGCGCCGAGCACCGCGATCGCGATGGCCAGATCGAAGATCGATCCTCGCTTGGGCAACGTGGCCGGGAACAGGCTCACGGTGACCCGTGCGTCGGGCCAGGCGAACCTGCTGTTGATCAGCGCGGATCTCACACGGCCCCGGGCTTCGCTGATCGCGGTGTCGAGAAGCCCGATGAAGTGTGTCCCGGCGATGCCGGGGCCCACATCGGCCTCGACCTCCACAAGGCGCCCGGTGACGCCCACGAGGCCGACGCAATGGGTCCGGGCGACGGGCATCTCAGACCACCCCGCGTTCGTGTCTGAGCGAGAAGTCGCCGGCGAACCGCTCGATCGCGATCACGTCGACCCGTATGGTGTCGAAACGCTCCGCGTGCATGGCCAGCCATCTGACGGCCAGCGTCCGCAGGCGCAGCAGTTTCTCACCGGTCACCGCCTCGAAGGCGGTGCCGTGGCTCCGCCCGGAGCGGGTCTTCACCTCCACGATCACCAGCGCGTTGCCGTCACGGGCGACGATGTCGATCTCGCCCTCCGCGCAGCGCCAGTTGCGGTCGAGTATGCGCATGCCCTTCGCCGTCAGAAAGGTCACGGCGAGTTGTTCACCCTGCCTGCCCAGCCGATCCTTCGCCGCCATGGGACCACCTCCGCCGCAGACACTCGCCGAAGCGGCCCCCGGCCCGTGCCACCGAACCTCTTTCTGTGGAAAAGCCCGCCGCGCGATTCGACGGCTGTGGACGGGCGGAGGAAATCGCAGGTGGGCCTGGTGAGAAGGCGCTCGTCGTCCACAGCCGAGGCCGGGAGCGGAAGCGGGAGGGCGGCCGCGGGCAGACTGCGACCGGCATGGATACTTGCCCCCGGTTCCCGGGAGGGGGCTCCGCCGTCGTGGAGCACCCCGCCGGGCATCGGGCGCCGCAGGCATGAGCAGTGAGGAGCCGGCAGTGACCGCGAAGCTGATCAGAGAATTGGGTGCGGGTGTCGGGGTCACCCTCCCCGAGGTCCGGGTCATCGGTGAGGACCCCGTCCTGCCGTCCGTCTTCCCCCTCGGCACGATGGCCGCGGCCTCGGCCGGTGCCCTGGCCGCCGCCGTCGCGGCGTACGCCGCCCGCGCGGGGGAGAGCGGCGAGGAAGGGCCCGGCGGCCGGCAGCCCGCACGCGCCGAGCTCGGCGATCCTGATGTGACGATCGATGTCCGGCACGCCGCTGTGGCCTTCCAGAGCGAGAGGCATTTCCGCGTCGACGGGAAAGCCATGGACGTCTGGGCCGCGTTGTCGGGGGACTACCGCGCCTCGGACGGCTGGATCCGGCTCCACTGCAATTTCGATCATCATCGTGATGCCGCCGTGCGCGCGCTCGGGCTGCCGCCCGGCTCGGGCAAGGAGGACGTCGGCAGGGCGTGCGCCGGCCGCACGGCGGTGGAGATCGAGGAGGCGGTGATTCGCGAGGGCGGCTGTGCGGCGGCGATGCGGAGCAGGGCCGAGTGGCTCGCGCACCCCCAGGCGCGGGCGCTGGCCGGCCTCCCTCTCGTCGGCGTCTCCCGGCTGTCCGGTGGTGACGGGCAGGCGAGCGGGACCGGCGGCAGCGAGGCCAGCGGCGGGACTGGGCGCAGTGGGGCCGGGCGCAGCGGGGCCGGGCGCAGCGGGGCCGGTCATGTGCTCGGCGACCCCGGCAACGGGCTCCCGGCCGGGACGGAGCGGCCGCTCGGCGGTGTGCGGGTGCTCGACCTGACTCGCGTGATCGCCGGGCCGGTGGCCGCGCGGGCGCTCGCGGCGTACGGCGCGGACGTGCTGCGTGTGGGCGCCGCACACCTGCCCGAGGTGCCGGGGCTCGTGGTGGAGACGGCGTTCGGCAAGCGGTCGTGCCACATCGACCTGCGTTCCGAGGCGGACAGGCTGCGGGAGCTGGTCCGTCAGGCCGACGTGATCATCCAGGCGTACCGGCCCGGGGCCTTGCGGGCGAGGGGCTTCGGGCCGGACGACCTCGCCGCCCTGCGGCCCGGCATCGTCTGCGTCGACATCTCCGCGTACGGCACCCGCGGGCCGTGGGCCTCAAGGAGGGGATTCGACAGCCTCGTCCAGATGGCATGCGGGATCGCCCACGAGAACGGCGACGGCCTGCGGCCGAGCCCGCTGCCCGCGCAGGCTCTCGATCACGCCACCGGCTACCTCGCCGCGTTCGGCGCGGTCGCCGCGCTGCTCCGGCGGGCGGCCGAGGGTGGTTCGTGGCACGTCGAGGTGTCGCTGGCGAGGACCGCGGCGTGGCTCGACGATCTCGGCAGGATCGACGGGGCGGGGGTGCGGCAGCCCCGGGTGGAGGATCTGCTGGCGACGATGGACAGCTCCTTCGGCACGCTCACCTATGTGACCCCGCCCGGCGCCGTCGACGGGACGCGGCCCTGCTGGACGAGCCCGCCGCCCCGCCAGGGGGAGCACCCCGCGGCATGGTCTCCGTCCTCCTGGCGACAATCGATCTCCTGACGACAACCGACGTCGGCCGGGCCCGGCCGTTGCGATGCCTGTGATGTCTGATGCCTGCGGGGCGTGCGCGGGAGGCGGCGAGGCGTGCGCGGGATGTCGGAGACCGACGGGCAATGCGGGGCGATGCTTGGCGAGGCCCTGTGCCAGGTGGTCCTGGAAGGCCGAGGGCGGCCGGCGGGGCCGGTGGTGGTGTGACGGCGTGCTGATCCGGCAAGGGTCAACTGAAGGGGCGGATCCGGGTAGACTGTTCGACGGCCTGCTAGGCGGGCCGAATTCGCACGCCCACTCACGAGCCGCCTTCTCGGTCCGGACCGCGTCCGGTGAAAGCGGCCCGGGGCGTCAGGGCGCGGGCAAGACGCCCGCGTGACCAACCGAGACCGTGCCCAAGGGCACACGACCATGGAGGACCATCACCATGGCCCCTGTCGTCACCATGCGGCAGCTGCTGGAGAGCGGCGTTCACTTCGGCCACCAGACCCGCCGGTGGAACCCGAAGATGAAGCGCTTCATCTTCACCGAGCGCAACGGCATCTACATCATCGACCTGCAGAAGTCGCTGTCGTTCATCGACCGTGCCTACGACTTCGTGAAGGAGACCGTCGCGCACGGCGGCACCATCATGTTCATCGGCACGAAGAAGCAGGCGCAGGAGTCGATCGTCGAGCAGGCGTCGCGCGTCGGCATGCCGTACGTGAACCAGCGCTGGCTGGGCGGCATGCTCACCAACTTCTCCACCGTGCACAAGCGGCTCCAGCGGCTGAAGGAGCTCGAGGAGCTCGACTTCGACAACGTGGCCGGCTCCGGGCTCACCAAGAAGGAGCTCCTGATGCGCCGCCGCGAGAAGGAGAAGCTGGAGCGCACCCTCGGCGGTATCCGTGACATGGCCCGCGTCCCGAGCGCGGTCTGGGTCGTGGACACCAAGAAGGAGCACATCGCGATCAACGAGGCCAAGAAGCTCGGCATCCCGGTCGTCGCGATCCTGGACACCAACTGTGACCCGGACGAGGTCGACTACCCGATCCCGGGCAACGACGACGCCATCCGCGCCGTCAGCCTCCTCACTCGCGTGATCGCCGACGCCGTCGCCGACGGCCTCATGACCCGTGCGGGCGCCGGCCGCGGTGACGAGAAGCCCGCGGGTGTCGCCGCCGCCGAGCCGCTGGCCGAGTGGGAGCGTGAGCTCCTCGAGGGCGGCGAGGCCGCCCCGGCCGCCGAGACCGCCGAGGCTCCGGCCGCGGAAGCTCCGGCTGCGGAAGCTCCGGCCGCCGAGGCTCCGGCCGCCGAGCAGCCCGCGCAGGACGAGCAGGCCTGACGAACGGCCACGGATCCCCGCCGGGCGCGGCGCCTCCGGCCGGCCGCGACGGCGGGGATCTCCCAGGGAACGACCTGGTTCCGGTGCGGTAGGGCGACGCCCGCCGCGCTGAGGGCTTCACCGGGTGGGCGCTCGGCACGGGTGCCCACCCCCCAGACGATTCGCATCCGGGTCCCGAAGAGGAAATTGGACAATGGCTTCCGTAAACATGGCCGACGTCAAGCGGCTTCGCGAGCTGACCGCCGCCGGCATGATGGACTGCAAGAAGGCGCTCGAGGAGTCCGAGGGCGACTTCGACAAGGCCGTCGACATCCTGCGCCTGAAGGGCGCCAAGGACGTCGGCAAGCGCGAGGCCCGCACCGCGTCGAACGGCCTGGTCGCCGTCAAGCACGAGGGCGACTCCCTCGCGGCGCTGCTTGAGCTCAACTGCGAGACCGACTTCGTCGCCAAGAACGAGCGTTTCCAGGAGCTCGCCGCCGACATCGTCGCGCACATCGTCGCGACCAAGCCCGCCGACGTGCCGACCCTGCTCGAGTCCGAGCTGAACGGCAAGAGCGTCAAGGACCTGCTCGACGAGGCCAACGCGGCGCTCGGCGAGAAGATCGAGATCCGCCGGTTCGCGCTGCTGGAGGGTGGCTTCATCACCTCCTACATGCACAAGACCGACCCGCAGCTCCCGCCGGCCGTGGGCGTGCTCGTGCAGCTCGACACGCCGAACGCCGAGGTCGCCAAGGACATCGCCCAGCACACCGCCGCGATGGCGCCGAAGTACCTCAGCCCCGCCGTGGTGCCCGCCGAGGTCATCGAGAAGGAGCGGTCGCTGTTCGAGCAGATGACCCGCGAGGAGGGCAAGCCCGAGGCCGCCATCCCGAAGATCGTCGACGGCCGGGTCAACGGCTGGTACAAGGACTTCACCCTGCTGGAGCAGGCGTTCGTGAAGGACAACAAGAAGACGATCGCGAAGGTCGCGGACGAGGCCGGCGTCAAGGTCCTGGCCTTCACCCGCTACAAGGTCGGCCAGGCTTAGGCTTACTGCCAGGAGCTTTTCGACCCGCGCTACATCCGAGGAGGCCGCCGCCGTGCAGGAGAACACCAGACCCGCCACGCCGGCGGCTTCGTCGTACGACGGGCCGCTGCGCTGGAAGCGGGTGATGCTGAAGCTGTCGGGGGAGGCGTTCGCGGGCGGCGAGTCCCTCGGGATCGACCCGCGCGTCGTCGCCCAGCTGGCGGACTCGGTCGCCGAAGCGGTCCGTGAGGGCGTGCAGGTGGCGGTCGTCGTCGGCGGCGGCAACATGTTCCGCGGCGCCGCCCTGTCGCAGGGCGGCATGGACCGCGCCCGGGCCGACTACATGGGCATGCTCGGGACCGTCATCAACTGTCTCGCCCTGCAGGACTTCCTGGAGAAGCGCGGCATCGACACCCGTGTGCAGACCGCGATCACGATGCAGCAGGTGGCCGAGCCGTTCCTGCCGCGCCGCGCGATCCGCCATCTGGAGAAGGGCCGCGTGGTCATCTTCGGCGCGGGGCTCGGCTCGCCGTTCTTCTCGACCGACACCTGCGCCGCGCAGCGCGCGCTGGAGATCGGCGCCGAGGCGTTGCTCAAGGGCACCCAGGTCGACGGCGTGTACGACTCGGACCCGCGCAAGAACCCCGACGCGGTCCGATTCGACCAGCTTGATTACGGCGAGGTGCTGACGCGGGGCCTCGGGGTCATGGATGCCACCGCGATCAGCCTGTGCATGGACAACGGCCTGCCCATCGTGGTCTTCGATCTCATGGGCGAGGGCAACATCCTCCGGGCGGTCCGTGGTGAGAAGATCGGCACGCTGGTGAGTCCGGCAGGGAAGTAGGGAGCCGCAGTGATCGACGAAACCCTCCTCGAGGCCGAGGAGAAGATGGACAAGGCGGTGACGGTCGCCAAGGACGACTTCGCGAGCATCCGCACCGGCCGTGTGACGCCCTCGATGTTCAACAAAATCACCGTTGACTACTACGGGTCGCCGACGCCGATCCAGCAGCTCGCGTCGTTCCACGTCCCCGAGGCGCGTATGGTGCTCGTGCAGCCGTACGACAAGGGCTCGCTGAACGCGGTCGAGAGGGCCATCCGCGACAGCGACCTCGGCGTCAACCCGAGCAACGACGGCACCGTCATCCGCGTGGTGTTCCCCGAGCTGTCGGAGGAGCGCCGCAAGGAGTACATCAAGGTCGCCCGCAACAAGGCGGAGCACGGCCGGGTGTCCGTACGGAACATCCGCCGGCACGCCAAGGAGACCCTCGACAAGCTCGTCAAGGACGGCGAGGCCGGCGAGGACGAGGTCCATCGTGCGGTCAAGGAGCTCGACGACCTCACCCAGAAGCACGTCGCGAAGATCGACGAGCTGCTGAAGCACAAGGAAGCCGAGCTGCTCGAGGTCTGACGTCGCGGCCCGGAAAGCGGGCCGTACGGCACGACCGTGATCCTTGTGCCGCACCGCGAGAGCGGGCGGCGCAAGGATCACGCGCATATAGAGAGTGGGACGCTGTGGACGGAACTGCTGCCGCCGGCGACCGGAACCCGGCGGGGGGCCCGGCGGGCCCCTCCGGTGCCGGACACGGCCCAGAGACGGGTGGCCGCACCGGCGCCGATCAGGCGTCCGCGCCGAACGGCCGCGGCGGCGCCGGCACGGGCCGTGACGCCGGACAGAGCGGCGTCACCGGACCCGGCACCGAATCCGCCGCCGGCTCCGCGCCCGAGGCCGGCCGCCCTGCCACGCCGAACGGTCTCGCGGACCCGCCGGGCACCGGCTCCCCGGGCGGCACGTCCGGCGACGCCGCCAAGAAGCCCTCGGGCCGCACGGGCCGCAACCTCCCGGCCGCGGTGGGGGTCGGCGTCGCGCTCGGCGCGGTGGTCATCGGCTCGCTCTACACCGTCAAGGTCGCCTTCCTCGTCGTGGTCCTCGTGGCCATCGGCGTCGGCATACACGAGATCGTCAAGGCGTTCGGCGGTTTCGGCATCCGGGTGCCGTTGCCGCCCCTGCTGGCCGGCATGGCGGCCATGGTGCTCGGACCCTACTGGGGCGGCACGTCGTTCCTGGTCGGCGCGTTCGCCGTGACCGTGATGGTGCTGCTGGCCTGGCGCATGTTCCAGGGCGCCGAGGGCTTCGTCAGGGACGCGACCGCCGCGGTGTTCATCGCCGTCTACCCGGCGCTGCTCGCGGGGTTCGTGCCGTTGCTGCTGGCTCCCGAGGACGGGCCGGACCGCGTGATCGTCTTCATCGCGGTCACGGTGTGCAGCGACATCGGGGGATACTTCGCCGGGATCTTCTTCGGCAAGCACCGGATGTCGCCGCTCATCAGCCCGAAGAAGACCTGGGAGGGCTTCGCCGGGTCCACTCTCGCCTGCGTCGTAGGCGGCGCGTTACTGGTCCACTTCCTGCTGCAGGGCGAGTACTGGGAGGGCGCCGTCGTCGGCCTGGCGGGAGTCGTGTGCGCGACTCTCGGCGACCTCGTCGAGTCGGTGATCAAGCGTGACATCGGCATCAAGGACATGGGCACGCTGCTGCCCGGGCACGGCGGGGCCATGGACCGCCTCGACTCGCTGCTGTTCACGCTCGTCCCCGTGTGGCTGCTGCTCACGCTTCTGGTCCCGGTCGCCTGACGCCCGGCACCGGCGAGCGTCAGATCCGGCTGGTCATCGCCAGCCGTTCGCTGATAGCGCGATGGCCGTGATCGGCCACGAGCCGGAGTTCGGACTCGGTGAGCGGAAGCAGCCACAGCCACCGTACGGCGTCACCGCCAAACACGAATCCCGACATGTCCGGTAGCCCGGGCGGGTCCATCAGCATGAGCACCCCCTGGTGCCCGCCGTCCAACGGGAACGTGACCGGGTTCTGGAACCAGCGGGCCGTGTGCCCGTGCCCCAGCCATGTCACCGACCGCCACGGATACTGCCCGAGCCAGGCGAACAGCCGTGCGGCGACTCTCGGATCCTGCCTGGTCGCCAGCGCCAGTTCCACCCGGCACGCCGTGTCGTACATCTCCGCTGCGGGCATCCGCTGGCAGCTCATGCCGACCGTGGACAGCACCGTGTAGTCCCGCGTGAACGTGGGCGGGCGCTCGCTGACGCCCACCATGGGAAACCGGTCGCCGCCGACGTCCCAGTAACGGCCGGGCGTCCCGAGCCTGCTGTCCAGGTGGCCGAGCACGAACTGCTGGTAGGTGGCCCAGCTGCCCTCCGCCTGCCGCCACTGCCAGTACGCGCGGGCCTTGGCCACCCGGGGGGACAGGCCCTCCAGCGCCTCGCCGAGCGGCCAGGCGAAAGGCGACTCCCCGACGGCGTCCCGCGCGTAGCCGGGCATGCCGCGCTCCATGTCGGCCCACGCCGGAATGACCGCCAGGAGCGTGTCGTTCTCGTAAAGGGCGACGCCGTCGCCTTCCTCGAACCACAGCACCGACAGCGACTCCACGTCCAGGGGCGGCCGGCCGGAGGGATGCGCGGTGTGCGCCTCGGGCATCACCGGCGGCAGCCCGGCGTTGGCCCGGCCGACATCCGCCTCGGCGGGGGCGGGGACGTGGTTGGCCAGCCAGACCGCTCCGTGGACGATCCCCTTCGCGTCACGAAGGTAAGCTACGGAGGAGGTCCGGTCGGCTTCGATCGTCAGTGTGCGGCTCCCGTAGGGGTTGGTGCTGGTGAGCACGACAGTGGTGTCCACACCTCACCTCTCGTACGCCTCCGGGATTCGACCGCCAGACAGAATGTAAAGCCGCGTTGCGCCAGTCGTTAAGACCACGGCCGCGGATGATGGAAAGGGTTTTGCGTGAGCGAGCAGCCGAAGACCGGGCAGCTGACCTTCGTGGCGCCCCGCAGGGCCAAGCCGCAGCGCCACCTCGCCGACCTGACCATGGCCGAGCGCAGGGCGGCGGTGGCGGAGCTGGGGGAGAAGCCGTTCCGCGCCGACCAGCTCTCCCGTCACTACTTCACCCGGCTGACCGGCTCTCCCGAGCAGATGACCGACCTGCCGGGCGCGCTGCGCGAGCGGCTGGTCGAGCAGCTCATGCCCCCGCTGCTGACCTCCGTACGCGAGATCACCTGTGACGGCGGCATGACGCGCAAGACGCTGTGGAAGCTGTTCGACGGCTCGCTGGTCGAGTCGGTCCTGATGCGTTATCCCGACCGCGTCACCATGTGCGTCTCCTCCCAGGCCGGATGCGGCATGAACTGCCCGTTCTGCGCGACGGGCCAGGCCGGGCTCACCCGCAACATGTCCACCGCCGAGATCGTCGAGCAGGTCGTCGCGGGTGCCCGGGCGCTGGCCCAGGGCGAGGTCCCGGGCGGGCCCGGACGGGTCACCAACGTGGTCTTCATGGGCATGGGTGAGCCGATGGCCAACTACAAGGCCGTCATCGGCGCCGTCCGCCGCCTGGTCGACCCCGCGCCGGAGGGCCTGGGCATCTCGGCGCGCGGCGTCACGGTGTCGACGGTCGGCCTGGTGCCGGCGATCGGCAAGCTCGCCGACGAGGGCCTGCCGGTGACGCTCGCCGTCTCCCTCCACGCGCCGGACGACGAGCTCAGGGACACGCTCGTGCCGATCAACACCCGGTGGAAGGTCGCCGAGGTGCTCGACGCGGCCTGGAGCTACACGGCCAAGACCAAGCGGCGCGTGTCCATCGAGTACGCCCTGATCAAGGACATCAACGACCAGGAGTGGCGGGCCGACCTGCTCGGCCGCCTGCTCAAGGGCAAGCTCGTGCACGTCAACCTGATCCCGCTCAACCCCACGCCCGGCTCGAAGTGGACCGCTTCACGTCCCGAGGACGAGCGGGCGTTCGTACGCCGCCTGGAGTCCCACGGCGTCGCCGTCACCGTGCGGGACACCCGGGGGCGGGAGATCGACGGGGCGTGCGGGCAGCTCGCCGCGGCGCCCCAATAACCACAGTAGTGACCTAGGGGCGCGTACGGCGCAGCCACGCGTAGGCCGCCAGGCCGATCGCGGGCCACAGCAGCGACTGCACCGTGAGCAGGGGCAGCCCGGACAGCAGCACCCCGTGATGGGCGTCCCGCATCCAGGCCATGACCGGCACGGTGAGCCAGCGGGCCCCGGCCATGCTGAGCACCAGCATGGACAGGTAGCCGAGGATCAGGGCGATCGTGGAGACCGCGGGAGACGGCAGGATCGGGCGGCTCGTCAGCGCCCCGAGCGTGAGCCCCGCCGTCGCCGACAGCAGATGCAGCCACACCCCGGCCAGCAGCACGTCGGTGGTGGGGAAGGTGGTCAGGCGGCTGAGCAACGCGACCTCGGCGATCGCGGCCAGCGCGACCAGCGACGCGAACGCCGCCAGCAGACCGCTCACCAGTTCCCGCGTTCCCAGGGCGGACAGGGCGACGCTGCGCTGCTCGTCGGGTTCCGTGTCGAGCAGGCCGCGGGCGGCCCAGGCGAGCACCGGCACGAGCATGGCCGCCGAGTCCGCGGTGGCCCCGATCTCCTGACCGGTGGGCACGGCGGTCGCGTAGAGGACCGCGAGCAGCGCGAGCAGCGCGAGCAGCGGCTGCAGGGCCCGGTGCGATGCGATGTATCCGGTGACGCGGAACCGCGCCAGGGCGATCACGGCGATCATCCGGCCGCCTCCCCGGCGATGCGGCCCGTGACGTGCCCCGTGATGTTCACCGTGCAGCCCTCGGCGCGCAGGCGGTCGGCCAGGTCCGAGGCCCTCGACGCGTCCACCGCCACCTCCAGCACGGTCAGGGCCGTCTCGCCGGCCTCCGCGACCGGTTCGAGTTCCCGTACGACCCGGTCGCGGACCTCGCAGCGGCGCAGGCCGGGAAAGGCGCGCAGATCACCCTGGTGGTCGCTCACCACCACGATCCCGCCGCGCGCGCTGATGTCCCCGATGATCCTGGGGAGTTCGGCGCGGGTGGCGGCGTCGAGACCGGCGAAGGGCTCGTCGAGCACGAGCAGCCCCGGCTCGGCGAGCAGCGCCTGCGCGAGGCCCACCTTGTGCGCGCTGCCCTTGGACAGATCGGGCAGGCGCTGCCCGAGCAGGTGGTCCATGCTGAGCCGCTCGCTCCACCTGCCGATCGACTCCGTGCTCACTCTCCGGACCGCCGCCATGTGCCGCAGGTAGGACGCTACGGTGAACGGCTGGTCGGCGGGGAACCGCTCGGGGGCGTACCCGACGACCCGGGGGCGGTCCTGGACGCTTCCGCGTACGGGCCTGAGCAGCCCTGCGACCAGTCGCAGGAGGGTCGACTTGCCGGTGCCGTTGGGCCCGGTGACCTCGACCACGTCCCCCGCGTCGAGGACCAGGCCGGCGTCGGACAGGATCCAGGGGTCGCGCCGTCCATATCGGAAGGAGAGGCTGGCGATCCGCATAGTTTTTTGAGCCTATCGGGATGTTCCTCCCGGCGTACGAACATCGGTCGATCTTTGGGTCTCGCCTTTCTGTTGGGACTCCCGTCAAAATGGACGGGCGTCAGCAACGGGCAGGAAGGTGTGGTGTGAACCGCTTTCCCCGCGTCATGGCCGTGCGCCTGGGCTATGACCCAGAACAGGTCGACGACTTCGTGCGCAGGATCGAGCGGACGCTCGGGCTCGGCCCGCTCGACGGGCCGCCGGTGACCGCCGACGAGATCAGGAACGCGAAGTTCGCCGTCAAGCGCGGGGGTTACAACGAGACGGCCGTGGACTTCGCGCTCGACGCTTTCATCGTGGCGGTCGAGGCGCGGGCAGGCCAGGACGCCGCGAGCACACCGTCCACGCCGGCCGTGACGCCGCCGTCCGCAGCCAGGAAGCCCGTCAAGAACGCCGCCGCCAAGAACGCCGTCGTCAAAGAGGCGGCAGTCAAAGAGCCGGCAGTCAAAGAGCCGGCAGTCAAAGAGCCGGCCGTCGAGACGCCCGCCGCCGAAGAGCCCGCGCCCGCCGTTCCGAAGCCCGCCACCCCGGCCGTGGCGGCTTCGTCCCCCCGTACGCGTGCCGAGGAGCGGGCGCGATCGGACACGGCCCTCGCGAAGACCGCCGGCTCCGGGGAGTCCTGGCTGGAGGCGCAGGCGGCCCGGGTGGAGCGCGTGGCCTTCCGCCCGGGGCGGCTCGGCATGGGCTACCGCGAGGAGGAGGTCGACGCGTTCCTCGACCGGGTGGTGGCGACGCTGCGCGGGACGGCTGCCGAGCCGTTGACGGCGGAGCAGGTCAGGAAGGCCACGTTCGCGACCGTCGTGTTCCGGCCCGGCTACGCGATCCACGAGGTGGACGGCTTCCTGGCCGAGATGGCGAACGTGCTGGAGCGCTGCCCCTGAGGCGATCCGCAAAGCTCGTAAATTGCAGCTTTCGTGGAGCAATGCACCACGATAGGGATCATGCTGCGCAGATCATCCCCCCTGGCGGCGTTCGTCGCCACCGGCCTCACGTTGACCGTTCCCCTGCCGGCCGTGGCGGCCGTGCCGGCCCACGCGAGCACCGGCTCCGGCGCCTACGTCCCCGGCTCGGCCGGTCTCGGCGACCCGTACTTCCCCCAGGCGGGCAACGGCGGATACGACGTCGGCCACTACACGATCCGGCTGCGGTTCACGCCGAAGACCCGTCACCTCAGCGCCACGACGACGATCACGGCGACGGCGACCGAGAACCTCTCCCGGTTCGACCTCGACTTCTCCGGGCCGAAGATCGGCAAGGTCGAGGTGAACGGCGAGCGGGCCTCGTACGCCAGGAAGGGCCAGGAGCTCGTCGTCACGCCCCGGCACGGGCTGCCGTCCGGGAAGGCGTTCACCGTCGAGGTGTCCTACGCCGGCCGGCCAAAATCGATCAAGGACAGGGCGCTCGGCTCCACCGGCTGGATCGACACCAAGGACGGCGCCGTCGTGCTGGCCGAGCCGGACGGCGCCCGCAGCTGGTTCCCGGTCAACGACCACCCGCGGGACAAGGCCACCTACACCTTCGAGATCACCGCACCCGAGGGGCTGACGGTCCTGGCCAACGGCGAGCCGAAGAACTCCGGCGTCGCCGGCCCGCGGGGCGGCTACAGGACCTCCACGTGGGAGATGCGCCGGCCCATGGCGTCCTACCTCGCCATGATCGCGATCGGGAAGTTCAAGGTCAGCCGGGGCACCGTCGACGGCATGCCCAACATCACGGCCTACGATCCGTCCCTGGCCAAGGAGTTCAAGCGCCTGCACGCCACCACCGCCAAGGCGGTCACATGGGAGTCGAAGATCTTCGGCGACTACCCGTTCTCCTCGACCGGCGGCATCGCCGACCGGCTCGGCGTCTACTACGCGCTGGAGACACAGGGCAGACCGGTGTACGACACGGGCATGTCGGACGAGCCGACGATCGTGCACGAACTGGCCCACCAGTGGTTCGGCGACAGCGTCGGCCTGCGCAGCTGGAAGGACATCTGGCTGAACGAGGGCTTCGCGTCGTACGCCGAGTGGCTGTACCAGGAGCAGCACGGCGGCCCCTCCGCGGAGAAGACCTTCGCCCGGCAGTACAGGCACAAGGCCGGCAGCGCCTTCTGGAAGCTCAAGACCGGCGACCCGGGCCACAACGGCATGTTCGACTGGAACGCGATCTACCTCCGCGGCGCCATGACGGTGCACGCACTGCGCAAGAGGATCGGCGACGAGACGTTCTTCACGCTGCTGCGCACGTGGACGAAGGAGAACCGGCACTCCACCGTCACCACCGAGGACCTCATCGCCCTGGCGGAACGGCTGTCCGGCCAGAACCTGGGCGACCTGTTCGACGCGTGGCTGTACAAGGCGGCCAAGCCGAAGCTCTGACGGGCGCGGGTCGCGGGCGGCCGATGACACGGCCGCCCGCTCCTCGGGACGGCGCCGGACAGCGCTGCCGGGAACTCCTTCCCGCGCGCCCGGCGCCCCCGCGGTGGCACCGCCGCACCGGTGCCACCACGCTCTGCCGCCGCGCTCTGCCACCACGCTCTGCCGCCGGGCTGT
The DNA here is from genome assembly GCF_006874435.1 of Microbispora sp. KK1-11. NCBI lineage: Bacteria > Bacillati > Actinomycetota > Actinomycetes > Streptosporangiales > Streptosporangiaceae > Microbispora > Microbispora sp. KK1-11. The sequence goes on along the minus strand of NZ_VIRJ01000007.1, from coordinate 48,033 downwards.
GTGCCACACTGTGTCGCCACACTGTGCCGCGGCGACCTGTCAGCGGCCGTCCGACGTGGGAGCCGGTTCGAATCCCGACGTGCGATACCGCTCGACCTCCGACCACGCGGCGGACATCCCGGCCAGGCACCGGTCGAACACCTCCGCCTGCCGGACGTACGCCTCGCGGGCGGGGCCGGGGCGGACGCACAGGTCGTCGGTGTCGCTGACCGACCACGGCACGTCGCTGTGCCCCAGCGCGGCGGGCAGCAGCGAGGCGACCCCGCGCGCGCCGAGTTCGCTGGTGAGCTGCCGGCGGACGGGACGGCCGAGCACGTCGGCGAAGATCTGCGCCCAGACCTCCGACCGCGCGCCGCCCCCGGCCAGCCGCCAGGGGCGGTCGCCCACGTCGGCACCGCTGGCCAGGACCCGGTCGAGCTGCACCCGGTGATACTGGGCGACCCCCTCGATGACCGCACGGGTGAGATGCCCGCGACGATGGACGGCGGAGATGCCGAGGAAGGTCCCTGAGGCCGCCGGGTGCTCGGGGGCGCCGTTGACGAACGGCAGGAACAGCAGCCCGTCCGCGCCCGGCGCCACCGTCGCGGCCTCGGCCAGCAGGTCCGTCGCCGGGACGCCGGCGGTCGCCCGGTGCGGCACCGACGCGGTGCTCAGCCAGTCGAGGTTGGCGGCCGACGTGGGGGCGACCTCCATGGCGAGCATCGTTCCCGAGTCCGGCATCAGCGCGCTGAGCGTGACCTCGGGTGCGGGGGTGGCGGCGGGGACGACGACGCCGTTGATGGCCCAGGTGCCCACGATGATCGTCACGTCGCCCGGCGCCCGGCCGCCCGCGCCCAGCGTGGCGGCCACGCAGTCCATGCAGCCCGCGATCACGGGCAGCCCCTCCGGCAGCCCGGTCAGCTCCGCGACCCGCGCGCTGAGCCCGGCCACGACCTGCCCGGACTCCCGCAGCGGCGGGAAGCGGTCGAGGTCGCCGACCGGAAGCCCCACCAGTTCGAGCGCCGTCGGGGTGTACTCGCGGGTGTCCAGCGCCACCATGCCGAACGCGCTCGCGTCGCTGTAGTCGGCGCTGGGCACACCGGTGAGCTGCGAGGTCACCCAGTCCTTGCACGACAGCGCCCACCGGGTCGCGGCGTACGCCTCGGGCTCGGCGTCGTGCATCCAGCGCAGGAGCACGGACGGCTGGGCCGCCCAGGGGATGGAGCCGGTCTCGGCGGCCAGGCGGCGGGCCGCCTCCGGCTCGATCGCGTCCACGATGTGCTGGGCGCGGCTGTCCGACGACGCGATGGCCGGCCCGACCGGTCGCAGCGACGCGTCGACCGGGTAGAGCCCGTTGCCGTGGGCGGCCACGCCGATGCCGGCCGGCGCGTACCCGTCGGCCGCGAGCTTGCCCGCGAGGTCGCCGAGCAGCGACACGACGGTGTCGGCCAGTCCGGTCATGTCCACGTCGTGCCGGTGGGCGGTCACGCTGGTCCGGGGAGTGCGGGCGTGCACCACCCCCACCTCGCGCCCCTCGGCGTCGAACGCGGCGGCCTTCGACGCGGTCAGGCCGACGTCGACCCCGATGTAACACGTGGCCAGGTTCGTCATGCTGTCCTCCCGTCGCTGCCCCTGCCTGCGCCCGCGCCCGAGCCCGCCGCCGCGGCCAGCGCCCGGGGACGGTGGCGCCGCAGTTCGTTCTCGTAGGCGGCGATCTCGGCGCGGGCCCGCCCCTCGTCCCAGCCGAGGTGGCGTACGGCGACGTCCGCGCAGGTCGCGGCGCTGGAAAGGCCCATGTCGCCGTTGAGCCCGACAAGGATACGCCGCAGCATGACGTCGGCCAGCGTGACTGCGCCCTCCTCGCGTACGGCCATGACGACCTCGGCGGCCAGGGCGCCGGTCTCCTTGTCGACGACCTCGGCGAGCGAGGGATCCTCGGCCGCGAGGTCGAGCACCCGGCGGGCGCGCACGCCGTACAGCTGCAGCAGCCGGCGGGAGGACGCGCCGTCCAGCGGCGACTCACGCAGGAAGTCGCGCACGAACTCCGGCCAGTCCGAAGTGTCCGCGCCGGGGAACGGCCGGGTCCGGGTGACGCACGGGCGGGGCCGCTTGCCGAGCACGCGCAGCGCCTCGTCGGTCACGTCCTCCGCGAGCGCCCGGTGGGTCGTGAGCTTGCCGCCGATGACCGTCAGCAGGCCCCGGTAGGCGGGCGCGTGGTTGAGCACCGTGTGCCCACGGCTGATCTTGGCGTTGTCCGACACCCCGGCCGTGTACGGGAGGGGCCGGATGCCGGCGACGCTCCACAGCACGTCGTCCCGCGTCAACCGCGCCTGGGGGAAGATCCGGTTGGTCTCGGCGAGCAGGTAGTCGATCTCGGCGTCGCCGGCCACGACCTCGTCCAGGTCGCCCTCGTAGGTGAGGTCGGTGCTGCCCAGCACGTAGCGGCCCTGCCAGGGGAAGACGAAGATGGGCCGGCCGTCGGCCGCCGCCTCGAAGAAGATGCAGGTGTCGGGGGCTCCGGGGAACGGGTCGAGGACGACGTGGCTGCCCTTGGTGCCGCCGTTCAGCCGCCGGCTCTCGATCTGCCCGTCGAGGATCTGGTCGATCCACGGCCCGGCGGCGTTGACGGTGACGGCGGCCCGGATCTCCCCGCGCTCCCCGGTCCTTACGTCCTCGGTGTGAAGACCGGCGACCCGGTCGCCCTCGACGATCAGGCCGGTGACCGAGGTGTAGGTGAGGACGCGCGCGCCCAGGTGACGGGCGTCGAGGAGCAGTTCGACGCAGAGCCGCTCCGCCCACGGCACCTGCGCGTCGTGGAACAGCGCGGCCCCGCGCAGGCCCTCGCGCGACAGCGTGGGCCACCGGCGGGCCACCGTGCGGACCGGCACGCCCCGGCTGAGCCCGCGTCCCCGGCCCAGGGCCATCGTGTCGAACGCCAGCAGGCCGAGCCGGATCAGCGCTCCCGGCCGGGTGTTCCCCTCGTAGAAGGGGATCAGCATCGGGTAGTCGCGGATGAGGTGGGGAGCGGTGCGGAACAGCAGGTGCCGCTCCCGGATGGATTCGTGCACGAGCGCGAAGTCGTAGCGCTCGAGATACTTGAGGCCGCCGTGGATCAGCCGGCTGGAGGTGCTCGACGTGCCCGAGCCCACGTCGGCGCGGTCGACGACGACGACGCGCAGGCCGCGGGCGGCGGCGTCCCGGGCGATGGCGAGCCCGTTGATACCGGCTCCGATGACGGCGAGATCGACGACGTCGTTCTCACCGGAGGGGACGTGTTGCGACATGGGTGGCTCCCGGAGGGTGACGGGCGCGGGTCCGCGGGCGGACCCGCGCCGGAGAAGGATCGGACTAGGCTGCGGAGCCGCCCGCCTTCTCCTTGTAGATCTCGTACGCCTCCTCGGGCTTGAGCCCGTCGTGCACGACCGCCCGCACCGCGGCGAGCATGCCGGCGGGGCTGTCGCTCTGGAAGATGTTGCGGCCCATGTCGACGCCGGCGGCGCCCTCCTGGATCGACCGGTAGGCCATCGTCAGGGCGTCGAGCTCGGGCAGCTTCTTGCCGCCCGCGACGATGATCGGCACCGGGCAGCTCGCGGTGACGGTCTCGAAGCCCTCCTCGACGTAGTACGTCTTGACGATGTGGGCGCCCATCTCGGCGCTGATCCGGGTGGCGAGGCGGAAGTAGCGGGCGTCGCGGACCATGTCCTTGCCGACGGCGGTGACGCCCAGCACGGCCACGCCGTGCCGCTGACCGGCGTCCACGAGAGCGGCCAGGTTGGCGACCGACCGCGACTCGTGCTCACCGCCGATGAACACCTGGATGGCCACGGCCGCGGCGTTGAGGCGCAGCGCGTCCTCCATGTCGAGCGCGATGTGCTCGTCGGACAGCTCGCGCAGGATGCTCGGGCCGCCGCTGGCGCGCAGCACGATGCCGGCGTCGGTGGTCGCGGGGATGCTGGTGCGCAGCGCGCCGCGGGTCATCATGATCGCGTCGGCGTCCGGGACGAGCGGGGCGATCCGGGTGTCGAGGCGCTCCAGACCGGCCATCGGGCCGACGAAGTAGCCGTGGTCGAACGCGAGCATGACCGTGCGCCCGGTGTCCGGCCGGAAGATGCGCGACAGGCGGTTGCGCAGGCCCCAGTCCTGCCCGTGCGCGCCCTTGACGTGGAAGCCGCTCGCCGCGGGCCCGGCGGACGTCCCGAAGTCGCGGGCGTCGAGCAGGCCGTCGGTGTCAGCCATCAGTGTCGTCTCCTGTGCTAGTGGTGGTGGCGGTCGCGGTGCGCGATCGCCGTCTGAACAGTGATGCCGTACGGTCGCCTCCACCGGCGAGGAAGAGGACGAAGAGCACCAGGCCGCCCTTGAGCAGGTTCTGCGCCGCGGTGCTCCAGCCGACGAGGTTGACCAGTCCGTCGAGCAGGATGAAGAAGAGAGCCGCGCCCCACACGCCCACCGGGACCGCGCGGCCGCCGGAGATGAGCGTGCCGCCGATGACCACGACGGCCACGGAGTCGAGCAGGTAGCGGGTGCCGAGATCGGCCGAGGGCGCGATGTAGGCGGCGAGCAGTGCGCCGGTCAGCCCGGCAAGCGCCCCGCTCAGCAGGTAGGTCGACCCGATGATCCGGGCGACCGGGATGCCGGCCCGTTCGGCGGCCCGGCGGCTCTGGCCCACCGCGATCAGCGACCGGCCGTAGACCGTGCGGCGCAGCAGCGCGACGACGAGCACGGTCAGCACCGCGATCGCCAGCGCGAGGAGCGGGACGCCGGCCGGGCGCAGGTTGAGCGCCGAGCGCAGGCCGGCGTCGGGCACGGCGGTGAAGCCGTTGGCCATCGACAGCGTGATCGACGAGGCGACGAGCCCCGCGGCCAGCGTGGCGATGATCGGGGGGACGGACAGGCCGAGGATGGCCACGGCGCTGACCGCCGCGACGAGGACGCCGACGCCGATGCCCGCGAGGATCCCCACGGCCGCCGAGCCGGTCGCGGAGGCCGCCGCCACCGAGACGAACCCGGCGAGCGAGATGACCGACCCCACCGACACGTCGATGTTGCCGGGGCCCGCGCTGATGACCAGCATCTGCCCGAGCCCGACGATGACGAGGTACGGCGCGAGCGACAGGGCGAGGGAGACGGTCTGCCCGCCGCCCTGGCCCGAGATGGCCAGGATCACCAGCCACACGAGCGCGGCGGCGGCGAAGCCCCAAATCCAGGGGCCGCTCCATTGGCGAGTCACGCGGATGTTCACCGCAGCACCTTCCCCACGACGACGCGGCCGGCGAGCACGGCCAGGACGATCACGCCTTGCACGGCCGACTGCATGTCGGACCGCACGTCGAGCAGGCTGAGAACCACGCTGACCAGCCCCAGCGTCACCCCGCCGATCGCGGCGCCCCACGGCACGGCGTTGCCGCCGGAGAAGGAGCCCCCGCCGAGGATCACCGCGGCCACGGTCATGAGCGTGTAGCTGGAGGCCGACGACACGTCTCCGCCTCCGGTCTGCGAGGCCAGGACGAGGCCGGACAGCACGCCGAGCGCGCCCGCCGTCGCGTAGGCGATGACGCGGGACGTGAGCGGCCGCAGGCCGGCCCGCCGCAGCGCGACCGGGTTGCTGCCCAGACCGCGCATCCGCACGCCCGCGGCGCTGCGCGCGGTGAGCAGGTAGACCACCAGCGCGACGACCAGGATCGGCAGCAGCGGCGCCGGGAAGCCCGCGGGCTGCCAGGCGCCGAACGACGCCAGCCACCCGGGGGTCGTGCCGCCCGGCGTCGGCAGCAGGAACAGGCCGAGCCCGAGCCAGACGAACGAGGCGCCGAGGGTCGCGATCAGCGCCGGCACCTCCCGCAGGTGGATGAGCAGGCCGAGCACGGCGTACGCCGCGACCAGTCCGACCAGGACGAGCACGCCGAGGAGGGGGGACGACACCAGCAGGGTGGCGGAGACCACCGTGACCAGGCCGACGAAGTTGCCGATCCCGAGGTCGATGTCGCCGACGGCCATGAGCGTCATCTGCGCCTGCGCGGCGATCACCAGCGGGACGGTCGCGGACAGGACCAGCGTGAGGCCCTCCACGGTCAGCACGCCCGGCTGGAGCGACGAGCAGACGCAGATCATCGCGATCAGGGCGACGGCGCTGACCGCGGCCGGGGCCGAGCGGCGCATCCGCGCGCGGTCGGGCAGCGCCGGGGCGAGAAGCTGGGCCATCAGTCGTTCCCTCCGTCCTCGTTGAAGGAGACGGCGATGATGCGTTCCTCGGAGATCTCCTCGCCGGTCAGTTCGGCCACGATCCGGCCGGCACGGAAGACGTAGACCCGGTCGCAGTGGGCCATCTCGGCGTTCTCGCTGGAGTACCAGACGATGCTCCGGCCCTTCGCCGCCTCCTCCCTGATGAGGCGGTACAGATCGGTCTTGGTGTGCACGTCCACGCCCCGGAACGGGTCGTCGAGCAGCACGAGCCCGGCGGGGGAGGCGAAGGCGCGGGCGACGATGACCTTCTGCTGGTTGCCGCCGCTGAGCTCGGTGATCCCGGCCTCCGCGCCGCCCCTGATGGCCAGGCGCTTCACCCAGTCGCCGACCACCGCGCGCTCATCGGCTGGACGGCGCAGCCCCCGGCGGGCGATGCCGCGCAGCGCGGTCACGATCAGGTTGTCGCCCACGCTCCACAGGGGCAGGACGCCCGAGCGCTGCCGGTCGCCCGGCACGTACGCCCGCGTCACGTTGACCGTGGTGTCGCGCCGGACCGGCCGCCACAGGCGTTCGAGCACCTCCTGCTGGCCCTGGCCGGCCAGCCCGGCGAGGCCCACGACCTCGCCCTTGCCGACCCGCAGGGTGACCTCCCGCAGGCCGGGTCCGGTGGCGCCGCGCAGCTCGGCCACCGTCTCCCGCACGGCGGTCCCTGCGGCGGCCGTCCGCGTGCCGGCCGCCGCAGGAGCGGCGACGTGGGCGCCCATCAGCTCGAGGACGTCCGGCTCGCCGAGCCCGCCGGCCGGCCGTTCCGCGGTGACCGCGCCGTCGCGCAGCACGGCCACCCGGTCGGCCACCGAGAGGACCTCGCGGATGCGGTGCGAGATGAGCAGCACGGCGGTGCCTGCCTCGGTCAGCCTGCGCACGTAGGCGTACAGCGACCGGGCGGCGTCCGGACCGAGCGACTCGGTGGGCTCGTCGAGGATCAGCAGGTCGAGCCGGTCCACCAGGCAGGCGCGGGCGATCTCCACCATCTGGCGCCGGGCCAGCGACAGGTCCTCCACCCGGTCACGCGGGGAGACGCCGTGGCCGGGGAACATCTCGTCGAGGCGGCGGCGCACCGCGTCGCTCGCCGCGCGCCGCCACCCCAGGCGGGGCAGGCAGTGCCGCGAGGACACCCACATGTTCTCCGCCACGGTGAGGTCGGGGCACAGCGACGTCTCCTGGTAGGCCATCCGCACCGACCGGAAGTCCTCGGCGGACGCCTTCCTCCCGTGCACGAGGACCGTGCCCGTGTTGCAGGCCTCCAGCCCGGCGAGCACGCGCATGAGCGTGCTCTTGCCCGCGCCGTTGTGACCGACCAGCCCGAGCACCTCGCCCGCGCGGACCTCCAGGTCCACGCCCGTCAGGGCCCGGGTGCGCCCGTACGCCTTGGTCACGCCCCTGGCGGTGACGACGGGCGGCCGGACGGCCGGTCCGGTGTCCGTCTCCGGCGGCGCCGTGCCGCCGGCCGGGAGATTGTCGACGTGCATGCCCGGTCTCCTCCGTCTCCTCCGTGCCGTGGTCGATGTGAGGCCGGATCAGCTCGCGGCCGACGGGATCGGCGGCTGGACCGGCTTGCCGCCGGTCTTCACGGCCTCCACCTGCTGGCGGAACAGCTCCTGGGTCCACGGCCAGGCGGCGTACTCGTCGGGCTTGAGCACCGAGGCCCAGGCGTCGCGGTCCTTCTGCTCGATCAGGACGATCGGGAAGGTCATCTGCTTGGGCACGTCCTTGCCGCCGAGGAGGTCCAGGGCCTCCCAGAGCGCGGCGACCGACTGGCCGGGGTCGGACATGACGGCGACCGAGCCGTTGTCGATCTTGTTGTCCCGCCAGTAGCTCAGCGCGCGGCCGTTGGTCTCGAAGTCGACCGCGGGCACGGGCTTGCCCGCCGTGGCGAACGCCTGGGCCACGCCGTAGCCGTCGCCGCAGCCGATGACGCCGTCCACCTTCGGCACGCTGGACAGCACGCCGAGCACGGCCTTCTGCGCGGTGGCGCCGTCGCACATGCCGGTGACGGTCGCCACGGTCTTCACCCCGGGGTAGTCCGCGAGGACCTTCTTGGTCGTGTCGAGCATCTCGGCCTCGGGCTGGGAGCCGACCACGCCGCGGCTCACGATGACCGAGCCCTTGCCGCCGATGCCTTCGAGCAGCGGCTTGGCGGCGTACGTCGCCCAGTCCACGAAGCTGTTCTGCAGCACGTGCGCGCAGGGCGCGTCGATGGCGGAGTCGAAGACCACGACCTTGACGCCGGCCGTACAGGCCTGCTGGATCACCGGCTGCAGCGCGGTGGGCGAGGCGGGGTCGATGAGCAGCGCGTCGGGCTTCTGCAGCAGCAGGCTCTTGATCTGGGCGACCTGCTCGGTCGCCGAGTTCTCGCCCGGCGCGTTCACGACCTTGTACTTGCCGATCAGCCCGTCGGTCTTGGCCTGCTCGGCGGCGGCCTCGAACTTGGCGATCATCGTCTGCCGCCAGCCGTTGCCGATGAAGCCGTTGCTCAGCGCGATGAAGGGCTTGTCGCCGCCGCCCGCGGCCCCGCCGGCGGCGTCCGCGGTGGCGCTACCGGAGCCGCCGGAGCCGCAGCCCGCGGCCAGTACGGCGAGAGCGGAGATCGCCGCGGCGGCGGAGGCGGCGCGCCAGGGCCGGCGTGTGGGACGCATGTGCATGGTGTCTCCAGACAGAGCGGGTTCGCGAGGGGGGAGAGTCGGCGTGAAGGCTTCGCCCGATCGACCTGTCATTACAGGTCTGTAGTGACAAGCAAACTAAGCGGGCGTTACGGGCCTGTCAAGAGCCTGTTTCGGTCAACCTCGGACCGCCAGTGACGGATAATCTTGGTAACAGCCGGGCCCACTTGTAGTTACAGGTCGGAGTGGGGCATCCTGCTGCGGTGCCGCCGAGGAGGTTCCCGTGACGATGACCTATCCCCCCCTCAACCGCGACGGGGCGGAACCGCTGTGGATGCAGCTCATGCGGGCGTTGCGCGCGGAGATCGAGAGCGGCGTGCGCGGGCCCGACCAGCCGCTGCCGTCAGAGGCCGAGCTGAGCGACCTGTTCGGCGTCTCCCGCACGGTCGTCAGGGAGGCGCTGCGTGAGCTGGTCCAGCAGCGCCTGATCTACAAGGTAAAGGGCAAGGGCGCCTTCGTCGCGCCCCGCAAGACCGAGCTGAGGTTCGTCGGGTCGATGTCCGGGTCCGCCGACGACCTGCGGGAGTCCGGGCGCCGGGTGACCACGCAGACCGTCCGCCAGGCGCTCGGCGAGGCCGACGAGCGGGAGGCCGCGCTCCTGCGCATACCGCTGGGGGAGCAGGTCGTCCGGCTGCGCAGGCTCCGCCGGGTCGACGGCCAGCCGTGGCTGCTCGTCGACACCGCCCTGCCCGCCCGGCTCGTCCCCGGGCTCGAACGCGCCATCCTGGAGAACCAGTCGCTGTACGACGTGCTGCGCCGCCGATACGGCATCGAGCCCGCCGCGGCCGACCGCTGGATCGAGGCGGTCTTCCCCAACCGGGAGGACGCGGCCCTGCTTGAGGTGTCCACCTCGACACCGCTGCTCGGCATCGAGTCGGTCGCGTGGCTGGAGGACAACACCAGGTTCGAGGCGTACTACGCCCTCCACCGCAGCGACCAGACGCGCTTCTACGTCGGCATCCGCTGATCCCGCCGGGCGCTCAGACCCGGCCGAGCTGCGCCGCGGCGCGGATGGCGAGCCACACCTCGGCGAAGTCGCCGGTCGCCGACAGGTCGCGCCCGGTCAGCGCGCCGAAGCGGCGCAGCCGGTACGACAGCGTGTTGGGGTGCACGTGCAGGGCCCGCGCGGCGTCGTCGACGCGGCGGTCGCGCTCCATCCACGTCCGCACCGACGCGATCAGGTCAGAGCCGTGCTCCGCGTCGTATCGCAGGACGTCGCCGAGCACGTGCTCGACCAGGGCGGCCAGCACGCCCACGTCGTCGGGCAGCCACCGGCCCGTGGTGTCCTCGCCGTAGGCGACCAGCGGCCTGCCCGCCTCGGCGGCGCGGGAGGCCGCCCAGAGCGCCTCGCGCTGGGCGACGCGCAGTGACGACCCGGGCGGCAGGGGGCGGCTGACGCCGGCCGCGATGCCGGGCACCGCCTCCAGTTCCGCGGTGGCGACGGCCGCCGCCGTCAGCACGTAAAGGTCCCGGTGGCGGCGGAGCATGAGGTGCGGGTGCTCGCCGAGGGCCTGCACGACGGCGTCGTCCGCGGCGTCGCGCACCACGAGCAGCGCGATGTCGCGGTCGGGCGGCAGGCCCATCAGGGCGAGCCTGCGCCGGGCGGTCTCCGGGTCGAGCACGTCCTGCAGCAGCTCGGCCAGCGTCTCGGCGCCCTGGCGGCGCAGCGTCTCGCGCTCGCTGCGCACCATCGCCACCCGCAGGGCGGCGACGGTCGCGATGTGCTGGACCACGGCGAGCCCCGCCGGGCGGGCCCCCTCCCGTTCGAAGGCGACCAGGAACCCGGCCGGCCCGCCGGGCGCGGGCACCGGGAGCGCGAACCCGCCGGGGATCGTCGGCGGGGCGTCCGCGGAGGCGGGCAGCCGCACGGACGGCGGGGGCGCCGGCACGCCGGGCAGCAGCGGGCGCCCCTGTGGTGTGCTCAGGTAGATCGCGTAGCCCGACAGGCGTTCGAGCCGCCGGAACAGCCCGGCCGTGTCCAGGCCCTCGGACGCGAGCCAGCGCAGCGCGCCGAACACCTGGAGCTGCGCCCCCAGCCGCTGCCTGGCGTCCTCCTGCACGGCCGCCGCGACCTCCTGCGCGATCGCGATGAACGGCACGGCCAGCGGCACCTCCAGCACGGGGAACCCCCGCTCCTCGGCCGCGTCGAGGAAGGCCCGGCGCAACGGGGGGACGTGCAGCCCCGCGCTGAGCGCGAGCGCGGCCACCCCCGCGTCGTCGAGCCGCTCCAGGTACGCGCGCTGGGCGGCCGCGCTCTTCGGCACGCCGATGCCGGTCGTCATGATGACCTCGGCCCCGAGAAGCCAGGGTGTGGGATCCTCCAGCTCGCTCACGTGGGCCCAGGAGACCGATCTGCCGAGGCCACGCTCGCCCGCCAGCACCCTCAGCTGCAGCGCGGGGGAGCGCAGCAGGTCCTCCACGGTGTTGTGCGCGTCCACGACGGCCAGCCTATTTCCCGGGATAGCACCGATTGTCCTGATGCGGGCGAGTCGGGCACACTCGATCGATCTCCCCCTCACCTGGAGGAACGTATGAGTCCGAGCGCCGGGCCGCGCGGTGGCATGCAGGGTGGCGCGGCCGTGACGCGGGTCGCCGTGGCGCAGCTTCCGCTGCGCGTGAGCGAGCCGGAGGCGAACCGCGCCGCCGCCGCGGCGGCCGTCGCCGAGGCCGCCGCGGCCGGGGCCCGCCTGGTCGTGCTGCCCGAGCTGGTCAACAGCGGATACGTCTTCACCGGCGCGGAGGAGGCCAGGGACCTGGCCGAGCCGGCCGACGGCCCGACCGTCACGGAGTGGGGGCGGCTGGCCAAGGCCCACGACCTGGTCATCGTGGGCGGGTTCTGCGAGACGGCGGACGGCGTCGTGCGCAACAGCCAGGTCATGGTCGACTCCACCGGGATCAGGGCCGTCTACCGCAAGGCCCACCTGTGGCACGACGAGCAGGACGTGTTCGCGCCCGGCGACGCCGCCGCTCCCGTGGTGGACACCGCGCTCGGCCGGATCGCGATGATGGTCTGCTACGACCTGGAGTTTCCCGAGTGGGTGCGGGCGGTGGGCCTGGCCGGGGCCGACCTGCTCGCCGTCTCCACCAACTGGCCGGTATCGCCCGTCCCGGCCGGGGAGCGCTCGGTGCTGGTCGCCCACGCCCAGGTGGCCGCCGCCGCCAACCGCATGTTCGTCGCCGTGGCCGACCGCTGCGCCGCCGAGCGCGGAGTGGGCTGGGTGTGCGGCACCTCGGTCATCGGGCCGGACGGTTACCCCCTCGCGGGGCCCGTGCTCAGGGACGGGCCCGCCGTGCTGGTGGCCGACTGCGACCTGGCCGCGGCCAGGGACAAGGCCACCGGCCCGCGCAACGACGTCCACCGCGACCGGCGGACGGATCTGTACGAGCTCTCGCGGACGCGCTGACCCTCCTCGACAGGCTGGGGCTCGCCTTCTTCGTGGCCTACGATCTGATCGGCCTGCTCGCGCTCGGAAAGGCCGGGAGAAGCACATGATCGTCGACCTGTCGGTGCCCGTCGTGAGCGGCATGCCCGTCTACCCCGGAGACCCGGAGGTGGAGATCGCGCCCGCCCTCACGGTGGCGGCCGAGGGCGTGAACGTCCTCGGCCTGCACCTCGGGTCGCAGTCCGGCACGCACGTGGACGCGCCGTATCACATCGACGACGCGCTGCCCACGCTCGACGCCCTGCCGCTGGAGCGGTTCCTCGGGCCTGCGGCGGTCCTCGATGTCCGGGGCCTGCCGCCGCGCGCGCCGATCACCCCCGCGATGCTCGGCACGGTGGCCGCGCGGCTGGGCCCGGGGACCGTCCTGCTGGTCGCGACGGGCTGGGACGAGCACTGGGGCGCCCCTGAATACCCGGCCCATCCTTATCTGGAGGCGGAGACCGCCCGCCGGATCGTCGCCTCGGGCGTGCGGACCGTGGGCGTCGACGCGCTCAGCGTCGACCCCACCCCGGCTCCCGCCGATCTGCCGGCGCATCGCGTGTTGTGCGGGGCGCACGCCGTCATCGCGGAGAACCTGCGCGACCTCGGCCCGCTCCTGGAGGCCCAGGCCGCCGGTCGTCCGATCGAGGTCTCACTGTTCCCGCTGCGCCTGTCTGGAGGCGACGGAGCCCCCGTGCGCGCCGTCGCCCGCATCGGCTGACACCGGTCCGAGGCTCAGCCGGTGACCGAGATCGTCCAGTAAGGCTGGCATCTCGAACCGAACACGCCGGTGTCGCATCCCTTGACATTCCAGCGGTAGCCGCTGTTGGTCCGCAGGCGGGTCCACGCCTTGCCGCGGTTGCCGCCGATGAAGTCCTCCTGCCCCCCGTTGGGATCCGCGGCGCTGGTCCAGCGGACGAGGAACTTGTCCCAGAAGCGGTCGGTCGACTTCCAATCGAAGTAGGCGTATCCGTTCGTGGAGTAGGCGGCCACCACGAGCTTGGAGCCGTTCTTGGGAGACCAGGCCATCTGCCCGCGCACGAACGACTGCCTGCGCCCGGCCCAGCCGACGCCGTTCATGTAGACGTCGGTCTCCTGCGTCGTCGGACAGCCCAGCTTGCCGTTCGCGCCGCCCAGCTCGGCCCACCGTGCGCCGATCAGCCCGTACGGCGTGATCGCGCAGCCGGTGGCGGCGTGCGCCGGTGCTGCGACGACGATCGTCCCCGTGAGCGCGAGGCCGGCAGTGATGGAAAAGATCATGCGTCTGCTCATCGAGCACGCTCCCAAGGAGTCAGACCCGCCCCTCTGCTCGCGCGGGTGCCGCGCTCCTGTGGTACGCCCGCCTGCTTATCGACCACTTGAGCGCCGCTTGCGCCCACTACCGGCCGTGATGACGGCCGTCCCGGACGCCGGCGTCAGTGCGTGCCCCAGGAGTAGGTCTGCTTGTGCAGCTTGAGGTAGACGAACGTCTCGGTCGCGCGCACGCTGGAGATCGCCCGGATCTTCCCCAGGATCTCGAGCAGGTGGGTGTCGCCCTCGCAGACCACCTCGACCATGATGTCGACCGAGCCGGCCGTGAGCACCACGTAGTCGATCTCGGGGATCTGCGACAGTTCGTCGGCGACCTGCTCCAGGTCGCCCTCGCACTTGATGCCGATCATGGCCTGGCGGGGGAAGCCCAGGGTGAGCGGGTCGGTGACGGCGACGATCTGCATGACGCCGAGGTCGAGAAGGCGCTGCACGCGCTGGCGCACCGCGGCCTCCGACAGTCCCACCGCCTTGCCGATGGCGGCGTACGGCTTTCGCCCGTCCATCTGAAGCTGCTCGATGATCTGCTTGGAGATCTCGTCGAGCACCACCGGCCCACCCTTCGCGGCAGCCGCGCGAGCCTTAGGCGGAGTCGTCATCCTCGGGGGGTGTCCTCTCTTGGCGGGCTTAGATCGCCGTAGCGACCTGGTGTTACAGCGTCGTGTTTGACATGTTGCGATCGTGGTCTGACATGTTGTCAGCTCCATGGCTCGCGTCAAGCGATTTCGTAGCAATTTGGTATCTTAGCGACGAAATCCCTTGTCGTAGGCTCTTTGCTCTGCCAGAGTCGCGACAACTCAGCCACCAACAGGAGGTCAACGGTGACCACCCGTCTCCAGAACTTCGTGAACGGGAAGTTCGTCGACGCCGCGAGCGGCCGTTTCTCCGACGTCGTAGACCCTACGACGGGGGAGGTCTACGCCCAGGCACCGGTGTCGGGTCAGGAGGACGTCGACGCGGCGTACGCCGCCGCGACGGCCGCCTTCGAGACGTGGGGCCAGACGACGCCGGGCGAGCGCGCGGCGCTGCTGCTGAAGGTCGCCGACGCGATCGAGGCCCGCGCGGACGAGATCAACGAGGCCGAGTGCCGTAACACCGGCAAGCCCCGCGCCCGCATGGCCGAGGACGAGACCCCGGTCGCCGCCGACCACTTCCGGTTCTTCGCCGGTGCGGCCCGCACCCTGGAGGGCCCCACCGCCGGGGAGTTCCTCGCCGACCACACCTCGGTGATCCGGCACGAGCCGATCGGCGTCATCGGCCAGGTCACGCCGTGGAACTACCCGATGATGATGGCGGTGTGGAAGATCGCCCCCGCTCTCGCGGCCGGCAACACGATCGTGCTCAAGCCGTCCGACACCACCCCGGTCTCCACGCTGAAGCTGGCCGAGATCCTCGGTGACGTCCTGCCGGCCGGTGTCTTCAACGTCGTGACCGGTGACCGGGAGACCGGCTCGCTGGTCGTCGGCCACCCGGCCGCGAGCATGGTCGCGATCACCGGCTCGGTCGGCGCGGGCATGTCGGTCGCCAGGACCGCCGCCGAGGACCTCAAGCGCGTCCACCTGGAGCTGGGCGGCAAGGCCCCGGTCGTGGTCTTCGAGGACGTCAAGGACATCAAGGCCGTCGCCGAGGCGATCGCCGGGGCGGGCCTCTACAACGCCGGCCAGGACTGCACCGCCGCCTGCCGCGTGCTGGTGCAGGAGAGCATCCACGACGAGTTCGCCGCGGCGCTGGCCGAGGCCGCCGCCGCCACCAAGCTGGGCGGCCACGACGTGGAGGACGCCTACTTCGGGCCGGTGAACAACGCCAACCAGCTCGCCCGGGTCGAGGGCTTCTTCCAGCGGCTCCCCGAGCACGCGAAGGTCCTCACCGGCGGCGCCCGCGTCGGCGACAAGGGCTTCTTCTTCGCCCCGACCGTCGTGGACGGGCTGAAGCAGGACGACGAGATGGTCCAGGACGAGATCTTCGGCCCCGTCATGACCGTCCAGACGTTCACCGACGAGGCCGACGCTCTGGCCAAGGCCAACGGCGTCCGCTACGGCCTGTCCGGCTCGGTGTGGACCTCCGACCACGGCCGCGCGATGCGGATGTCCAAGCGGCTCGACTTCGGCGTGGTCTGGGTCAACACGCACATCCCGTTCGTGTCCGAGATGCCGCACGGCGGCTTCAAGCACTCGGGCTACGGCAAGGACCTGTCCGTCTTCGGCCTGCACGACTACACCCGCGTCAAGCACGTCATGCACTACATCGGCGAATAGGTACGCCCGGCTCCGGCCGGACACCTATCGAAAAAGAGGGATAAGCCTGGAATGACAGAGATCCAGGCGGGCCCGGGGGCAGCCGTCGCGGCTGCCCCCGTATCAGGAGACGTGCCCGCCATCGAACTCGACAACGTGGTCAAGGAGTACGTCTCGCACGGTGAGGTCGTACGGGCGGTCAAGGGCGTGAGCCTCGCCATCGCGGAGGGGGAGTTCTTCTCCCTCCTCGGCCCCTCAGGCTGCGGCAAGACCACCAGCATGCGAATGATCGCCGGGTTCGAGGACCCCACACAGGGGGTCGTCAGGCTCCACGGGGAGGACGTCACGAACGTCCCGCCGAACAAGCGTGACATCAACATGGTGTTCCAGTCCTACGCGCTGTTCCCGCACATGAACGTCTGGGACAACGTCGCGTTCGGGCTCAAGCGCAAGAAGGTCCCCGACGCGGAGATCAAGCGCCGCGTCGGCGAGATCCTGGAGGTCGTGGACCTGGGCGGCCGTGAGAAGCGCCGGCCGAAGGAGATGTCCGGAGGCCAGCAGCAGCGCGTCGCGCTCGCCCGCGCCCTGGTCAACCGGCCGCGCGCGCTCCTGCTCGACGAGCCGCTCGGCGCGCTCGACCTCAAGCTCCGCCAGGCCATGCAGATCGAGCTCAAGCGCATCCAGCGCGAGGTCGGCATCACGTTCGTCTACGTGACGCACGACCAGAGCGAGGCGCTGACGATGAGCGACCGCATCGCGGTCATGAACGACGGCCTCGTGGAGCAGCTCGCGGACCCCCGCGAGATCTACGAGCGGCCCGCCAGCAAGTTCGTGGCCGGCTTCATCGGCACCTCCAACCTGCTGAGCGGCACCGTCCAGCAGGTCACCGGCGACACGGCCGTGCTCGCGCTCGGCGCGAGCGACCGGATCCTCGTCCCCGCCGACGGCGCGCTCGCGGCCGGCGCCACGGTCGACCTCACGGTCCGGCCCGAGAAGATCAAGATCGCGAAGGATCAGCCGGAAGGCGACCTCAGCGTGGTGCGGGGGACGGTCGCCGAGGTCGTCTACCTCGGCACTTCCAACAGCTACGTCGTGGTGCTCGGCGACGGCGCCGAGATCACGGTGTTCGAGCAGAACGCGCACGACAGCACGATCACCGCCGAGCGAGGCGACACGGTCTGGCTCTCCTGGCAGCCCTGGCACTCCTACGCGCTGCGGTAAATCCCCGCGTCACCCTCTTCCGTCGAACCCCCGCGACGAATCCCCTAACCCCGGTACAGCGAATCCGGAGCACGAACCCCTATGAACGACCCATACAGGCAGGATCCCGCCCTCCTCCGCGGCATGACCCAGCGCCGGCTCGGCAGGCGCGACGCCTTCCGGCTCGCGGGCCTGTCGGCCGCCGGGCTCGCCCTCGCGGCCTGCGGCGTGCAGGGCAAGGGCACGGCCAGGCCGTCCTCCTCCGCGCAGGCCCAGTCCGAGGTGGAGAAGTTCTGGTCGGGCAAGACGAAGAACGGCCACGTGGACTTCGCCAACTGGCCGCTTTACATGGACCCCAAGCAGCCCGAGCTCAAGCAGTTCACCCAGCAGACCGGCATCACGGTGAACTACAAAGAGGTCATCCTCGAGATGCCGAGCTGGTTCGCCAAGATCCAGCCGCAGCTCGCCGCCGGGCAGTCGATCGACTACGACCTCATGGTCGTCACCAACGGCCTGCACTTCCAGCAGCTCGTCCAGCTCGGCTACCTCGCGCCGCTCGACCACTCCAAGCTGCCGAACTTCGCGGCCAACGCGGCGGCGCAGTACAAGAACGAGTCGTTCGACCCGGGCAACGTCTACAGCATCCCCTGGGCCTCCGGCATGACCGGCATCGCGTACAACCCGAAGTACGTCGACACCCCGCCGACCAGCATGGCCGACCTGTGGAACCCCAAGTACAAGGGCAAGGTCGGCATGATGTCCGACTCCCAGGAGATCGCCAACTTCGGCCTGTTCGCGATCGGCGCCGACCCCGACAAGTCCACGGAGGCGGACTGGGAGAAGGCCGCGGCCAAGCTCCAGGAGCAGCGCGACGCCGGCATCGTGCGCAAGTACTACGACCAGGCGTACACCGACCCGCTCGCCAAGGGCGACATCTGGCTCACGATGGCGTGGTCGGGCGACGTCTTCCAGAAGAACGTCTCCGACGGCACGGACCTCAAGTTCGTGGTCCCGCAGGAGGGCGGCACCATCTGGACCGACAACATGACGATCCCGAAGACCGCGACGAACCCGGTCGACGCGATCATGCTGATGAACTTCTTCTATGACGTGAACGTGGCGGCGCACCTCGCGGAGTACATCAACTACGTCACGCCGGTTCCGGCCGCCAAGGACGTCATCGTCGCCGACGCGGCCAAGGCCTCCGGGCACGACAAGAAGCTCCTGGAGGAGGTGGCGAGCAGCCCGCTGGTGTTCCCGAGCGAGCAGGACTCGGCCAGGCTGCGCAACTACGTGAACTTCAAGACGCCGCAGGAGCAGAAGAAGTTCGAGTCCATCTTCCAGGCGATCACGACGTCATGAGCAGGCTCAAGGCTTCGCTGACGCCATACCTGCTGCTCTTCCCCGGCACGCTCTGGCTGGCGATCTTCTTCGTCGTCCCGACGGTCGTCATGCTGTCGCTGTCGCTGCAGTCGGGCGACGTCGTCAACGGCTACGCGTTCACGTTCAACTGGCACAGCTACGTCGACGGGATCAGCACCTACCACGACCAGATCATCCGGTCGCTGGTGTACGGCCTGGCCTCGACGCTCATCCAGATCGTCATCGGGTTCCCCGTGGCGTACTGGATCGCATTCAAGGGCGGCACCCGCAAGTCGGTCTACCTGTTCCTGCTGCTGCTGCCCTTCCTGGTGTCGTTCGTGCTGCGCACCATCTCCTGGCAGTTCTTCCTGTCCGACAACGGCATGCTGCTCGGGCCGCTGAAGTCGATCGGCCTGGTGCCGCAGGACTTCCACATCCTGGCCACGAGCGCGGCGGTGATCGGCGGCCTGGCCTACAACTTCCTGCCGTTCATGATCCTGCCGATGTACGTGGCGCTGGAGCGGATCGACCCCCGCGTCCTCGAGGCCGCGCAGGACCTCTACGCCAGCAAGGTGCAGACCTTCCTGCGCGTCGTGCTGCCGCTGTCGCTGCCGGGCGTGTTCGCCGGCGTGCTGATGACGTTCGTGCCGGCCACGTCGGACTACGTCAACGCCTCCGTGCTCGGCGGCACCAGCAACACGATGATCGGCAACGTCATCCAGAACCAGTTCCTGGTCAACCAGGACTACCCGACCGCCTCGGCGCTGTCGTTCACGTTGATGGCCCTGCTGCTCGTGGGCATCTTCGCGTACGCCAAGGCGCTCGGCACCGAGGACGTGCTGGAGGTGGCGGCCCGATGAGGGGTGGCCTGCTGCGGGGCCGCGGCCTGCAGATCTACACCTGGCTGGTGATCGCGTGGCTCGTGCTGCCGATCGCCGTGATGATCCTGTTCGGCTTCAACGACACCAAGGGCCGGTACAACACGGCCTGGCAGGGCTTCACGCTCAAGTGGTACGGCAAGCTGTTCGAGATCGGCGACCTCACCCAGGCTCTGGTGAACTCGCTGCTCATCGCCGTGCTGACGATGCTGGTCGCGGGGGTGCTCGGGTCGCTGATCGGGCTGGCGCTCGGCCGTTACCGCTTCCGCGGCTCCGGGGCGATGAACCTCGTGATGTTCGCGGCGATCTCCTGCGCCGAGATCGTGATGGGCGCGTCGCTGCTGTCGCTGTTCGTCACGCTCGCCGTGCCGCTCGGCTTCGTGACGATCCTGATCTCGCACGTCATGTTCTCGATCTCGTTCGTGGCCGTGACCGTGCGGGCCCGGGTGATGACGCTCGACGCCTCCCTCGAGGAGGCGGCCCGCGACCTCGGCGCGGGACCGTGGACGACGTTCCGGCTGGTCACCCTGCCGATGATCTTCCCCGGCGTGCTGGCGGGCTCGATGCTGGCCTTCGCGCTGTCGATCGACGACTTCGTCATCACCAACTTCAACTCCGGCGGCACCATGACGTTCCCGCTGTGGATCTGGGGCGCCACCCGCGTGGGCCTCCCGCCGCAGGTCAACGTCATGGGCACGCTGATCTTCGCGGCCGGCGTGCTGATTGCCGTGGCCAACGCCCTCGTGGCACGCCGCCGCGCCAACGCGTGAGGAAGTGAAAATTGTGGTTCCGTCGAAGGCGCTCGCCGACGCGGAGCGCAAGCCGTACTGGCTGGACCGGCCGATCGCGCCCGAGCCGCTGCCCCCGCTGACGGGAGACGTCACGGCGGACCTCGCGGTGGTCGGCGGCGGCTTCACCGGCCTGTGGACGGCACTGATGGCCAAGGAGCGCGACCCCTCGCTCGACGTGGTCCTCCTGGAGGGCCGCGCGGTCGGGTGGGCCGCCTCCGGCCGCAACGGCGGGTTCTGCGCCGCGAGCCTGACCCACGGGCTCGGCAACGGGCAGGACCGCTGGCCCGCGGAGATCGCGACGCTGGAACGCCTCGGCCGGGAGAACCTCGACGAGATCGAGGCGACCCTTGCCAGGTACGGCGTCGACTGCTCCTTCGAACGGACCGGCGAGCTGCGGGTGGCCACCGAGGAGTGGCAGCTCGCCGGGCTCGATGAGGAGGTGAGCGGGGCGGCCTCGCTCGGCCTGCCGCTGGAGCGGCTCGACCGCGAGCAGGTGCGGGCCGAGGTGGACTCCCCGACGTACCTCGGCGGCGTGTGGGACCGGCAGGGCGTCGCCATGGTCGACCCGGCGCGGCTGGCGTGGGGGCTGCGCGACGTCTGCGTGCGGCTCGGCGTGCGCGTCTTCGAGCACACGCCGGTGCGGTCCCTGCACGACGACGGCGTCGCGCTCGAACTGGAGACGCCGAAGGGGCGGGTCAGGGCCGGGCGGGTGGCGCTCGGCACCGGCGCCTTCCCTCCGCTGCTGCGCAGGCTCAGGCACTTCCTCGTGCCGGTGTACGACTACGTGCTGATGACCGAGCCGGTGCCGGACGACCTGCTGGCGGAGGTCGGCTGGCGGGGCCGCCAGGGCATCGGCGACTCGGCCAACCAGTTCCACTACTACCGGCTGACCGACGACAACCGGATCCTGTGGGGCGGCTACGACGCGGTCTACCACAACGGGGGCCTGGTCAAGCCGGAGTACGACCAGCGCGACGCCACCTTCGAGAAGCTCGCCACGCACTTCTTCGAGACGTTCCCTCAGCTCCACGGCCTGCGCTTCACGCACAAGTGGGGCGGGGTCATCGACACCTGCAGCCGGTTCAGCGCCTTCTTCGGCACTGCGTACGGCTCACGCCTCGCCTACGCCGCCGGATACACCGGCCTCGGCGTGGGCGCCACCCGGTTCGGGGCCAACGTGATGCTCGACCTGCTGCAGGGCCGGGTGACCGAGCGTACGGACCTGCGCATGGTGCGGCAGAAGCCGATGCCCTTCCCGCCGGAGCCGGTGCGGTCGGGCGTCATCCAGCTCACCCGCTGGGCCATCGCCCGGGCCGACGAGCACGAGGGCCGCCGCAACGCCTGGCTGCGCACCCTCGACGCCTTCGGCGTCGGCTTCGACTCCTAGGGACGCCGCCGGACTGGTGTGTCACACCCCCAGCGCTCCGTCGATGCGTTCGCGGAGGAGATCGGCGTGGCCGTTGTGCCGGGCGTACTCCTCGATCAGGTGGATGAGCACCCAGCGCAGCGACACCCTGCGACGCCAGGCGTCGTGGCCCTCGACGTCGAGGTGGGGCGCCTCGGCGACATAGGCGCCGGCGAACGCCACCTCCTCGTGCCAGGCCTCCCACGCGGCGGTCACGACGGCGGGGTCCGGCACGGCCCCGTCGAAGTCCCCGTCGGGGTCCGCCGTGGAGGAGAAACGGTCAGGCGCGTTCTGCCCGGCCGGCACGCGGCGGAACCAGCGGCGCTCCACGTCGGCGAGGTGGCGTACCAGTCCGAGCAGCGACAGCGTGGAGGGCCCGGCGGACCGCCGGGCCTGCTCGACGGTCAGGCCCGCGCACTTCAGCTCCAGCGTCGCCCGCTGCGCCGCCAGGACGTTGACGAGCATGCTCCGCTCGTCTCCGGCGGCGGGAAAGCCGAATCTGCGCGCGTCATCGCCCCCGAGGACGCCGCCCCTTCTCCTGGGGCCCGCGTCGTTCGTGATCGGCGGCCGTTCCTTCTTGACGGCCGTGAGGAGCCGCATGCCGCGCGGACCCGCCTCGTCGCGCTCCAGGGTCAGCCCGGCCTCCGCGCACCGCCCGGCCAGCCAGTCCGCGCCGATGCGCAGCTTCGGGTAGCTGCCGACCTGCTGTGTCCAGGTGGCGCCGGAGCGCCGGTGCAGGACGTCATGGACCAGGACCGTTTCCTGGTCGACGTACTCGAGGAAGCAGGTGAGGACCTGATCCGGGGTGCTGCGGACGGGAAGGAACCGGTCGGCCCCGTACAGTGGCCGGGTCAGGTCGCGGTAGGTGACGACGAGCCTGCCGTTCTGGGCCAGGGCCGCGGCGCAGTCGGCGAGAAGGGCGGTCACGTCGGCCCTGCGGGGCAGGTGGGTCAGCGTGTCTCCCATGCAGACGATCGCGGTCACGCTCGCCGGCTCGGTGATCGCCGGGAGGACGCCGCGGATGTCGGCGTGGACCGGCCGGACCGCGCGGTTCCCCGTGCCGTTCCTGCGGACGCGTCAGGGCCGGGGGAGGAAGTCCAGCAAAGCCTCGGTGAGGAGATCGGGGGCTTCTTCCATCATGTGGTGGCCGGTGTCGAGGGCGTAACCGTAGAGGTCGGTGGCCCACGGTCGCCACACGCCAAGAACATCGTGGTCGTACAGCTCCGCCACGTCGTCCTTGGCTCCCCACAGGACCAGCAGAGGACTCGTGATCCGGCGCCCGGCGGCCCGGTCGGCGTCGTCGGCGGCACGGTCCACGCCCAGCCCGGCACGGTAGTCCTCGCACATCGCGTGCCGTACGCGGGGGTCGGCGATCGCCTCGGCCGCGTCCGCGTGGTTCTCCTGCCCCATCCGGGCCGGATCGAGCGTGTACCAGGTGTCCAGGCCGGCGGCGATCAACCGCTCGGGCAGTGGCGCGGGCCGGCCCATGAAGAACCAGTGATACCAGGCGTGGGCGAACCTGGCGTCACAGCGGGCCAGCGCCTCACCGATCGGCACGTCACCGAGGATGACGACATGGTCCACGGCATGCGGATGATCCAGGGCGAGGCGCTGGACGACGTACCCGCCGCGGTCATGGCCTACGGCGTGGAACCGCTCGTGGCCGAGCTCCCGCATCAACGCGATCAGGTCGCCGGCCATGGCGCGCTTGCCGGCCTGGGAATGGTCGGGCTCGTCGGGAGGCGCCGTGGACCGGCCGTAGCCCCGCAGGTCGGGGCAGACGACGGTGTATCCGGCGGCCGCGAGCGCGGGCGCGACCAGATGCCATGTGGTGTGGGTCCGCGGGTGCCCGTGGACCAGCAGCACGGCCGGTCCCTCGCCTCCGTGCCGCACCCGGAGACGCACATTCCCGACCTCGACGTAGCTGAGTTCGAATCCGGTGAACATGGCCATGCCACTGCCCACGGCGGCTGGAGACATCGCCGTCGAGATCCGAGCGGTGAGGTCGGGCGGTGACGTCAGGCGCTGGACCAGTGGGTCGCCGGCGCGGGCGCTGAGACGCCGGGCGGGGACGTTCTGCGAGAGCAGGAGTTCCAGCAGCTCCAGGCCGCCGGTCGCCACCGGGAGGTCGGTGCGCAGGGAGGTGCGCGCGGCGGCGGTGACGGCCCGTTCCTCGGCGGGAGTGGGCGTCTCGTCCCACGCGGCGGCCCGGTTCTTCGCCCGGCCCCCGAAGCGGGACCGGGCCGGCAGCAGGCACCAGGCCGTGTCGGCCAGGATGTCGCTCACCGAGGACAGGCCCCGGCCCTCCTCGATCGCAATGGCCGGGCGCGTGCTGTGCGGGGCCCTGTTCGCCCTGGTCCCCGACTACGCCGCCCCGAGCCAGGCCCAGGAGCCTACCGGGCCGAACACGGCGCCCGGTGACACGATCGTTGACGGCTTGAACCCTTACTTCGGTGCCTGGAAGCCGCCGATTGTCTGCTCGAGTAGTTCGGCCAGCCGCAGCGGAGTGCGGTCCTCGAACATCGGACCGATGAGCTGCACTCCTACCGGCAGCCCCTCGGGGGACCGGCCGGCAGGTATGGCGGTGGAGGGCAGTCCGGGCATGGTGGCCAGACCGGCCCAGACGGGCTGGTCGAGGTAAGGGTACTCGACGCCGTCGATGTCGATCCGCCGTTCCCCACGGTCAGGGTTGTGGTCATGCGGAAACGCGGGAATTGACATGATCGGACACACCACGGCATCGAATTCGGCGAAGAGCTGCCGCCAGCTGTGGCGGTGCATTTCACGGCGGATATCCGCCTCGATCCAATCGCGGTGGCTGAATACCATGCCGCGCAGCCGCGCCGCGTCGAGACCCTGATCGTCCGCGCTCAGTCCGGCGGCGCGGGCCCGCAGCTGCTCGTACGCCTCGGCGGGAATACGCGCGCCTTGGTTCGAACACATCAGCTGCGTATAGAGCGTCGCGGCTTCGGTCAGATCGGGCAGCAGCGGACTGTGCCGTTCGACGCGGGCCACGCCGTCGACGAGCGCGTCGGCGACCCGGTTCACCCCTGCCCGCACAGCGGACCCGGTCGCGATGAGCGGGTGCTCGTCGAGGACCAGGACCCGGAAGTCGCAGAGCCGCTGATGGCGTGCAGGCGGCAGCGTCACGTCGTAGGCGACGCCGAGTGTCAGCGGGTCCGGTCCCGCCATCACGTCCAGCAGCAATGCGAGGTCGCGGGCTGTGCGCGCCATCGGACCGCAGACGGCGAGGTCGCCGTCGACCGGCAACGCCGGTGCGGGCGGCGGCACCATCCCGCGGGTCGCCACTAGTCCGAATGTCGGCTTGTGCGCGTAGACGCCGCAGAAATGCGCGGGGGTGCGCAGCGAACCCGCGAGGTCGGAGCCGATGGACAGCGCGCCGAATCCCGATGCCAGCGCCGCCGCTGATCCGCCGGAGGATCCGCCCGACGTGCGACCGTGATCCCACGGGTTGTTAGTGGTGCCGTAGATCTCGTTGAAGCTCTGCCAGTCTTGCAGCATGAATGGCACGTTGGTCTTGCCGAGAATCACCGCGCCCGCGGCCTTCAACCGCGACACCGCCACCGCATCCTCAACCGGCAGATAGCTCGCGTACTGCGGTATTCCCCAAGTCGTGGGCAGTCCGGCGATGTTGTAGGACTCCTTGACCGTCACCGGAATGCCGAGCAGCGGCCGATCCTCGCCGGCGGCGCGTGCCTCGTCGGCCCGGCGCGCGGTGGCCCGCGCACGGTCGAAGTCCGGCACGCAGATCGCGTTGATCGCCTTGTCGTCCCGCTCGATACGGGAGATCGCCTCGTCGGTCAGTTCCACCGAGGTCACCTCACCGGCGCGCAGAGCGGCCGTGAGCTGTTCGGCCGAAAGAAAACTCCACTCCACGAATCCGACCTTAACGGCCCGTCGCAGGCGCCGAGCTCATAAATCGCCCACATCAACCGGAGCGGGTATCGCCAATCCGCAGCTGGATAACCAGACCGGAGGAACCACAGCCGGCGGCCCGTTTTTCGGGTCAGGTTCCAATGTCACTCAGGCCAAGTTGATTAATGTCTTGACGTGAAGGGATGCCTGCTTCTGGCCATCGGGGCAGCGGCGGCATGCGGGTGGTCCAGGGCGAGGCCCTGGACCACATGGCCGCCACGGTCATGGCCCACGGCGTGGGGCGAACATGGCCATGCCACTGCCCACGGCGGCTGGAGACATCGCCGTCGAGAGGCGGGCGGTGAGGTCAGGCGGTGAGCCAGCGGAGCGGGTTCTCGTGGGTGATGAGACGCAGGGTCTCAGCGTCCACGCCGGCCTCCTGCAGGGCGGGGAGGACTGTGGAGAACAGCCGGCCGTAGCCCTGCCCGCCGTAGCCTGACAAGTGCTCCCGCAGCCGTACGCCGCTGCTGAGCAGGACGCGTTCGGCGTGCCCGGAGTCGAGGAGGGTGAGGACGTCCTCGGCGTCGTCCACGCTCACGTACGCTCCGGTCTCGGCGATCTTGCGCTGGACCAGTGGGTCGCCGGCGCGGGCGCTGAGACGCCGGGCGGGGACGTTCTGCGAGAGCAGGAGTTCCAGCAGTTCCAGGCCGCCGGTCGCCACCGGGAGGTCGGTACGCAGGGAGGCGCGGGCGGCGGCGGTGACGGCCCGTTCCTCGGCGGGAGTGGGCGTCTCGTCCCACGCGGCGGCGACGATGACGCCCGGCCGCGCGCCCGTCCCGTCGAGTCCGGCGCCGATCTCGTGCAGCAGGTCGGCGGTCAGGTCCTCCACGCCGTACCGGGTGATGGTCTCACCCGCGAACGGCTGCGCGGCGAACCCGGTGGCGGCCACGATCGGGACCCGCGCGGCCATCGAGATCCGGGCGAGCGCCGCGGGGTCGCGCGCCATCCCGATGCAGCTGTGCTCCACGACGAGGCCCAGCGCGTACTCCCTGCCGAGGTGCTTGACCTCGGCCAGCACGTATCGCTCCTCGTCCAGCCACCGGTGGGGATCGGAGTCCACGCCGATCCCCCAGCGGGTGTCGGTGCGCAGGTGCTCGTACGGCAGCACCGGCCCGTCGATCTCGGCGACGGGGACGGCGCCCGTGACGGTCTGGATTCGGGGAAAATATGCGCCGGACATGAACGGACATTAACCGATTTTTTGCCGAAACAGCTCGTGAATCACATGATTCTTTACGTTCGGCGGTGTGGGCGGGGTCAGCTCATCGTCTTGCCGCCGTTGACGGCGAGCCGCTGGCCGGTGACGAACCGGGCGCCGGGGGAGGCGAGGAAGGCCACCGTCTCGGCCACGTCCGCCGGCACGCCCATGTGCCCCAGCGGGACGTCGCGCAGGTAGCCGGTGTAGTCCTCCGGGGGGACGTCCGCGTGCCGCTCCACCGGGATCCAGCCCGGCTCGACGGTGTTCACCGTGATCCCGTACGGCCCCAGCTCCCTGGCCCACGACCGGGTGAGCCCGTGCATCGCGGCCTTGGCGGCGACGTAGTGCCCGAACTCCGGGTTGCCGAGGTCGGCGACCTCGCTGCCCACGTTGACGATCCGGCCGGAACCGGCCTCGCGCATGCCGGGCAGCACGGCCTGCAGGATCAGCAGCGGGGCCTTGACGAAGAAGCGGAGCTGGCCGAGGTGGTCCTCCCAGGTCTGCTTCTCCACGGGCATCAGCGGCTGGGGGCCGGTGGCGTTGTTGACGACCACGTCGACATGCCCGAGCGCGGCCACGCCCTCCCGTACGGACTCCTCGTCGGTGACGTCGAACCGGGCCAGGCGGGCCGAGCCGCCGGCGGCGATGATGCGGTCGACGACGGCGGAGGCCCCGGCCGTGTCGTTGGCGTAGTTGACGGCGACGTGCCGGCCGTCCGCGGCGAGCCGTTCGGCGATGACGGCGCCCAGACCTCGTGAGGCGCCGGTGACCAGTGCGGTACCCATGGGAAATGTGCCTATCACAGATCACGTAGGGCAGGATGGTGCCCATGGATGAGATCGCCGCACTGGTGGACCGGGCCGAGATCGTGGACGTAGTCACGGCCGTCTTCGACACCGTGGACGCCAAGAACTGGCCGGTGTGCCTGGAGCTGTTCGACGACGAGGTGGACGCCGACTTCACCAGCCTCAACGGCGGGGAGCCCGCCCGGGTGAGCGCCGAGGCCCTCGTGGACGGGTGGCGCACCGGCTTGCACGCCCGCAAGCAGAGCTTCCACAGCGTGAGCAACTTCGCCGTGACGGTGGACGGCGCCGAGGCGCACGTGACCACCAAGGGCTACTCCTACAACCTGCTCGACGCCGCGCTGGGCGGCGGCATGTTCGAGGTGTGGGGCGTCTACCGGCTCCGGCTCGTACGGCAGGCCGAGGGATGGAAGGTCGCGGCGCTGGCGTTCCACGCCTGGCACACCCGCGGCGACGAGGCGGTGCGCACGCACAGGCTGGAGGGCTAACGGGAGATCGCCGGGGCCTCGGCGTGCAGCCGCCGCAGAACCCGGCGGAACGCCCAGATGGACGCCACGAAGGCCAGGCCGGTGACGGCGGCGACGGCGGCGGTGCGGATGATCAGGTAGTCGCCGATCGACTCGTGCAGCAGCAGCCAGATGCTCATGGCCGAGTTGACCAGCAGCACGAACGCCCACAGCAAGGTGATCCGGGCGAAGAAGGTGCGGACGCGCTCGTGCCGCAGCACGAACGACGGCAGGTGGATGTAGTCGAGTGTGAGCCGCTGGACCAGCGGGCGGCGCATCCGCACCGACGCCAGGAGCACCATGCTGATGCAGATCGTGCCGAGTTCCGGCTGGATGAAGTAGAGGACGGGGCTGCCGGTCCACAGACCGATCACGGTGCGGAAGGTGATCGCGATCGTCGCCATGATCATCGTCCCCGGCACGGGCTGACGCCGGATGATCCGCCACAGGACGCCCAGGTAGACCCAGGACACCGCGGCCATCAGCGCGCCGCGCAGGCCGAGCACCGCGAGAGCCGCGTAGAAGACCACGAGGGGAGCCACCACGCCTTCGAGGAGCCGGGGCACCGCCTGCTTGATCAGCGCGGTGAGCCGTGGCAATGCGAAGGGCGTGTGGTTCATGGTGACTCCAACGGGCCGGTGGGGGAGACCGACGCTGTAGTTGGCCAACGCGCCTACCCGGACATAGCGGATGGAAACACCCGGGTTGGGCGGCCTCGTCGGTGGCTTACCGTACCTGACCGTCAGGCCTGCGGGGGCCGAATGCGCGAACCGCCCCCGCGCTTCACAACGCTACGGCATACCTCTCGCGGGCGTCCTGGTGGATGGAAAACCCCTGATCAGCGCTTTACCGGGGGGCGCTGACCGCTTTCCCCCGCGGGTGGTGGACGCGGGTTACGTTGACGGCATGGACTCAGGTTTCGGCTACTTCGCAACGGATGATGCGGTTCGTCCTGATGCCTTGGCCCGGCTCGTCGAGCAGCGCGGCCACACGGCGCTGCTGTTCACCGAGCACACGCACATCCCGGTGCCGCCGGGCGGCCAGACGCCGAAGGACGAATGGGGCGGCGAACTGCCCCGTCGCTACTGGCACACTTACGACCCGTTCGTCGCCTCGATGGCCGCGGGCGCGGCGACGACGCGGCTGCGCGTGGGCACGGGCATCTGCCTGGTGCCCGAGCACGAGCCCCTCGGCCTGGCGAAGACGGTCGCGAGCGTGGACAACCTGACCGGCGGGCGGTTCGAGTTCGGCATCGGCGCCGGATGGAACCGTGAGGAGCTGCGCGACCACGGCGTCGACCCGGCCCGCCGCTTCGCCGTGATGCGCGAGCGCGTGCGGGCGATGCAGGAGATCTGGACCCGTGACGAGGCCGAGTACCACGGCGAGTTCGTGAACTTCGACCCGATTTGGTCGTGGCCCAAACCGGCGCAGAAGCCCTACCCGCCGATCCTGGTGGGCGGCGTCGGGCCGCGCGTCTTCGACCGCGTGCTCGCCTACGGGGACGCGTGGATGCCCAACTACGGCCCCGGGATCCTGGAGCGCGTCCCCGAGCTGTTCCGGCGGGCCGAGGAGGCGGGCAGGGACATCGAGGTCGTGATGCTGTCCGCGCCGGCCGACCCCGGCGCGCTGGAGCAGTGCGAGAAGGCCGGGGTCGCCCGGGTCATGGCCTGGCTGCCGTCGGCCGGATACGACCGGATCCAGCGGGCGATGGACGCCTTCGAGAACGCCCTCGCCGACATGCGCGGGGAGTGAGCGTCAGCTCAGTGTCGCGGTGGCCAGCTTGGCGCCGAAGCCGAGGAAGAGCGCGCCGACCCCCGTGGTGAGCCCGGCGGCCAGCTTGCGGCGGCGCCGGAAGTGGGCCGCGAGGAACGTGCCGCCGAAGATGAGCGTGGTCAGGTAGGTCACGCTGAAGACCTGCACGATCAGCGCCAGGATCAGGAACGACAGCGCGGGCGCGCCGTACGACGGGTCCACGAACTGCACGAAGAACGCCACGAAGAACAAGATGGCCTTGGGATTGAGCAGGCTGATCGTGAACGCTTTACGGAACGGGTTGCCCACCGGCGCAGGGACGGCCTCCTGCGCCGCCTCGGCGACCTGCTCCTGTGTCGCCTCCGCACCCTGCTCCCGTGCCGCCTTCGCGGCCTGGGCCGGAGTCGCGCCCCGGGAGGCCCGCAGGGAGCGCCAGGCGCCGCGGAGCATGCCGAAGCCGATCCACGCCAGATAGATCGCGCCCGAGTACTTCACGATCGAGAACAGGACGGGCGTGGACTTCAGCAGCGACGCGACCCCCGCGGCCGACAGGAACATGAGGACCGAGTCGCCGGCGAACACCCCGGCCGCCGCCCGATAGCCCTGCCGTACGCCGCGCTGGGCGGCGGTGGACAGCACGAACAGCGAGTTCGGCCCCGGCAACAGGATGATCAGGAACGATCCTGCGATGTAGGTCCAGATGTTGGTGATGCCGAAGAACATGCCCGCTCCCGTCACGAAACCGCATGTCCTGTTATAGCCCTATCCAGGCGCCGGTCACAGTCGGTAGATTCCTATTGACTTGGTAGGGAACTCGGGAGAATCCTGGGGTGCATGACGTTGTGGAAGCCTGACCCCACCTTCTATCCCTCGCCCAGGGACGCCGCCGAGGCGCCGCCGGAGAAGCTGGCCTACGTGGCGGCCTTCGACCGGTCGGCCCAGCGGCCCGACGCGCTCGCCGTGCTCGACACCGACCCCGGCTCCCCGTCGTACGGGACCGTCGTCGGCTGGACCGACCTGCCGTACACGGGGGACGAGCTGCACCACTTCGGCTGGAACGCCTGCAGCAGCGCGCTGTGCCCGTACGCGCCGCACCCGCACGTCGAGCGGCGCTACCTGATCGTCCCCGGCCTGCGGTCGTCGCGGATCTACGTCTACGACACCAAGGACCGGGTCAGCCCGGAGCTCGTGAAGGTCGTCGAGGCCGAGGAGCTGGGCAAGCGGGCCGGCTACTCCCGCCCGCACACCGTGCACTGCGGCCCCGAGGGGCTGTACGTCAGCGCGCTCGGCGGCTACGGCGACGACGGGCCCGGCGGCATCGCGATCCTCGACCACAACTCGTTCGACGTGCTCGGCCGGTGGGAGGTGGACCGCGGCCCGCAGTACCTGGCGTACGACTTCTGGTGGCACATCAACCACGACGTGATGGTCACCTCCGAGTGGGGCACGCCCTCCATGATCGAGGACGGTGTCGTCGGCGAGCTGCTGCTCGGCCGCAAGTACGGCCACAAGCTGCACTTCTGGGACCTGCGCAAGCGCCGGCACGTCCAGGAGGTGGACCTCGGCGACCAGCACCAGATGACCCTGGAGCTGCGCCCCGCCCACGATCCGACCAAGACGTACGGTTTCGCCGGGGTCGTCGTCAGCGTCGAGGACCTGTCGGCCTCCGTATGGCTGTGGCACAAGGACGGCTCCCGCTGGGCGGCGCAGAAGGTGATCACCATCCCGGCCGAGCCCGCCTCGCCCGACGACCTGCCCGACGTGCTCAAGCCGTTCGGCGCGGTGCCGCCGCTGGTCACCGACATCGACCTGTCGGTGGACGACCAGCGCCTGTACGTGTCGTGCTGGGGCACCGGCGAGCTCAAGCAGTACGACGTGTCCGACCCGTTCAAGCCCGTCGAGATCGGCTCGGTCCGCCTCGGCGGCGTCGTCGACCGGGCCGCCCACCCCGCGGCGCCGGACGAGCGGCTCGCGGGCGGCCCGCAGATGGTCGAGGTGAGCCGCGACGGCCGCCGGGTCTACGTCACCAACTCGCTGTACGGCGCCTGGGACGACCAGTTCTACCCCGACGGCGTGGGCGCCTGGATGGCGAAGATCGACACCGAGTCGTTCACGCTGGACGAGCGGTTCTTCCCGCACGGCGACGACTTCCGCGGCCTGCGCCCGCACCAGACCCGGCTCCAGGGCGGCGACGCGTCCTCCGACTCCTACTGCTACCCGTGACGCTGACCGCGGTCATCCTGCTCGGCGCCTTCCACGGGATCAACCCCGCGATGGGCTGGCTGTTCGCCGTCGCCCGCGGGTTGCAGGAGCGCAGCCGCGACCTGCTGCTGCAGTCCCTGCCGGTCATCGCGCTGGGCCACCTCGCGTCGGTGGCCCTCGTGGTGCTCGCCGTGTCGGCGACCGGGTCGATCGTGACGGCCACGGCCCTCTCGATCGGGGCGGGCGTCGTGCTCGTCGGGTTCGGCCTGTGGCACCTGCTCGCCCGGCGGCACTTCCGCTGGGTCGGTATGCGGCTGTCGCTGCCGCAACTGGCCGCCTGGTCGTTCCTGATGTCGTCGGTGCACGGCGCGGGCCTGATGCTGCTGCCCGTGCTGACCCGCATGCCTGCGAGTCACCACGGGCACGCCCTGTCGGGAGGCATGCTCGTCGCCGGGGTGCACACGCTCGCGATGTTCCTGACGGCGACCGTCGTCGCCGTCGTGGTGTACGAGTTCCTCGGCGTCGCCGTCCTGCGCAGGGCCTGGTTCAACCTCGACAGGATGTGGGCGTTCGCCCTGGTGGGGGCGGGCGTCGTCACCCTCGTGGGCGCCATCTGAGCGACCGTGGGACGGGCGGGCGCCGCGGGCCCCCGGGTGCCTGGCAGGATTGACCGGCGTGCGGGTTCGTCTCCTCGGCGCGCTCGAGGTCCTCGACGACGGCGGGGCTCCGGTCGCCGTCGCGGGCGCGCGTGTGCGCGCGCTGCTGGCCGTGCTGTCCCTGCGGCCCGGCCGCCTCGTCCCGGCCGACCGGCTCGTGGACGCGCTGTGGGAGGACGACCCGCCGGCCAACGCCGCGAACGCGCTGCAGACGCTGGTGAAACGCCTGCGCGCGGCGCTCGGGCGGCCCGGCGCGGTGGTGTGGCGCGACGGCGGGTACGTGCTCGACGTCGAGCCGGCGCAGGTCGACGCCCAGGTGTTCACCGCGCTGACCCTGCCGTACGCGACGGGCACGCTGCCGGACCGGATGACGGACGCCGAGACCCCGACTCCGGAGCTGGACGACGCGTGCGCGGAACTGGACGAGGCGCTGGCGTTGTGGCGCGGACCCGCCCTGGCCGACCTGCGCGCGGTGCCCTACCTGGCGGCCGCGGCGGCCCGGCTGGAGGAGCGGCGGCTGGCCGTGGCCGAGGCCCGCGCCGCCGCGTACCTCGCGCTCGGACGTGAGGTGGACCTGTCGGCCGAGGTGGCCGCCCATCCGCTGCGCGAGCGGCTGTCCGCCCTGGCGATGCGCGCGCTCGCCCGCTCGGGCAGGCAGGCGGCGGCGCTGGCCCTGTACGAGCGGGTCCGCCGGGCGCTCGCGGACGAACTCGGCGTCGACCCGGGGCCGGAGCTGCGGGCCGCCCATCTCGACGTGCTGCGCGGGCAGGAGACCCTGCCGGCGCACAAGCGGCCGGCCCGCACCGCCGCCACCCCCGCCGCCACCACCGGCGCTGCCAGTGGAACCGCCGGCGGCACAGGCCGGCGGGCGGGCAGGGTGTGGGCGCCGCCGACGACGTTCGTGGGCCGCGAGGAGGAGGTCGCGCACCTCACGGCCCTGCTGCGCGACTCCCGGCTGGTCACGGTCGTCGGGCCGGGCGGGGCGGGCAAGACGCGCCTGGCGGTCGAGACCGCCCTGCGCGCCGCCGTCACCGGGGAGAGCGGCACCGAGGCGGGCGGGCACGGCGAGGGCGGTAACGGTGAGGGCGCGGCGCTCGCCGAGCTGGCCCCACTGGCCCCCCTGGCGGACCCCGCGGACGTCGTGCGGTCCGTGCTCGAAACGCTGGGCGCCGACGCGGAGCCGCGGGTGGGCGGGGACTGGCGGCGCGACCCGCCGGACCCGGCCGAACGCCTGGTCGCCGCCCTCGCCGGGCGCGAGCTGCTGCTCATCCTCGACAACTGCGAGCACGTGATCGACGCCGCGGCCGGCCTGGCCGAGCTCATGCTGCGCCGCTGCCCGGGAGTGCGCGTGCTGGCGACCAGCCGCGAGCCGCTCGGCGTGCCGGGGGAGACGCTCGCCCCGATCCCGCCCCTCGGCCTGCCCCCGGAGGACGTCACCCCCGGCGAGGCGGGCGCGTACCCCGCCGTACGCCTCCTGGTGGACCGCGCCCGCGCGGTGAGCCCCGGCTTCGCCCTCGACGAGCACACGACCCCGCACGTCGTCACGATCTGCCGCCGCCTCGACGGGATGCCGCTCGCCATCGAACTCGCCGCGGCGCGGATCAGGGCGCTCGGCCCCGAGCGGCTCGCGGCCCGCCTCGACGACCGGTTCCGCCTGCTGACCGGCGGGAGCCGTACGGCCCTGCCGCGGCACCGGACGCTGAGCGCGGTGGTCGAGTGGAGCTGGGACCTGCTCACGCCCGAGGAGCGGACACTGGCGGAGCGGCTCGCGGTGTTCGCCGGCGGCGCCACGCTGGACGACGCGGAGCTGGTCTGCGGGGGCGACGGCCTCGACGTGGTGGCGGTGCTGCCGTCCCTGGTCGACAAGTCCCTGCTGGAGGCGCCGGGCGACGGCCGGTTCCGGATGCTGGAGACGATCCGCGCGTACGCGCTGCGGCGGCTGACGGACGACGGCGAGCTCGACCGCTACCGGCGCCGGCACGCGGCGCACTTCCTGCGGCTCGCCGAGGAGGCCGAGCCGCGCCTGCGCGGAGCCGGACAGCTGGAGTGGATGGCCAGGCTCACCGCAGAGCAGGACAACCTGAACGCCGCCCTGCGCTGGGCCGTCGACTCCCGGGAGACGGAGACCGCGCTGCGCCTGTGCGGCACGCTGAGCTGGTATTGGTGGCTGCGCGGACATCGCGGCCAGGCGGCCGTCTGGGCCGGACAGGTCCTCGAACTCGTCCCCGAGGGCCCGCCCGCCGGGCTGGTGCGCGCCTACGCCGGGTGCCGGTTCGCGGTCACGGTCACCCGGCTCGGCACGATCTGGATGGAACCCGGCCGGCTGGAGGAGATCCGCCGGGAGCTCGGCGACCTCGTCGAGACGGCCCGGCGCGAGGGCCCGGTGCATCCGATGCTGCCGATCCTGCGGACGGTCGTGACGGCGATGGCCGGGCGCAGGGAGGAGGCGGCCGGGATGCTCGACGCGTACGCCGGTTCCGGTGATCCCTGGCTGGCCGGGTCGGCGCTGATGATCAGAGGCGGGTCCCTCGGCCTGCCGGGCGACAGCGAACAGGACGTCGAGGAGGCGGTGCGCAGGTTCCGGGCCCTCGGAGAGCGCTGGGGGCTCAGCGAGGCCCTGCTCACGCTGGCCACGCTGCGCGCCCGCCGGGGCGCGCCGACGGCGGACCTGATCGACGAGATCGCGGGGCTGACCGCCGGATGGGTCAGCCAGGACGACACGATCTCCACACTGACCCGCCTGGCCGAGCTGCGTCTTCAGGCGGGCGACGCCGAGGGCGCGGCGGCGGACGTGACGGCCGCTCGCTCCCACGTGTCCGCCGGCGTCTCGCCGTACGCGCTCGTGCAGGTGAGCATGGGCGAGGCGAAGGTGGCCCGAAGCAGGGGCGACCTCGACGGCGCGGTGGCGGCGTACGAGAAGGCCCTGGCCGTGCTTGAGGCCCACCCCGCCGTCCCCCGGCAACTCGCGTCGGCGTACGCCGAGTACGGCAGGGCGCTGCTGGCCAAGGGCGACCTCGACGGCGCGCTCGCGCGTCACCACGAGGCGCTGGGCGCCCTCGGCGCCACCCCCGACCCGCCCGTCCTCGCGACCGTGCTGGCCGGGCTGGCCATGATCGCCCTGACTGGGGGCGACGCGATGCGTTCCGCGGCGCTCTTCGGCGCGGCCGACGCCGCCCACGCGGGCTGGCGGGCGGACGCCGAGGCGGCCGAGGCGCTGGAGTCGGCGCGCGAGGCGGCGGGCCCGGGCTTCCACGCCGCCTACGAACGCGGCCGGACGTCGCCGCGCGAGGACCTCGGCCTGCCTGTCACGGGGAGCACCAGGTAGGACGGCGCGCTGATCGTGACCCGCGCCGGGCCGGAATGCCGCGCGGACTTGGTGTCCACACGTCCCGGTCCGGGAGCGCACCGGCCCATTCAGGCAGGGGGAGCGCGGGCGGGCGGTTCATCGGGGCGTTCACCGGATCCTCCGGGTGTAGGCGCGTACGGCGAGCGGGACGAAACACGCCGTCACGGCGGCGGCCCACGCCAGCGTGACCCAGACGTGCGCCCCCACGGGAGCGCCGGTGAGCAGCGCTCGGACGGCGTCGGCCAGGTGCGAGACCGGGTTGACCGACGACCACCAGCGCAGCACGCCCGGCAGGTTGGCCGGGGGGATGAACGCGCTGCTGCCGAACGTCAGCGGCAGCAGGACGGCGGTGGCCACGCCCTGCATCGAGGCGACGGACTTGGCCTTCAGCCCGAGCCAGGCCGACACCCAGCTCAGCGCCAGCGTGAACAGCAGCAGGAGGGCCAGGCCGGCCAGCGCGCCCAGGGGCGAGGCCGTGATCCGGAACCCGGCCGCGATCCCGGCCAGCAGGGCCACCGCGATGGTGGCCGCCGTCGTCAGCGCGTCCGCGGTCACCCGCCCGATCAGCGGGGCGGAGCGAGCGATCGGCATGCTCCGGAACCGGTCGAACACGCCGTTCACGATGTCTTCGGCGAGGTTCATGCCCGTGGTGTTCGTCGAGATGAGGGCCACCTGAGTGAGCACGCCGGGCATCAGGTAGCGCGCGGCGTGCTCGGGGTCGCCGGACATCGCCCCGAACATCAGGACGAAGACCACGACCATGAAGATCGGCTGAAGCAGGAACTGGACGAGCCGGCCGGGCTCGTTCCCCAGCGGCACCAGGCTCCGGCAGGCGAGGGTCATGCCCTGCGCGAGCGCGCCCCGGCGCCCGTACGTGGACGGTATGGCGGTCATCGCGTCCTCCCCGAGGTCGTGGTGTCGGTAAGGGCGAGGAACGCCTCGTCGAGCGTGGGCCTGCGGACGGCGTGCTCGGCGAGGGAGACCCCGGCCTCCTCCAGCCGCCGGAACACGGCCGGGCTCACCGCCGAGTCCAGCAGCGGCACGCTGAGCAGCCCGTTCTCCCCGCGGTGCGGAGTCAGCCCGGTGACCTCCGCGAGGATCAGCTCCGCCTTCTCCGCGTCGTGCTCCGGCCGTATCTCCAGCCGCCGGTCGCCCGCCCTGGCCTTCAGCTCGCGAGGCGTGCCCCGCGCGGCCACCAGGCCGTGGTCGATGAGCACGATCTCGTCGGCGAGCTGGTCGGCCTCCTCCAGGTATTGCGTCGTGAGCAGCACGGTCGCCCCGCCCGCCACCTGCTCGCGCACGATCCGCCACAGGTCCGCCCTGGCGCGCGGGTCGAGCCCGGTCGTCGGCTCGTCCATGAAGACGATCGACGGCCGGCCGACCAGGCTGACGGCAAGGTCGAGCCGCCGCCGCATGCCGCCCGAGTAGGAACCCGCCGCCCGGTCTGCGGCGTCCTCCAGCGCGAACTCCGCGAGCAGCGCCGCCGCCCTGCCCCGGGCCTCGGCCCTGCTCATGCCGAGGAGCCGCCCGATCATCACCAGGTTCTGCCGCCCGGTCAGTTTCTCGTCCACCGACGCGTACTGACCGGTCAGCCCGATCAGCTTCCGCACCTCGGCCGGCGCCTTCACCACGTCGTGCCCGCCGACCGCCGCCCGGCCGCCGTCGGGGGAGACGAGCGTGGCGAGGATGCGGACCGCGGTGGTCTTGCCCGCGCCGTTCGGGCCGAGCACGCCGAGCACCGAGCCGGGCGGCGCGGCGAGGTCGATCCCGGCCAGCGCGGTCTTGTCGCCGTATCTCTTCACGAGGCCGTGGGCCTCAATCGCGTACGTCATGCTCCGACGGTCGCGGCCCGCGCTGGCACGAAGCTGGCAGGGAACTGGCACGGTGCTGGCACCGTGCCGACAGGGCCGTCGAAGGCCGAGGGGGGTGAAACTTGCAAAGAAGTGGGGCATCATGGATCGCCGCAGGTGGCGCCACTGGAACGTGCCCGCCTGCGACATGAGCCGCGCATAACCCGGGCTTAAGACCGCGCTCCTTGTCCGTCCGGCGGCGCCGCCACTACGCTCCCGCGACATTCCTCTTCCCTCCTCCGCGTCCCGTCGCGGAGGCTCATCCTTGTTCGGAGCCCACCATGGGAGCGATCACGCGTGGCACCTTCGCCGTCGTGGTCCTGAGCGCCGTGCTGTCCTCGCTGTTCGTCGCCTGGTACGGCCCGGCCCGCGCCACCGAGACCGGGCCCACGGCCGTCAGCCAGACGCAGGCCAGGGCACGTGTCGTGGTGCGGCGGGCCGCCGCCGCACCGGCGCGGGCCGCGGTCGCTCCCGCACAGGCAGCCGCCCCCGCACAGGCAGCCGCCCCCGCACAGGCAGCAGCACCGGTGCAGGCCGCTCCCGTGCAGGCCGCACCGGCGCAGGCCGCAGCTCCCGTGCCCGAGGTGACGGTCACCGTGACCGTCACGCCGTCGCCGTCCCCCTCGCCGCGCCGCATCAGGGTGGGCTACGTCTCCCAGCGCGGCGCGTACGGCGCCACGTCCACCGTGCGCGACATCGACACCAGCGGGCTGGCGGGCAGGCTGACCCACGTCCTCTACGCCTTCGCGAACATCGACCCCGGCTCGCTGACCTGTCTCACCGGGGTCACCCGGCCGCTCGCGCCCGACCCGAACGACCCCGACCAGGGCGACGGCGCGGGCGACGCCTGGGCCGACTACCAGCGCGGTTTCACGGCCGCCGAGTCGCTGGACGGCGTGGCCGACCCTCCCGACGCCCCGCTCGCCGGCAACTTCAACCAGCTGAAGAAGCTCAAGGCCCGCCACCCCGGCCTGAAGGCACTGATCTCGATCGGCGGCTGGACCTACTCCAAGTACTTCTCGGACGTCGCGCGCACCGCCGCCACCCGGCAGAGGTTCGTGAAGTCCTGCCTCGACGCGTACATCAGGGGCGACCTGCCGGGCGCCGAGGGCAGGGGCGGTCCGGGCAGCGCGTCGGGCGTCTTCGACGGCATCGACATCGACTGGGAGTGGCCCGGCGGCGAGGGACACCTGGGCAACCACACCGGCATCGACGACAGACGGAACCTGACGGCCCTGCTGGCCGAGTTCCGAGCGCAACTCGACGCGCTCGGTGCGGCCACCGGCCGCCACTATCCGCTGTCGGTCTATCTCCCCGCCGACCCCGATCGCATCGAGGCCGGGTTCGACCTGGAGAAGCTGGTCGGCCTCGTCGACTTCGTCAACGTGCAGAGCGACGGCCGGCACGCCGTCCGCGAGGGCGCGATCCTGCGCTGACCGCGCTTCGCCGCCGTGCGCCCGTGGCACACGGCGGCCACATGATGCTCGTCCAAGCGGTGCCCGCCTCAACCGCGCTCGCCTTAACGGACGAGCAGTCGGCCCTTAACGTGCGCATAACCCGGTTCCGCGCGTCTACCAGCGATGACAAGGTTCGTTAGGAACGCTGTCGAATTGGGTCTTGTGAACCAGCGACCACGAAGCTACGATCCGTACAACTCTTAGGAAACTTTCCTAAAAGAACGACCGGGAGCCGGAAATGGCCCTTCCTCACCCCTAACGTCTTCCTCTCGCGTCCCGTCACCAGACGCCCTTGAGTGCCGTACGGCCGGTGCTGTTCCGATCGGCCGCCTCCGTCAGGCACCGGCCGTACGGATTCCCATGACCTCCCCGTTCGCCCCCCACAGAGGTTGTGTCCATGCCAATCAGGTACGTCTGGCGTGCGCTCGCCGCGATGGCCGCACTCGCGCTCGCCCTCGTCGCGCTGCCGGCCGAGGCCGCCACGGTCAAGGCCGTCTTCTCGGCCGACTCCGACTGGGGCTCCGGCTACCAGGGCCGCTACACCCTCACCAACACCGGGACGGCCGCGATCTCCGGCTGGACGGTCGAGTTCGACCTCCCCGCGGGCTCGACGGTCGGGTCCTACTGGGACGCGCTGATGACGCGTTCCGGCGACCACTACACGTTCAAGAACCGTGAGTACAACGGCGGCCTGGCCGCCGGCGCCTCGACGACGTTCGGCTGGGTGAACAGCGGGCCCGGCAAGCCGGCGAACTGCCGCCTGAACGGCGGCCCGTGCGACGGCGTGACGACCTCGCCGTCCCCCTCGCCGAGCGCGTCCCCCAGCACCTCTCCGAGTCCGTCTCCGAGCGCGTCTCCGAGTCCGCCGCCGCCCGCGCCCGGGGCCCTGCGCACCGCGCCGTACGTGGACATGGGCGCCTGGCCGACCCCCAGCCTGAGCGCGATGGCCTCGGCCTCCGGCCTGAAGAGCTTCACGCTCGCGTTCGTCACCGCGTCGGGCTGCAAGGCGATGTGGTTCAACGCGTACGACCCACGGCAGAAGTGGGCGAAGGACCAGATCGACGCGATCCGGGCCGGCGGCGGGGACGTCAAGGTGTCCTTCGGCGGCGCGACCGGCATCGAGCTCGCCCAGGCGTGCACGGACGTGAACGCGCTGGCCGGCGAGTACGACGCGGTCGTCACCGCCTACGACCTGAAATACATCGACCTCGACATCGAGGGATCCGCGGCGGCCGAGCCCGCGTCCATCGCCCGCCGGTCGCAGGCGCTCGCCCGGCTGCAGCAGGCCCACCCCGACCTGAAGATCTCCCTCACGCTGCCCGTGCTGCCGAACGGCCTGACCGCCGACGGCCTCAACGTGGTGCGGTCCGCCCGCGACGCCGGGGTCAGGCTCGACGCCGTCAACGTCATGGCGATGGACTACTACCAGTCCGTCGACTACGGCGACGCGGCGGTCCAGGCGGCGAACAGCACCTTCGCGCAGCTCAAGACCCTGTATCCCAGCCTGTCCGACGCCCAGCTGTGGCGGATGGTCGGCGTCACTCCGATGCTCGGTCAAAACGACGACGGCCGGATCTACAACCAGGACGACGCCCGCCAGCTCGTCGCCTTCGCCAAGGACAGGCACCTCGGCCTGCTCGCCTTCTGGGAGACGACCCGCGACCGCAACGCCTGCACCGGCGCGCTCTACTCCTGCACCAACATCCCCCAGTCGCCCTACGAGTTCTCCAAGATCTTCGCTTCGTACACGGGATGAGGCACATGAACAAGCTCATCGGCCTGAGCGCGGCGGCGTCCCTCGCCTTCGCCGGCCTGCTCACGGCGACGTTCAGCGGCCCGGCCCGTGCGGCCAACATCACGGCCAATCCAGGGTTCGAGTCGGGTCTGTCGGGGTGGACGTGCGCGTCCTCGGCACAGGTGGTGTCGAGCCCGGTGCACGGCGGGTCGAAGGCGTTGTCGGCGACGCCGGCGGGCAGTGACTACGCGCGGTGCCAGCAGACGATCAGCGTCAAGCCGTCCACGACGTACGCGCTGTCGGCGTGGGTCCAGGGCGACTACGTGTTCCTCGGGGCGACCGGCACGGGGGTGAACGCCCAGACGTGGGGGTCGCCGGGATCGTCGTGGTCGCAGTTGTCGACGTCGTTCACCACGGGGTCGTCCACGACGAGTGTGACGATCTACGTCAACGGCTGGTACGGCCAGGGCGCCTACTACGCCGACGACGTCGTCCTCGACGGCCCCGGCGCCACGGCCTCGCCCTCTCCGTCCCCCTCGCCCTCCATCAGCCCCTCCCCGTCCCCGTCTCCCTCCCCGTCCCCGTCTCCCTCCCCGTCCCCGTCTCCCTCCCCGTCCCCGTCTCCCTCCCCGTCCCCGTCGACCTCACCGAGCCCGCCGCCGGGCGGGAAGCGGCTGATGGTCGGCTACCTGCACGCCTCATTCGCCAACGGCTCCGGCTACGTGCGGATGGCCGACGTCCCCGACGCGTGGGACATCATCGACCTGGCCTTCGGCGAGCCGACGTCGCCCACCTCCGGCGACATCCGGTTCACCCGCTGCCCGGCCACGGAGTGCACGAGCGTCGAGAGCGATACGGACTTCGTCGCGGCCATCCGCGCCAAGCAGGCGGCCGGCAAGAAGGTGCTGATCTCGATCGGCGGCCAGAACGGGATCGTCCAGCTCACCACCACCGCCGCCCGGGACAAATTCGTCCAGTCCGTCGCCGCGATCACCGACAGGTACGGCCTGGACGGCCTCGACATCGACTTCGAGGGCCACTCGCTGTCGCTGAACCCCGGCGACACCGACTTCCGCAACCCGACCACTCCGGTGGTCGTGAACCTCATCTCCGCGATCAAGACGCTCAAGGCCAGGTATGGCGCGAGGTTCACGCTCACCATGGCCCCGGAGACGTTCTTCGTCCAGCTCGGCTACCAGTTCTACGGCCCGGGCCGCAGCGGCACGGCCGACGCCCGCTCCG
Source organism: Microbispora sp. KK1-11 (assembly GCF_006874435.1). NCBI lineage: Bacteria > Bacillati > Actinomycetota > Actinomycetes > Streptosporangiales > Streptosporangiaceae > Microbispora > Microbispora sp. KK1-11. Next base: position 5,874 of record NZ_VIRJ01000007.1, on the reverse strand, counting down.
GGGCGTACCTGCCCGTGATCCACGCACTGCGTGACGACCTCACACTGCTGCACGTCCAGGACTACAACTCCGGGCCGATCATGGGCCTCGACAACCAGTACCACACGATGGGCGTGGCCGACTTCCACGTCGCCATGACCGACATGCTGCTCACCGGCTTCCCCGTGGCCGGTGGCGCCACCTTCCCGCCGCTGCGTCCCGACCAAGTCGCGATCGGCCTGCCGGCCGCGCCGTACGCCGGCAACGGCTACACGAGCACGGCCGAGGTGCAGAGCGCCTTCGGCTGCCTGGCGAAGGGGACGGGCTGCGGTTCCTACCGGCCGCACGGCGTCTTCTCCGGCCTGCGCGGCCTCATGGCCTGGTCCGTCAACTGGGACAAGTACACGGGCTCCGAATTCTCCCGCTCCCACAGGGCGTATCTCGACGCCCTGAAGTGAACCCCCCCACCCACCCCCCACCCACCCTTGCGAGGAAGAATGCAGCTTCGCTTCGGTACGGGCCGGCGCGCCAGGGCATTGGTCGCCCTGCTGGCCTCCCTCCTCCTGGCCGTCGCCGGACTGGTCGCGGGAACGGCCGCGTCCGCCTCTGCGGCCCCGAACAGCGTGGTCATGCTGGCCTACCCGGCATGGGCACCGAACACCTGGTACGCCATCGGCGCCCGGGTGACCTACAACGGCGTCGACTACGAGTGCATCCAGGCGCACACGTCCCTGACCGGCTGGGAACCGCCGAACGTCCCGGCGCTCTGGAAGCCGGTCAGCGGCGGAGGCAACCCGTCCCCGAGCCCGACGCCTCCGTCCGGCGCGCCGGGCAAGCCGGGCAACCCGGCCGTCACCGGCACCACGAACTCGTCGATCTCGCTGTCGTGGTCGGCGTCGAGCGGCACGGTGACCGGCTACCGCGTCTACGAGGGCACCTCGGTCAAGGCGACCGGCAGCGGCACCAGCGCCACGATCTCCGGTCTCGGCACCTGCACCACCCACACGTACACGGTCAAGGCGTACAACTCGAACGGCGAGTCCGCGGCGAGCGGTTCTGTGACCGGCACCACCACGGGCTGCCCCGCGAGCGGCGGAAAGCTCCCCGGCGCGCCGTACCTGTACGAGGGCTGGGGCAACCCGCCGAACCCGGCCACCGTCATGAACGCCACCGGGGTCAAGCAGTTCACGATGGCCTTCATGCTCTCCGGCGGCGGCTGCACCCCGGCGTGGGACGGCTCCCGCCCGCTGTCCGGCAGCGCCGACGCCACCGCGATCTCGCAGATCAAGGCCGCGGGCGGCAACGTCCAGATCTCCTTCGGCGGCTGGCAGGGCAACAAGCTCGGCCCGAACTGCTCCAGCTCGTCCGCCTTCGCCTCGGCTGTCCAGCAGGTCATCAACGCCTACAACCCGGCCGCGGTCGACTTCGACATCGAGAACACCGACGAGTTCGAGAACGAGGCCGTCCAGGACCGCATCCTCGGCGGGCTCAAGATCGTCAAGCAGAACAACCCGAACGTCAAGGTCGTCGTCACCTTCGGCACCAGCACGACCGGCCCGACCTACTACGGCACCCGGCTGATCAACCAGTCGAAGGCGCTGGGCGTGAACATCGACAACTACACGATCATGCCGTTCGACTTCGGCGGCGGCGCCAACATGTACCAGAACACCGTCAACGCGGCCGAGGGCCTGAAGAACGCGCTCAAGACGGCGTGGGGCTGGACCGACGCCCAGGCGTACGCCCACATGGGCATCTCGGGCATGAACGGCCTGTCCGACCAGCAGGAGCTCACCTCCGTGGCCACCTGGACCCAGATCCGCGACTGGGCCAAGTCCAAGGGCCTGGGCCGGCTCGCCTTCTGGGCGGTCAACCGCGACCGCGGCTGCCCGGGCGGCGGCGTGGTGTCGAACTGCAGCGGCATCGCGCAGAGCGACTGGGACTTCACCAGGATCACCGCGGGCTTCTGACCCGTCCATCTGTCGACGGCCAGAGGGATCCGGGCACGGCCCGCCGGACCGGATCCCTCGCCGCCCGCACGCGATGTAAGCGCGGACCGATGCGAATCGGCCGCCCATGAGCAGGCGGCCGGTCCGGCGGGGACGACCCCCCTACCCGCCGCGCCGGTCGCCCCCGTGCGTGGGGGCGAGCAGGCCGATCAGCATCCCGACGATCACGGCCACGGCAAGGGTGACCCACAGGCGAATTTTCATCGAAGTCTCCTGGATGTAACGCTCCGTGGTCACAATACCCCGAATCGTGACGGATCGCGATGGCTGGATCACCGAATCCGGGATCGAGTCGCCTGTTTTGCCATTCGTCAGGCAGTCTTGGCATCGTCATGGAATACGCGATCCCCACCAGCATCGTCCTCGTCGCCGGCGTCGTGCTCGCGCTCGTCGCCCAATGGAAGGGCTGGCGGCCGTCCCTGGCCGTCACGCTCACGCTCGGCATCGCCGTACGCGTGCTGATCATGGTTCTGTCGGCCAGGGACACCCAGTGGCAGCCGGTCGACTACGTCAACAGCTTCCAGCCCGCCGGCGTGGCGATCCTCGACCACCGCGATCCGGTGCTCGAGAGCAACGGCGGATGGCACTTCCTCCCGACGATCCCATACATGTACGGCCTGCTGCTGTGGCTGGGCATCCCGTGGGAGTACGCCGGTCGCATCGTCACCGTCGTCGCCGACGTCGTGCTGATCCCGCTGGTCGGCAAGCTGGCCGGGGCACGGACCGAGAAACTGCGCGCCTTCCAGTACGCCTGCAACCCCCTCGCGATCCTCGTCGCCTCCGTGCACGGCCAGGTCGAGCCGGTCTCCCTGGTCTTCGGGGTCGCGGCGTACGTCGTGGCGCGCGGCCCGGGCGAATGGCGGCGGCCTGAGCCTCTGCCGTGGGCCCGCATGCGGCTCGCGAACCGTGACCTGCCGCTGCCCTGGATCTCGCCAGGCGAGATCGTGCGGCGCATCGTCCACCCGTCGCAGGAGGATCGCGCTGCGACGGGGCGGGCCGTGTGGGCGGGTCTGCTCATGGGGCTCGCGCTCTGCGCGAAGAGCTGGCCGGTGATCCTCGTGCCGGCCCTGCTGATGTTCCTGCCCGGGCTGCGCAGCCGCCTGGTCTCGCTGGTCGCGACCGGTGTCTCGCCGGTGTTCTTCCTGCTGACGCTCCCGATCGGCGGCTGGACGGAGTGGCGGCAGCTGCCCGAGGTCCTCAACACCATCGGGCTTCGGCCCAGCGACGTCCGTCCGATCACGGGGGACTGGGGCTGGACCGCCCTGGTCAGCGGCGGCAACTGGAACCTCGACCCGCTCCCGGCCAGGATCGGCCAATACCTCATCTACGCCGCGATCGTCGCCTGCCTCGTCTGGTGGCGCAAGGCCGACCCGGTCGACGTCACGATCGCGATCCTGCTGTCTTTCATGATCTTCACGCCACGCCTCGGCGCGCAGTACCTGCTGTGGTTCATGCCGTTCCTGGTCGCCAGGCCCACCCGCTGGGCCTGGCCGGCGGTCCTCGGCAGCACGTTGTGGGCCGCGATCGGCTACATCGTGCTCACCCAGTTCCACGGGGCCAAGTGGGGCGAGCTGCACGCGCCCTGGGCGATCAGCTCGCTGGTGCTGTTCCCGGTGCTGATCGCGGCCATCCCCTGGCGGCGCAGGTACGCGGAGATCACGCCGGTGCCGGTCCCGGGGGAGAAGAAGACCGTCCCCGCCGCCTGAGACGGTGGTCCCGCCCGTCTCAGGTCACGATGAGGCGGACCATGTGGCCGTGGCTCTTGAAGCCGGGCGGGTCACCGTCGAGCATTCCGGTCACGCACTCGAACACGCCCGGCGCGGCCTGCCGTACGAAGAAGACGGTCTCGGCGATCGCCGACAGCAGCCGGATCACGTCGCGCTGCACGTGGACGCCCTCCCTGTCTCCGGCCAGCGAGACCGTCACCTCGTACACGCCGTCGTCGAGCAGGCGCTCACCGGTCAGCAGCCACTCCGACCCGCACGCGCGGCGCAGGTGGGGGAGCAGATGCGCCTCGGGTTCCTCCGTCACCCAGCCGTCCCGTGCCATCGCGTCGAGCAGCGCGGACACCTGTGGCTCCATCGCCGAGGCGTCCGCGATCCCGGTGAGGCGCTCGTCGTTGTCCCATCGCCGCATGATCAGACCCTAAGCCGGAGCACGGCGGCGCAGCTCGCAGACGCTCCGTGGCTGCGCCCGTCCGACGAAAACGGCCCCGTCGAGGTTCGAGCGGCCACCGAGGCAGAGGCCGCACGAGTGCTCGGTGCCGAACAGCTGGGAGGGCTGAAACGGCCGGAGGGATTCACCGAGGTCCGGGCTGTTCCGACTGTGGGTCCGGGTGGGACGCCGGGGAGCGTTCAGGTAACCGCCCGGAGATGAGCGCGGCGGCCCAGGCGCCGTCCGGATCGCTGTCGACGAGCAGGGCACGGACGAGCAGGCTCAGCGGGATCGCCAGCAGCGCACCCAGCGGACCGAGCACCCACGCCCAGACGATCAGCGAGAGGAACGTGGCCGTGGTGGACAACCCCACGGCGTCACCCAGGAACTTCGGCTGGATGAACGACTGGATCACCACGTTGATCGCGATGTACGCCACGATCACCAGCAGCATCGTCTTGGGCCCGCCCTCCAGCAGCCCGAGCAGCGCCGGCGGGATGAGGCCCAGGATGAACCCGATGTTCGGGATGTAGTTCGTGATGAGGGCGAGCACTCCCCACAACAGCGGGAGCGGCACGCTCAGCACATACAGCACGATCACGTCCAGGACCGAGCAGATGAGGCCGAAAACGGTCGAGACGATCAGGTAGCGGCGCGTCCTGTACGTGAAGGTCTTGAGCGCGCGGGCGAGGGCGGGCCGTTCGGTCGAGGCGGCATCCACGATCCGGGCGAACACGGGGGCGTCGAGGCTCATGGCCAGCAGCAGCACGACGATCAGGAACAGGCTCGACAACACTCCCAGAAGGCTGCTCAACACGCTCTGGGCGACGCCGATGAACTTGCCGAAATCGAGCGACGACAGCGCCTTGTTGAGCTGTTCACTCCCGTAGCCGAGGCCCGCCGCCCAGTGCTGGAGGTCGGCCACCATCGCGTTGAACTGGTCCGCGTACGTGGGAGCCAGGATCGCGAGTTGCGCGGCGGCGAGGGTGAGCACCGCGACCATGCCGAGCAGGACCAGTAGCACCACGGCGAGGGGGACGGCCACCTGCAGCCATACCGGCGATTTGTGGCGGGCCAGCCAGCCGCGTACCGGGGAGACGGCGATGACGAGGGTCAGCGCCAGGACGACCGGGCCGACGATCGAGCCCACCGCCTGGACGCCGGCGAGCGTTATCACCGCGGCAGCGGCACAGACCAGCACGATCAGGGCGCGAGGGAACCCCTGTCGAGTCACGTCCCGTTCCTACCCCTTCTCCTTGTAAAAAGGCTGTGCAAGGCGGATCAGTCGTAGCATGCCCCGGCCCCTACCCTTGTCCACGCGGGCGAGTCGTGACGGGAATGAAGCCGGGTCTTACGCCGTTCCATCCGTGCGGAACTTCCATCCGGCGGATGACCTGCGGGAATAGGCTCCCGGACGGGCGCGTTGGAACCTAGCCGGGCCAAGTCGCCGGCAGGCCCTGGTAATCTTGTGGTGTCGGCGCGGTTCGGCGCACTCCTCTTCGATCACTTCGGTGGTTGTCTTGTGTGTGCGCGGCTGGTTGCCGGCGGCTCCTCGTACTTTTTGATCTTCCAGGTCTGGTGGTTTTGCGCCGGGCTGGGGGTTCGGGTAAGTTAGAGGGGTTGCCCCGGAAACGGGGTGGTCGAATTCCTGTCGGTCGGCGGGTTTCGGGTCAAATTAAGTCCCGGTGGGGCGGATTTGACACGGAAGAGCCGGTCGGGAAGAATTAAGACC
>NZ_VIRJ01000079.1:0-2016 GCF_006874435.1 Microbispora sp. KK1-11 | reverse complement strand
CCTTGGAGATGTCCCGGGTGCCGAGGTTGGTCGTCATGATGATGACGGTGTTCTTGAAGTCCACCACCCGGCCCTGGGCGTCGGTCAGGCGACCGTCCTCCAGGATCTGCAGCAGCGAGTTGAAGATGTCGGGGTGGGCCTTCTCGATCTCGTCGAACAGGACCACGGAGAACGGCTTGCGCCGCACCTTCTCGGTCAGCTGGCCGCCCTCTTCGTACCCGACGTAACCGGGCGGGGAGCCGAACAGCCGCGAGACGGTGTGCTTCTCCATGAACTCGGACATGTCGAGCATGATCAGCGCGTCTTCGTCCCCGAACAGGAACTCCGCCAGCGCCTTGGACAGCTCGGTCTTACCGACACCCGACGGACCGGCGAAGATGAACGACCCACCCGGACGGCGCGGGTCCTTCAACCCGGCCCTGGTCCGCCGGATCGCCCGCGACAACCCCTTGATCGCGTCGTCCTGACCGATGATCCGCTTGTGCAGCTCGTCTTCCATCCGGAGCAGCCGCTGCGACTCCTCCTCGGTCAGCTTGAACACCGGGATGCCGGTGGCGATGGCCAGGACCTCGGCGATGAGCTCCTCGGTCACCTCGGCCACGACGTCCATGTCGCCGGCCTTCCACTCCTTCTCCCGCCGCTCCCGCTTGAGCTGCAGCTGCTTTTCCTGATCCCGCAGCGCCGCGGCCTTCTCGAAGTCCTGCGCGTCGATCGCGGACTCCTTCTCCCGGCGCACGTCCGCGATCTTCTCGTCGTACTCGCGCAGGTCCGGCGGCGCCGTCATCCGGCGAATGCGCAGACGGGAACCGGCCTCGTCGATCAGGTCGATCGCCTTGTCCGGCAGGAACCGGTCGCTGATGTACCGGTCGGCCAAGGTGGCGGCCGCCACCAGCGCGCCGTCGGTGATGGACACCCGGTGGTGCGCCTCGTAACGGTCCCGCAGACCCTTCAGGATCTCGATCGTGTGCGACAGCGACGGCTCGGCCACCTGGATCGGCTGGAACCGCCGCTCGAGCGCGGCGTCCTTCTCCAGGTGCTTGCGGTACTCGTCCAGGGTCGTCGCGCCGATCGTCTGCAGCTCACCGCGGGCCAGCATCGGCTTGAGGATGCTCGCGGCGTCGATGGCGCCCTCGGCGGCGCCCGCGCCGACCAGCGTGTGCAGCTCGTCGATGAACAGGATGATGTCGCCGCGGGTGCGGATCTCCTTGAGCACCTTCTTCAGGCGCTCCTCGAAGTCACCGCGATAGCGGGAACCGGCCACCAGCGCACCCAGGTCCAGGGTGTAGAGCTGCTTGTCCTTCAGCGTCTCGGGCACCTCACCCTTGACGATCTTCTGCGACAGGCCCTCCACCACGGCGGTCTTGCCCACACCGGGCTCACCCACCAAAACCGGGTTGTTCTTGGTCCTCCTGGAAAGGACCTGCATGACCCGCTCGATCTCCTTGTCCCGGCCGATCACCGGGTCGAGCTTGCCCTCCCGCGCGGCCTGCGTCAGGTTGCGCCCGAACTGGTCCAGCACAAGCGAGGTCGACGGCGCCGACTCCTGCGGCCCACCCGCCGCCGCCGGCTCCTTGCCCTGATAACCGTGCAGCAACTGGATGACCTGCTGACGCACCCTGTTCAGATCGGCGCCCAGCTTCACCAGCACCTGCGCCGCGACACCCTCACCCTCCCGGATCAACCCCAGAAGAATGTGCTCGGTGCCGATGTAGTTGTGCCCGAGCTGCAACGCCTCGCGCAGCGACAGCTCAAGAACCTTCTTGGCCCGCGGCGTGAAGGGGATGTGTCCCGACGGCGCCGACTGCCCCTGGCCGATGATCTCCTCGACCTGCTGGCGCACCCCCTCGAGACTGATCCCAAGGCTCTCCAGAGCCTTGGCCGCCACACCCTCACCCTCATGGATCAAGCCAAGAAGAATGTGCTCAGTACCGATGTAGTTGTGGTTGAGCATCCGAGCCTCTTCCTGGGCCAGGACGACAACCCGCCGCGCACGGTCGGTGAACCTCTCGAACATCT
>NZ_VIRJ01000078.1:0-2857 GCF_006874435.1 Microbispora sp. KK1-11 | reverse complement strand
ACAGGCCCCGGCCTTTTTGGGCGCGTACCCGGCCGAGTGCGGACAGGATCTTCACGGCTTCGCGGACGACGGTGCGGCTGGTGCCCAGCTGGCGGGCCAGGTCGTTTTCGGTCGGCATGCGGTCGCCGGGTCGCAGGCCCAGCCGGGCGATGAGCTCCAGCACCTGCTCGGCCGCCACCTCATAGCCCGGCCGGTATCCGCCCTCACGCTGGGTCTCGGTCACCGCGCTTCCTCCTCACGATCGCAGTAAAAGTATGACTCTGCGGGCCATTTCCCCCACAGGCTGTCCGGGACGCGGCATCGTGAGTACGAAACATCATCGCGATTCACGCGAGGCGGTCCGCCCGTGCGGGAATGCCCGCGCGAGTTTCCGCTGGTCAGAGACTTCTGATCGTTACGACCAGATGACGTTTACATGCCTGCCGTGAAAATTAAGTGTTCTTAAGGTCTTGACGGGCCTCGGTGCTCGCACCCGTAATTGGTAGCTGAGCACCCGGAGGATGCTTCTTCCGGGCCCCTGAGGCTGGACCACACGGCGGGTGTGTGGAGGCGTGTCGCATGCCTCCCCACCGTGGTCGGCCACGTCGGCTTCCATCACCTCACTCCACCCGGCCCCCCGTGGTGGCACGTGAGGGCCGCACCACCATGGAGAAGCACGTGACCGATCGAATTGAACATCCGTCCCCACCTGTCGCGGTGTTGAGGCCGCTTCTGGTTGGTCTCGTCATCGCGGCGCTGACCGTGGCGATGACAGTCGTCGCATCGGCCACCGCGGCCCGCGCCGCCACCACGACCCTCTACGTCTCGCCCTCGGGCACCGGCAGCACCTGTTCGTCCGCCCAGCCGTGCTCGCTGTCGGGCGCGCAGACGGCGGTGCGGTCGCAGAACAGCTCCATGTCCGGGGACATCGTCGTGCAACTCGCCGAGGGCGTGTACCGGCTGACCTCGCCGCTGCGGCTGACCGCCGCCGACTCCGGCACCAACGGATATCGGGTCGTGTGGCAGGCGGCCCCGTCGGCGCATCCCGTCATCAGCGGCGCCCGGGCGGTGACCGGCTGGACGCTCGCCAACCAGGCGAAGAACATCTGGCAGGCCAACGTCGGCGCCGGGATCGACACCCGGCAGTTGTACGTCAACGGCGCCCTCGCCACGCGCGCGCGTACCCAGGTCAACCGGTCCGACTTCACCGCGACCGGCACCGGTCTGCGGTTCAGCAGCAGCGCGTTGAGCTATCTGAACAACCTGGCCGGCCAGAACAGGGTCGAGCTGGAGAGCGTCGGTTCGTTCACCGACCGGTACGTGCGGGTGCAGAGCATCAGCGGCAACTTCATCACGATGCAGCAGCCCAGCTGGAGCAACAACATCTTCGGGTACGACACGTTCACCACCCCGCACCGGGCCGGGCCGCTCTACATCGAGAACGCCTACGAGTTCCTCGACTCTCCGGGTGAGTGGTACATCAACCCCTCGACCGGCGTGCTGTCCTACATTCCTCTCTCCGGGCAGAACATGAGCAGCACCAGCGTGGAGTTGCCGGTGTTGCAGTCCCTGGTGAACGTGGGCGGCACCTACGACGCGCCCGCGCACCACATCGCCTTGAGCGGCATCACCTTCACCGGCACCAGCTGGCTCGGGCCCAGCAGCAACCAGGGCTTCGCCGACCAGCAGACCGGCTCCTACATCGCGGGCAACTCCAACTGGCCCGGCGACCTGCCCAGCTCCTGCCAGGAGGGCTGCCAGCAGTTCGAGTCCACCCGGCCGAACTGGGCCCAGATGCCCGCGGCGGTGCAGGTCTCGGCGGCCGACCACATCACCTTCTCCGACTCGCAGTTCGTCAACCTGGGCCAGACGGCCGTGGGCATCGGCAACGACGCGAACGCGCACGCCAGCGGAGTCGGCCTGGGCGCCAGCGACATCACGGTCACCCGATCCGAGATCGCCCGCAACTCGGCCGGCGGCGTCGTGGTCGGCGGCGTGCGCGCCGACGCCCACCACCCCAGCGACCAGCGGATGGTCAACCGCAACATCACCATCACCGACAACCGCATCCACGACCTCGGGCTGGACTACCGGGGCATCGTCTCGGTCCTGACCACCTACGTCACCACCACCGACGTGTCCCACAACGAGGTCTACAACATGCCCTACACCGGCATGTCGATCGGGTACGGGTGGGGCGCCAACGAGCCCGGCGGCAGCACCCAGTACACCAACCGGGGTCTGTACAACTACCAGCCGCGCTACACCACGGCCACCACGGCCTCGGGCAACAAGCTCGTCGGCAACTACGTGCACGACGTCATGCAGCAGATGACCGACGGCGGATGCATCTACACGCTGTCGTGGAACCCGAACGCGCTGATCAGCGACAACTACTGCCTGCGGACCAACGGCTGGTTCGGGCTCTACTTCGATGAGGGCTCCAAGTACTACACCGTCAGGAACAACGTCTTCTCCAACACCGGCACCTGGGCCACCGCCAACTACTGGGGCGGTGAGAACATGGGCAACTTCACCGTCACCGGCAACTGGTCGACCAACGGCAGCACCAACATCACCAACGGCGACCGCGGCAACGTCGTCAACAACAACGTGACCGTCACCAACGGGCAGTGGCCGTCGGGCGCCCAGTCCGTGATGGCCTCCGCCGGGCCCCGGAACGGCACGTCGACACCCTCCCCGTCACCGTCGTCGCCGTCGGGCGGCACCAGCGCGCTGAAGGGTGTGGCCTCCGGGCGGTGCCTGGACGTCAGCGGGGCGTCGCAGGCCAACGGCGCCCAGGCGCAGATCTGGGACTGCAACGGCCAGCCCAACCAGCAGTGGACCACCACCAGCGCCGGTGAACTGCGCGTCTACG
>NZ_VIRJ01000077.1:0-3268 GCF_006874435.1 Microbispora sp. KK1-11 | reverse complement strand
CCAGGTCCCAGCCGCGGTCGGTGGGGAACTCGGTGACGGCGTCGCGGCCCTCGGCGACCAGGTCCCACAGGTCTTCGGGGGAGGTCACCCCGCCGGGCAGGCGGCAGCCCATCCCCACGATCGCGATGGGCTCGCGTTGCTCGTCCCGGACGTCCCGCAGTTCTTCACGCGTCTTGTGCAGTTCCTCCGTCACGCGTCGGAGGAGACGCCGGATCTGGTCGTCGCTCACAGGTCCGCCTTCCATGGGCACGAGGTGGGGCAATGGGAAAAGGTCAGGAGATGCCGAGCTCGCTGCTGATGAACTCGATGAGCTCGTCGTCGGAGGCCGAGGACAGGTCGGCGGTCGCCGTGGGACGCTCGTCGGGCGAGTCGTCGCCGAGAATCTCTGTCAGGCGCCGCAGCCGGTCGACCGCGGCCTCCCGGTCGGACGGAGGGACCGCCTCGCCGAGCAGCGCCTCCAGCTCGTCGAGTTTCGCGAGCACGGCGGCGACGGGCGGCTCGGGGTCGGGCAGCAGCACGTGGAGCAGGTGGTCCACGAGCCCTGCGGGCGTCGGATAGTCGAACACGAGCGTGCTCGGCAGCGGCTTGCCCGTCAGCCGGTTGAGGCGGTTGCGCAGTTCGACGGCCGATAGCGAGGTGAATCCCTGGTCGCGGAAGCCGCGGTTGTCGTCCACTTCGGCCGCCGAGCCGTACCCGAGCACGCCGGCGATCTCCGCGCGGACCAGCACACGCAGCGTCTGCCGTCGCTCGGGCTCCGGCAGCCCCGCCAGCCGCGCGGGGAGGTCCGGCTCGCCGCCGTGGGTCTCCGCCGCCCCGGGCGCCGCCGCGCGAGCTTCGGGCAACTCGGCGAGCAGCGGGTGAGGGCGTACGGCGAGCACCGTCGCCCAGTCCGCGCGGGCGACGACCAGCCGCGTCTGTCCGCCGGCCACCGCCTCTTCCAGCGCCGACACGGCGAGATCGGGGGCCATGGGCGGGAAGCCGCTTCGCCGCAGCCCCTCGCGGGCCTCCTCACCGGCGATGCCCTCGCCGTCCCAGTGCCCCCAGGCGATGGAGGTGGCGGGCAGGCCGAGCGACCGGCGGTGGTCGGCGAGGGCGTCCAGGAAGGCGTTGCCCGGCGCGTAGTTGCCCTGGCCCGGGTTGCCGATCAGCCCGGTGACCGACGAGAACAGCACGAACGCCGTCAGCGGAAGCTCCACGGTCAGCTCGTGCAGGGCGAGCGCGCCGCCCGCCTTCACCCGGTTCACCGCGGCCAGCCGCTCCGGCGTGAGCGATCCGAGCAGGCCGTCGTCCAGTACGGCGGCGGTGTGAACCACGGCGGTCAGCGGATGCTCCGGCGGCACGGCGGCGAGCACGGCGGCGAGGGCGTCCCGGTCGGAGACGTCGCACGCGGCGACCGTCACCCGGGCGCCCAGCCCGGTGAGCTCGGCGCGCAGGTCTTCCGCCCCGGGGGCGTCGAGTCCCCGCCGGCTGACCAGCAGCAGGTGGGGGACCCCGCGCCGGGCCAGCCGCCGGGCCACGTGAGCACCGAGCGCGCCCGTGCCGCCCGTGATGAGCACGGTCCCCGCCGGCGCCCACTCCGCGGGCGCCGCCTCCCGGCTCGGTGCGGGAACCAGCCGGCGCGCGAGAAGTCCCGAGGCGCGCACCGCGAGTTCCGACTCGCCGTGCCCACCCGTCAGCGCGGTCGCCGCGTACGCGGCGCTCCGCCCGTCAGGCACCGACCCGTGCAGCGACTCGTGCAGCGGCGGAAGGTCCATGATCCCGGCCCACCGCTCGGGCCTCTCGGCGGCGATCACTCCGCCCAGGCCCCACGCGAGGCCCCCGGCCGGATTCGGCACCCGGTCGGACGGCGCCGCCGCGACCGCGCCGCTCGTCGTGAGCCAGAGCGGGCCGTCGATCCCCGCCGCGTCCAGCGCCTGCAGCAGCGCGACGTCCTGGCCCTCGTACGGGGTGCCGTCCAGGCCGAGCAGGGACACGACACCGGTGAACCGCTCACCGGTCCGTACGGAGGTGAGCGACGCCACCAGGGCATCCCGGTCGGCCGTCCCGCCGACGACGGCCTCCGTCACCTCGGCGCCGCGCTCCTCCAGCACGCGCCGCAGGGCCTCCGCCCAGGCCGCGGCCGCCTCCCACGTCGTACGGACCAGCAGCCAGCGGCCCCCGGACCGGATCACCGGCTCCTCCACGGGCCGCCAGGTGACGCGGTAGCGCCAGGAGTCGAGCGTGGTCCGCGCGTCCCGGGCGGCGTGCCACGAGGCCAGGACCGGCAGGGTCTCCCCGAGCGACTGCCGTACGCGCTCGGCGTCCGCACCGAGGGTGCCGACCAGAGCGTCGAGGTCGCCGCGGCCGACGATGTCCCAGAAACGCGCCTTCCCGTCGTCGTACGGCCCGGCCTGGCCGGGCTTCGGCGGGCTCACCCAGTGCCTGCGCCGCTGGAAGGCGTAGGTGGGCAGGTCCACGGTGGTGGCCTGGCCGTGGAGGGCGGTCCAGTCGGTGGGGGTGCCGTGGGTGTGGGCGTGGGCGGCGGCGGTGACGACGGTGTGGGGTTCGGGCCGGTCGCGGCGCAGCGCGGGGACGGCGACCAGGTCTTCCTGCCGGTCGAGCGTTTGGCGGATGAGGGCGGTGAGGACGCCGTCGGGGCCGATCTCGATGAAGGTGGTGATGCCCTTGTCATGCAGGGAGTGGGTGGTGTCGGCGAAGCGGACGGGGTTGCGTAGGTGGCGGGCCCAGTAGGCGGCGTCGATTCCGGAGGTGATGGGTTGTCCGGTGAGGTCGGAGATGTAGTCGATGGTGGGGGGTGTGTGGGTCAGGTGCTCGATGGCCTGCTGGAAGTCCTCCAGGATGGGGTCCATGTGGGAGGAGTGGAAGGCGTGGCTGACGGTCAGTGGCCGCACCTTGTGCCCGCGGGCGCGGAAGTGTTCGGTCAGTTCGGCGACGGCGTGGTGGTCGCCGGAGATGACGGTGGAGGTGGGGGTGTTGATCGCGGCGATGGTGGCCCTGCCCTGGTAGCGGGCCAGCTCGGGCGTGATCTCTGCTTCTGCCGCGTTGATGGCGGTCATGGCGCCGCCTGGGGGGAGGGTGTGCATGAGGCGGGCGCGGGTGGCGACGAGGGTCGCGGCGTCGTGGAGGGTGAGGATGCCTGCGGTGCAGGCGGCGGCGATGGCGCCGATGGAGTGCCCGGCCACCGCGGTGGGGGTGATGCCCCAGGTGGACAGCAGGTGGGTGAGGGCGGTTTGCAGGGCGAACAGGGCGGGCTGGGTGTAGAGGGTCT
>NZ_VIRJ01000076.1:0-3696 GCF_006874435.1 Microbispora sp. KK1-11 | reverse complement strand
CGAAGAACACGACGCCATCTACCAGGCCATCCGCGCCGGCGACCCCGAAGCAGCCGCCCACGCCGCCGCCACCCACATCGACAACACACTCGACGACTACCGCAGAGAGATCCAGCAGCGCCTGTTCCGTTCGGCCGGCTGAGCCGCCCGCCAGCACCGCCGCTGGAGTGCCTCCATAACCATGGATACGAACCGTTTCGATGACGCGATCAGCGGTCGGGTCGCGGACGGGCCGAGGGCGCCGGTCCGATCGAGGCGGTCTGTGAATCTTTCATTCGCGCGCGACCGGCAGGGGACCGCGAGCATCCCTGCTGAGAGCCGCGGCCGGGACTCCAGGCCCTTACGTGCCCCGGTAAGAAGGGGAACGAGGTTCTTGACACGCAGGTCGCCCGTCGTATTTGCTTCGCTGCATCCCGCCACCCCCCAATCCGCCGGCAGGAAGGAACGAGTTAAGTCTCTGTCGATCTGTTAGCGCTAACAAAGCCCATAATCGCCGCCAGGAGGCAATAAGGGGCTGGGTCTCGTCGCCCGGTCGAGGCGAATCGGTTCGTGGACCTTTTGCGAGGAGGTTCCGAGCAGACGCTCGCCGATGCGGTGTGACCTGGATGGTGATCCACCGACGTCGCGGCTCGCCGCGCACGACGGCGTGAGGCGCGCCGTCGGCGTTCCGGGCTGCAGCCGGACCTCTCACCCGCTGTCCGCGACCCCTTCCTCCTTCGTGCATGCGCCTTCGCGCGGATCGGGTCCGCGACCGGGACCCGACATCGCCTCGGTCTCCACGCTACGGACGACGCCTGATCGGTACCGAGCGTAAGGACCGAGGAGCGGCCGGCTCCCGCGGCCCAGCCGTCCACTGCGGGCTGCTCCCACAGTGACCCGCCGCATGGGACACGACCGCCTATCGCCGGCTCCGGCGAGGCTGCCCGGATTCAGCACGTGGCTGTCTCCGCCGTGCCTTCCCCCCAAGGAGTGAAAGCAATGGGTTCTTCGTCCGTTGACCTGTCGGGCCATGCGGCTCGCGGGCGGCGCTCACCGGCGGCCGTCGCGGCCTGCCTCGTGGCAGCGCTCGCGGCCCTTCTCGCCACCGCCCTGACCTGGTCGGCGCCGGCATCGGCGGCGATGGCGCCGCTGGTCAGCGCGCCCTCGGGGCGCTGCCTGGACGTGGCGGGCAACACCGATGCGCTGGGCGCCGCCCTGCAGATCTGGGACTGCAACGGCCAGGCCAACCAGGCGTTCGAGTTCACCTCGGCCGGTGAGCTGCGGACGTTCGGCGGCACGCGGTGCGTGGACGCGTACGGCCAGGGGACGTCGCCGGGCACGAAGGTGGTCATCTGGTCGTGCAACGGGCAGGCCAACCAGAAGTGGCGCCAGAACGCCGACGGGTCCGTCACCGGGGTCCAGTCCGGTCTGTGCCTGGACGTGTACCAGGCGGCCACGGCCAACGGGACCGCGGTCACCCTGTGGACCTGCAACGGGCAGAGCAACCAGAGGTGGACCGTCGCGGGAGGCGGGCCCACCACGTCGCCGACTCCGCCCACGTCGCCGAGCCCGCCGCCGCCCGGCTCGCGTCCGTGTGACATCTACGCCGCCGGCGGCACACCCTGCGTGGCCGCTCACAGCACCACGCGGGCGCTCTACAACGCCTACAACGGCAACCTGTACCAGGTGCGGCGCTCCTCCGACAACACGACCAGGAACATCGGCGTCCTGACCGCGGGCGGCACCGCCAACGCCGCGGCCCAGGACTCCTTCTGCGCCGGCACCACCTGCGTCGTCACCGTCGTGTACGACCAGTCCGGGCGCGGCAACGACCTGTGGTACCAGGGGTCGAGCGTGGTCCCCGGGTCCCCGCAGAGCAAGCCCGCGATCGCGACCACCGAGTCGCTGTCCGTGGGCGGCAACAAGGCCTACTCCCTGTACATCAACCCCGGCAACAGCTACTGGCGGGACGGTCACCTGACCGGCGTGCCGACCGGCACCGCGCCCGAGGGCATGTACATGGTGACCAGCGGCACGCACGTCAACAGCGGCTGCTGCTTCGACTACGGCAACAGCGAGACCACCCGCAAGGCCGACGCCGCCGGCGCCATGGACGCCATCTACTTCGGCACGAGCTGCTGGTTCGGCGGTTGCTCCGGCTCCGGCCCGTGGGTCCAGGCCGACCTCGAATGGGGGCTCTACCCCGGCGGAAGCCAGTCCTGGAACCCCAACCAGCGTGCCTTCACCAGCAAGTTCGTCACGGCCACGCTGAAGAACAACGGCACCAGCCGATTCGCGATCAAGGGCAGCAACGCGCAGTCCGGCACCCTGTACACCCTCTACGACGGCGCGCTTCCCCCCGGCTACAGCCCCATGAAGAAGCAGGGTGCCATCGTCCTGGGCAGCGGCGGCGACTGCTGCAAGCCCGATGGCGGCGCCAACCTCAGCGCCGGCACCTTCTACGAAGGAGCGATGGTGGCGGGCTACCCCTCCGACGCCACCGAGAACGCCGTACAGGCCGACGTCGTCGCCGCCGGCTACCGCTGACCCCCTAACCGCGCATGGAGTTGCGTATGTTGAGTCACAAATCCCTTTTCGCCGCAATCGCGGCGGCAGCAGTTCTCGTCCTGGGCATAAGCGGCACGGCGCTCGGCGGAACGACGTCGGCCACGCGCAGCGCCGTGGCCGCCGCGCCGACCGCCGGATGCGGCAAGGCCCCGACGCTGGCGAGCGGCGCGCACTCGATTGCGAGCGGCGGCCAGAACCGCAGCTACATCCTGCGGGTGCCCGCCAACTACGACAGCAACCGCCCCTACCGCCTGATCTTCGGGTTCCACTGGAACGGCGGCACCGCCAACGACGTCGACTCGGGCGGAACCGACGGGTACAACTGGTCGTACTATGGCCTGCGGCGCCTGGCGGACGCCGCGAACAACGGCACGATCTTCGTCGCGCCCCAGGGCAACGGCAACGGCTGGGCCAACCCCGGAGGTCAGGACCTGACCTTCGTCGACGACATGCTCAGGCAGATCGAGGCCGGCCTGTGCGTCGACACCAGCCAGATCTTCTCCACGGGCTTCAGCTACGGCGGCGGCATGAGCTACGCGCTCGCCTGCGCCCGGGCGTCGGTCTTCCGCGCGGTCGTGGTCTACTCCGGCGCGCAGCTCAGCGGGTGCAACGGCGGCACCCAGCCCATCGCGTACATGGGGGTGCACGGCATCGGGGACCCGGTGCTCAACATCTCCACGGGGCGAGGGCTGCGTGACACGTTCGTCAGGAACAACGGCTGCACCGCGCAGAATCCGCCCGAGCCGAGGTCGGGCAGCCTGACCCACATCGTCACCGCCTACTCGGGGTGCCGGGCCGGGTACCCGGTCGTGTGGGCGGCGTTCGACGGGGGCCACACCCCGGGCCCGATCGACGGGTGCACCTGTGACGGCTGGAGGACCTGGACCTCGGGCGAGGCGTGGAAGTTCCTGACGCAGTTCGACACGACCCCGCCGACCTCGCCCTCTCCCTCGCCCACCGCCTCGCCGACCGTCTCGCCGAGCGGCAACCCGCCGGCGACGAGCGCGCTGAAGGGTGTGGGGTCCGGGCGGTGCCTGGACGTCAGCGGGGCGTCGCAGGCCAACGGCGCCCAGGCGCAGATCTGGGACTGCAACGGCCAGCCCAACCAGCAGTGGACCACCACCAGCGCCGGTGAACTGCGCGTCTACG
>NZ_VIRJ01000075.1:0-3771 GCF_006874435.1 Microbispora sp. KK1-11 | reverse complement strand
CCAGGTCCCAGCCGCGGTCGGTGGGGAACTCGGTGACGGCGTCGCGGCCCTCGGCGACCAGGTCCCACAGGTCTTCGGGGGAGGTCACCCCGCCGGGCAGGCGGCAGCCCATCCCCACGATCGCGATCGGCTCGCGCGACTTCGCCTCGATCTGCCGTAGCCGCCGCTCCGCCTGCTTGGTCTCCGCGATCGAGCGCTTGAGATATTCGCGCAGCTTTTCGTCGTTCGCCATCAGGAATCAGCCCCTGTCCAGGAGGTCGAAGAGTTCGTCGTCGGTGGCGGAGTCGAGGTCGAGTTCGGCGTCCGGATCGTCGTCCGCGCCGGCGGGAGTGTCGAAGCGCGCCAGCAGCGCGCGGAGCCGGGAGACGACCTCGCCGCGCTCGTCCGGCTCGGCGAGCAGGCTCGCCTCCAGCCGCCGCAGCGCGGTCAGCGGATCGGCCGTGGACTCGCCGTCGCCGTCCGCCCCGTCCACGTCCGCGTCACTCAGGGCCGAAAGGATGTGCTCGGTCACGGCCGTGGGCGAGGGATAGTCGAAGATCAATGTGGTCGGCAGGGGCAGCCCGGTCGCCGTCCGGAGCCGGTTGCGCAGGTCCACTGCGGTCAGCGAGTCGAGACCCAGCTCCTTGAACGCCCTGGCCGGCGCGACCGCCTCGGCGTCGGAGTGCCGCAGCACCGCGGCGACCTCCGTACGGACCAGGTCGAGCACGGCCTCGCGGCGCTGTGCCGGGTCGAGCCCGGCGAACCGCCGCGCGGGTGTCGCGGGCGCACCGGGGGTGGCGTCCTCCAGCGAGCCGCCCACTCCCGACGTACGTGAGGCGTCGAGCCAGTAGCGGGTGCGCTGGAAGGCGTAGGTGGGCAGGTCGACGCGGCGAGGTCCGGACCCGGCGAGGGCGACGCTCCAGTCGACAACCACGCCGCGCACGAACGCCTCGGCGAGCGAGACGAGGAACCGTTCCGGCCCGCCCTGGTCGCGCCGGAGCGTGCCGGTGACCAGCGCCGGCGCGACGCTCGCGGCGTCGAGGGTGTCCTCGATGCTCGACGTGAGCACCGGGTGCGGGCTGATCTCGATGAACGCGCTGTGGCCGCCGGCCGCCAGCGCCCGGGCCGCGGCCTCGAACCGCACCGGCCGGCGCAGGTTGGCGTACCAGTACTCCGTGTCGAGTTCCTCCGGGCCGACCCAGTCGCCGGTGACGGTCGACAGCATCGGCACGGTCAGGTCCCGCGGAGCGATGGGGGACAGCGCCTTGACGAGCTCGTCCTTGATCAGCTCCACCTGAGCGGAGTGCGACGCGTAGTCGACCGGGATCCGCCGGTTGCGCACTCCTTCGGCGTCGAGCGCGGCCAGCAACTCGGTCAGGGCGGCCACCTCTCCGGACACGACCACGCTGCCCGGCCCGTTGACGACCCCGACCGACAGCCGGCCGTCCCAGGCCGCGATCCGGGCCTCGGCCTCCTCCAGGGGCAGGGCCACCGACGCCATCCCGCCGTCACCTGAGAGGGTACGGATGGCCTGGCTGCGCAGGGCCACCACGCGGGCGGCGTCGCGGAGCGACAGCGCCCCCGCCACCACCGCCGCGGCGATCTCCCCCTGCGAGTGGCCGACCACGGCGTCGGGACGCACGCCGTACGACTGCCACAAATCGGCGAGCGAGACCATGACGGCCCACAACACCGGCTGGACCACGTCGACCCGGTCGAGCCCCGGCGCGCCGGGGACGCCGCGCACCACGTCGAGCAGTGACCAGTCCACGAACTCGGCCAGCGCCCGCCCGCACTCGGCGAGCCGCTCCGCGAACACCGGCGCCGTCTCCAGCAGCCCGGCGGCCATGCCGGGCCACTGCCCGCCCTGCCCGGGGAAGACGAACACGACCTTGCCGGTCACGTCGGCCGTGCCGCGCACGACGTGGTCGGGCAGCGCGCCGTCGCGGGTGAGCGCGGTCAGCCCGGCGGACAGATCGGCGCGGCCCGGCGCGACCACCACGGCGCGCTCGGCGAACAGCGCCTTGGCCGAGACGAGAGAGTGCGCCACGTCGACGGGGTCGAGGTCCGCACGGCCGTCCAGGTACGTCGCGAGGCCGACGGCCTGGCCGCGCAGCGCCTCGGGCAGGTGTCCGGACAGCACCCACGGCACCGCGGGCGGCGGCGCCGGCGCCTTCCTGGCCGGCTCCTCGGCGGCCGGGGGCAGCTCCAGGATCACGTGCGCGTTCGTGCCGCTGACGCCGAACGACGACACCCCCGCCCGCCGCGGACGGCCGGTCTCCGGCCAGGGTCGTGTCTCGCCGAGCAGGCGTACGGCGCCGCTCGACCAGTCCACGTGCGGGCTCGGCTCGTCGACGTGCAGCGTCTTCGGCAGCACGCCGCCGCGCATCGCCATGACCATCTTGATCACCCCGGCGCCGCCCGCGGCGGCCTGGGTGTGCGCGATGTTGGACTTCAGCGAGCCGAGCCACAGCGGCCGGTCGGCAGGCCGGTCCTTGCCGTACGTCGCCAGCAGCGCCTGCGCCTCGATGGGGTCGCCGAGCGTCGTGCCCGTGCCGTGCGCCTCGACCGCGTCAACCTCGGACGCGGCCAGCCCGGCGTTGGCGAGCGCCTGCCGGATGACCCGCTGCTGGGACGGCCCGCTCGGGGCGGTGAGACCGTTGGACGCGCCGTCCTGGTTGACGGCCGAGCCGCGGACGACCGCGAGCACCGGGTGGCCGTTCCTGCGCGCGTCCGACAGCCGTTCGAGGAGCAGCAGACTTACGCCCTCTCCCCAGCCGGTGCCGTCCGCGGAGGAGGAGAACGCCTTGCACCGCCCGTCCGCCGACAGGGCCCGCTGCCGCGAGTACTCCACGAATGTGGCGGGCGACGACATCACCGCGACGCCGCCCGCGAGCGCGAGGTCCGACTCGCCCGTACGCAGTGATTGGGCGGCCAGGTGCAGGGCGACCAGCGACGAGGAGCAGGCCGTGTCCACCGTCACCGCAGGGCCCTCGAAGCCGAAGGTGTACGCGACACGTCCCGAGGCGACGCTGCCCGCGCTGCCGTTGATGAGATATCCCTCCAGGTCGCCGGGGATCTCCTGCAGCCGGGGCGCATAGTCGTGGTACATCACCCCGGCGAAGACCCCCGTGCGGCTCCCCTTGAGCCGCTGCGGGTCGATGCCGGCACGTTCGAACGCCTCCCAGGCCACTTCGAGCAGCAGTCGCTGCTGCGGGTCCATCGCCAGCGCCTCGCGGGGTGAGATGCCGAAGAAGGCGGCGTCGAAGTCGGCGACGTCCCGGAGGAACCCGCCGTGCCGCGTGTAGGAGGTGCCGGGATGGTCGGGATCGGGGTCGTAGAGCCCTTCGAGGTCCCAGCCGCGGTCGGCGGGGAACTCCGACACCGCGTCGCCGCCGCTCTCCACGAGTCGCCAGAGCGCCTCGGGCGACTCGACGCCGCCGGGAAGCCGGCAGGCCATGCCGACGATGACGACCGGGTCGTCCGCCAGGGGTCCGGCCGCCGCCGTCTCCGCCCGTACGGGTGCCGTCTCCGTACGGGCGCCTCCGAGCAGGCCGTCCAGTAGATCGGCGATGGCTTGGGGGGTGGGGTGGTCGAAGGTGAGGGTGGCGGGGAGGCGGAGGGTGGTTGTGGTGGTGAGGCGGTTGCGGAGTTCGACGGCGGTTAGGGAGTCGAGGCCGAGTTCGATGAGGGGTCGGTCGGTGGGGATGGCGGTGGGGTTGGGGTGGGTGAGGACGGTGGCGACTTCGGTGCGGACGAGGTCGAGCAGGGCGTGGTTCCGCTGGTCCGGCG
>NZ_VIRJ01000074.1:0-4420 GCF_006874435.1 Microbispora sp. KK1-11 | reverse complement strand
GGCCATCGCTTTCTTCTCCTTCGATCTTGACTTCGCAATCACGAAGGATCACGCGATGGCCGTCCTCATTTCACGACGCCACGCCTCTACCAGCGGAAACTCTTACACCACTCCCGTGGACGCAACCCGGTCGTACATGGGGCTGATCGACGTGGGTCCGGCTCAAGCCTTGGTCCTGGGCGATACTCCGGCTCTCACAACCTTCCTCGCCGAGCGGAAGGCTCTCGTCCGATGGGTCGGCGCGGACTCGGAAGAGGGCATCGTCCACGCGGCTATGGAGGTGATGGACGCAGAGTCAGCGCCCGAAGACGAGGCACTGACGTGGACGATTGAGGAGCCGCTGATCCTCTTCGACTCCGTGCTCGGGCATCAGGACATCCCTTCGTGGGAGCATCTGCGTGTCGACCTCACCCCTGGGCGGTACACGGTGCGCGCCGCCTACGTGGAGCATCCGAGGGCACATCTGATTCTCGTGCGCTTCGGGCCTTCGACCTCACCCGACCATCGCTTCTCCGTCGAGGCCCAGGCGCCCGCGTAGAGTCGCCCGAGATCACGAGAAGTGCACGTCACGCCCCGCCGGCAGCCGCCTTCGGCGCGGACCTGCGCGCAGCGATCAACCCGATGACCATGACCAGCCCGTACACGAGGAACGGCCAGCCATATGGCCGACGGGGCGTCCACGCGTCAAAGGTGATCAACACGCCGGTCACAGTGACGACCGCCGTCAGCGCCCAGCCGACAACTCGGCCCGCAGAACGGGTACGCCGCCGTTTCAGCAGGAGCATCAGGGCGATGGCCGTGACGATCCCCGGCCAGGCCATCAGGACGTAATCCCAGGCGTAGTCGTAGTTCCAGCCGTAGGTGGGGTCATCGTGCCTCTGGCCGACGATTGCGTCTTTCAGCACCCCGTACAGAGAAGTCCCGACAAGGGAGAGCGGAAAGGCCATCAGGGCCATGGTCAGCACTCCATACATGGCATCGCCGAGATAGCCCTCTTCGGTCATCCAGGTAAGCGTGAGCACGGCCGCCGCGTACGCACATACGGTCAAGGCCACGGGTAGGCCACGAACATGGGCGATGACCCGGATCATGAGATGCCTTCGAAATCGGTCACTTCGCCATTGTGACCATGCGCCGCGGAATATCGGGGGCGAATGTGCCGATCACGAGCGTGCCAAATCCCGGCAACGCTGTCGCGCGGGAGTCGAAGGTTTCCGGTCTTGAACTCGCCTTCACCAGCGGTTGCAGAGCCACCTTACGGTTGAGGCCGCAGCAGGGCGACCGATCTGGTCCCGATCTTGAAAGTCGCGCACGTACGCAGGCGGTCGGCGCGCGGCGCCTTGCGTCCGCGGACCGCCACCGCGATCACGGCGTTCTCGTCGAGCACCGCGCCCAGGGTGTTGAGCATGCCCGCGGCTCCGTCGGCGCCGTTGGGTCCGCGCCAGGATGTCTGTTCGCCGTAGGGCGCGTCGGTGATCACCACGTCCGGCCGGTGTCCGTCGAGGAGTTGGCGGAGCCGGTCGGCGTCGAACACGTCGGCCTGATAGACGGCGTTGGGCAGGTCACCGCCGTCGGCGCTCAGCGCGGTTGCGATCCGGTGTGCCGCCTCGGCCGCCGAGGTGTAGGAGGCGCGGCCCCAGCGCTCGGCCTGCTCGGCGAGATGGGCGGCACGTGCCATCAGCCCGGCTCGCCGTCAGCAGGGCCAGATTCCGTTCCGCGAGCCCGACGGCGGCCGGATCGACGTCCGAGGCCAGCACGGCCGAGATCCGGCGACGATGCAGCAGCCCGATCACGGTCAGCAGGTAGCCGCTGCCGCAGCACGGATCCCACACCGTGGCGCGGCCGCCGCCCCGTAGCTCCATCGCGCGCTGGACCATCTCGCTGGCCAGCCGGACCGGAAAGGCGGGGAACCCCGGAGCCGAGTGCAACACCGCGCCGCTGGCGAGATCGGCGTAGTCGTCCCGGACGGTCGCGTGCCGGTAGGTCACACGCCGGCCTCGCGCGGGACCACCGTCTCCACCTTGGCGAACCCGTCTGCGAGGAACTGGTCGACGCCTGTCACGTTTTGGGACGATATCAGCGTCGTCAACCGATTTTCGGGGCTCGTCGCGAGGCGTCTCCGAGCTCAGCGGTCGCGGCGGCGCCGGAACCTGCCGCTCACTCCGCCGAACAGCGCCATGCCCTTGATCACGACCACCGGCGCCGACGGGTCGACGTCCGGGCTGTTGTGCACGTCGTAGCCGCCGAAGATGCCGACGCCCTGGCAGCGCACCTCGACCCCCTCCGGCAGGATGATCTCGGCCCCGCCGAAGATGGCGTTGATCGTGATCTCGACCTCTTTCGCCTCGAACTCGGCTTCGGTCAGGTCGAACCGCACGCCGCCGAAGACGGCCAGTGCCTTGGTCTCCCGTCGTACCCGCCAGCGGCCCCTGCGGTCGGCGCCGCCGAAGATGGCGACGATGTTGTCCGGCTCGGTGCTCCCGCTCGGCGGCGCGTAGGACACCGGGCTCGCCGCCGGTCGCTGCCGCTCGACCTGGAGGTCGTGGGTGAGGACCTCGAGCTCTCCCACGGTCTTGGCCTGGTAGAGGCTGTCCAGCCGCTCGGAGTACTCCTCGTGGCTCAGCTGGCCCGTGCTCAGGGCTTCCCCGAGCAGGGCGGCGACCTGGTCCCTGTTGCTGTCCGAGGCGCGCAGGTGAGACGTCGGGGAGTCCCGGCGCTGAGGGGGATTTTCCATGCTGGTCACGATAGTTCTCATTCGACCCGACAGGGAGTTCGTCCCGCTTCGAAATGTTCTTGTAGCCGGCCGTCGAGGAACCGGGTGATGCCGCGGGCGCGGTCGCCGCTCAGCGTGAGCACGATGACCCCGGTGGGTTCGCCGTCGAGGGAGCAGGTGAACGCCGGTTGCCCATTGGCGCGGGTGGGCTCCAGCTCCAGGCGCCGGCCCGCCCGCCACGCGGCGCTCGCCCGCAGGAACGCGGTGATCGCCACCACACCGTGGTATTCGTGCGGCGCGGGCGGCATGGACAGCCACGCGTCGTCGGTGAGCAGGGCGACCAGGGCGTCGATGTCGTCGCCGGTGAAGGCCTCGGCGAAGCGGCGGACCAGATGCCGCTCCTGCGCCGGCCCCTGCGCCGGCGGCTCGGCACGGCGATGGCCGACCGAGGCCCGTGCCCGCTGCAGCAGACCCTTGACGGCCGTCGGGGTGGTGCCCAGCATCGGCGCGACCTCGCTCAGTGGGTAGCCGAGCACGTCGCAGAGCACCAGGACCGCGGCCTGCCTCGGCGGGATCCGCTGGAGCGCGGCGACGAAGGCCAGCTCGACCGCCTCCCGCGCCGTGTAGCGCGCCTCGGGGCCGGGGGCGGTGTCCGGCACGAACTCGAGCAGGGCGTCCGGGTACGGCTGCAGCCACCGTACGTCGCCGTGCCGGCTGGGCTCGGGCGGCTGGAACGGCGGGCTGGGCGCGGGCGGCATCCGCCTGCCGCGGTCGCGTAGCGCGTTGAGGCACCGGTTGGTGGCGATGCGGTAGAGCCACGACCGCGACGACGCGCGGCCCTGGAAGCCGTCCAGGCCGCGCCAGGCCGCCAGCAACGTCTCCTGCAGCACGTCTTCCGCGTCGGCCAGCGAGCCCAGCAGGCGGTAGCAGTGCAGCAGCAGTTCCTGCCGGTACGCCGTGAGCTCTTCGAACGCGATTTCCGCCACGAGCGTTCCGTTCCGCGGGTCTCCGGTGTCGTACAAGGCAGCACCGGAAGGAGACATGATGACCAGCTCAGCATTGCAGATCGCGCTCGCCTACCACCGCGCGTGGACCGGCGGGGACCTCGACCTCGCGACCGGCTACATCGCCGACGAGGTCGTGCTCGACGCCCCGGCGGGACGGCTCGTCGGGATCCGGGCGTACCGGGACTTCCTGGCGCCTTTCGCTGAACGCTTCCTCGTCAGGACGGAGATGATCGCGGCGTTCGGCGACGACGACAGGGCCCTGATGATGTACGACGCGGAGACGATCCCGGCGAGGAGCGCGCCCGCTGCCGAATGCGTCACGGTCCGCGACGGAAAGATCGTCTACAACCGGTTCGTCTTCGACCGCACGCCGTTCGACGAGTTCCGCCGCCGGCAGGCCCAGGCCGGCGCCGCTCAGGGCTAGGTCCTGTTTCTCGGATTTCCTGACGTGATCACGGTGTGGCTTCCACCCTGGTCGGTGTGGGAGGCCGAGGGGACTTAACCAAGGCGGAGTGGGAGCGGCTGAAGCCGTTGCTCCCACCCGCAGGAGCACGCGGTG
Organism: Microbispora sp. KK1-11; assembly: GCF_006874435.1. NCBI lineage: Bacteria > Bacillati > Actinomycetota > Actinomycetes > Streptosporangiales > Streptosporangiaceae > Microbispora > Microbispora sp. KK1-11. Next base: position 141 of record NZ_VIRJ01000074.1, on the reverse strand, counting down.
GCAGGTGGAGCGACCACCGCACGGTCATCAACGGCGTGCTGTACCGGGCGCGGACCGGAGTGCCGTGGCGGGACCTGCCAGAACGCTTCGGACCGTGGCTGACGGTGTACAAGCGGCATCGCCGCTGGTCAGCTGACGGAA
>NZ_VIRJ01000073.1:0-4173 GCF_006874435.1 Microbispora sp. KK1-11 | reverse complement strand
CGCGGCTGGGACGAGGGCAAGGCCTCCCGGGACGGCAAGGCCTTCTACCTCAAGAAGGGCGACAAGTACGTCGTCCGCACCTACTGGATCAACTACGACGTCGACTACCGCCTGACCGGCCGGGCTCTGTCGATCGGCCTGAAGGACGTCGGCACCCTCGGCTCCAACGTCGGCGGCCAGGGCCTCGCCTACAACCAGAAGATCGGCAGCGGCACCTTCGTCTTCGGCTACCCGAGCGGTTCGCACCCCGACGGGAACCACGCCTACAGCGGCAACACCCTCAAGTGGTCGTACGGCAAGACCTTCAAGGCCAGCTCCCCCACCATCAAGGCCGAGGAGCTCGTCGGGATCAAGTCGTCGTTCACCGGCGAGGGCGCGCTCGGCTCGGCGTGGCTGTACCGCTACAGCAACACCAAGCGGCTCGGCTACCTCAACGGTGTGACCATCGGCGTCGCCGACCGCGACGGCAACAAGCGCTACGACACCAGCGTCTCCCCGTACTTCGACGGCGAGACCTACGGCGTCTACAAGGTCGCCGCGAACAACTGGTCCGGCAAGATCGTCTGATCCGTCACCGCGTACGCGAAGGGGCCCGGCATCCAGCCGGGCCCCTTCCCGTTCACAGTGACAGCGGCGGCGTCGAGAGCGCGGCCGGCCGACGGCGCTCTACTGCCCTTCGAGGCGCTCGGCCACCGTCATCCACTCGAGCTCGGCCGACTCCTTCTGCGCGGCGATCTCCCGCAGCTCGGCGTCGAGCTTGGCAAGGCGCTCGAAGTCGCTCGCCGCCTCGGCCATCTCGGCGTGCAGCTTCGCCTCACGCTCGCCGAACTTGTCGATCTGCCGCTCCAGCCGGTTGAGCTCCTTCTGCAGCTCCCGCAGCTCCTTGGCGGTCGGCCCGCCCGCCGGCGCCGGCTGGTCGTCCTGGCCGCCCCGCTCGGGAGCGCCGGCGGCAGAGGCCGCCCGGGCCGACAGGGCCGCGCCCGCCGCACGGCGTTCCAGGTATTCGTCCACGCCGCCGGGCAGCATCGACAGCCTGCCGTCGCCGAGGAGCGCGACGCAGCGGTCGGCCACCCTCTCCAGGAAGTACCGGTCGTGGCTGACCACCACGAGCGTGCCCGGCCAGGCGTCGAGGAGATCCTCCAGCTCGGTGAGCGTCTCGATGTCGAGGTCGTTGGTCGGCTCGTCGAGCAGCAGGACGTTCGGCTCGTCCATGATCAGCCTGAGGAGCTGAAGTCGCCGCCGCTCGCCGCCCGACAGGTCGCCGACGACCTTCCACTGGGCCTCGCCGCGGAAGCCGAGGCGTTCGAGCAGCTGGGAGGCCGACCACTCCTTCTTGCCCACCTGGACGTACTTGCGGATCTCCTCGACCGTCTCCAGCACCCGCCGCGTGGGGTCCAGCTCGGCCAGCTCCTGCGACAGGTGCGCGAGCCGCACCGTCTTGCCGCGCACCATGCGGCCGGAGTCGGGCTCGACCGTGCCGGACAGCAGGCGCAGCACCGACGACTTGCCCGAGCCGTTCACCCCGATCAGGCCGATCCGGTCCCCCGGGCCGAACTGGTACGTGCAGTGGTCGAGCACCAGCGGACCCGATGCCGGGCCGCCCGCGTGGAGCGTCACGTCCTCCAGGTCCGCGACGGTCTTGCCGAGCCGCGCCGAGGCGAAGTTCAGCAGCTCGACGGTCTCCCGCGGCGGCGGCTCGTTCGCGATCAGCGCCTCGGCCGCGTTGATCCGGAACTTGGGCTTGGAGGTCCGGGCCGGCGGTCCGCGCCGCAGCCAGGCGATCTCCTTGCGCATGAGGTTCTGCCGGCGCTCCTCCGCGGCCTGCGCGATCCGCGCCCGCTCGGCCTTGGCCAGCACGTACGCCGCGTAGCCGCCCTCGTATCGCTCGACGGAGCCGTCCACGACCTCCCACGTGCGGGTGGAGACCGCGTCGAGGAACCACCGGTCGTGGGTGACGACCAGCAGCGCGGACTTGCGCTGGACGACATGCCCGGCGAGCCAGGCGATCGCCTCGATGTCGAGGTGGTTCGTGGGCTCGTCGAGGATCAGCAGATCGTGCTCCTCGATCAGCAGCCGCGCCAGGGCCGTACGGCGACGCTCCCCGCCCGACAGCGCGCCCGCGGGAGCCGCGAGGTCGATGTCGGCGAGCAGGTTGGCGAGGATCTCCCTGATCGCGGCGTCGCCGGCCCACTCGTGCTCGGCCCGGCCGGCCAGGACGATGTCCTTCACGGCGGCGTCCGGGTCGAACTGGTCACGCTGGGAGAGCGTGCCGACCCGCAGCCCGCGGGTGTGGGTGACCCGGCCGCTGTCGGGCTTCAGTGCTCCGGCGATGATCGAGATGAGCGTGGTCTTGCCGCCGCCGTTGCGGCCGACGACGCCGATCCGGTCGCCCTCCTCCAGTCCGAGAGAGACGTCGGCGAGCAGGGGCTTGGGCCCGAAGGCGTGGGAGACGGACTCCAGATTGACCAGATTCATCGCCCGTAAAGCTTATCCGGCCACGGTGGCCCCAGGGACGGGCCCGGAGGCGGTGACGACCGACCTGCAGCCGTCCACGTCCTTGATCAGGGCGGCCAGCTCGTACGCCCGCTCGGCCGACTCGGCCAGGAAGGCGCAGGTGGGACCGGAACCGGAGACGATCGCGCCGAGCGCCCCGTGCTCACGGCCGGCGGCGAGCGTGCGCGCGAGCGAGGGACGCAGCGCCAGCGCCGCGGGTTGCAGGTCGTTGGACAACGCCTGCCCCAGCGCCTCCGCGTCGCCCTCGCGCAGGGCGGCGAGCAGGGCCTCGTTCACCGCGGGCGTGGGCGCGGCCACCCCCGCCTCCTCGCGCAGCCGGTCGCACTCGCCGTACACCCTCGGGGTGGACAGACCGCCGTCGGCGAGCGCGAAGACCCAGTGGAAGACCCCCGCGGTCTCCAGCGGCGCGAGCCGCTCGCCGCGTCCGGTGCCCACGGCGGTGCCGCCGAGCAGCGCGAACGGCACGTCGCTGCCGATGTCGGCGGCGATCTCCATCAGGTCCTCGAGGGGCAGGCCGAGGCCCCACAGCTCGTTGCAGGCCACCAGCGCCGCGGCGGCGTCGGCGCTTCCTCCGGCCATGCCGCCCGCCACGGGGATCGACTTGCGGATCAGCAGATCGGCCCGGTAGGAACGGCCCGCCCGCTCGGCCAGCGCCCTGGCGGCCCGGACGGCGAGGTTGTCGTCGCTCACCGGAACCTCTCCGGTGAGGTCCCCCTCGACCCTGACTCCGAGCGGGGCGGCGGAGAGGTCTCCGTCGAGCGGCTCGGCTGCGGTGACCTCGTCGAACAGCGAGACCGCATGGAAGACGTTCACCAGGTCGTGGTAGCCGTCCTCGCGCAGCGGGCCGACCGCGAGCTGAAGGTTCACCTTCGCCGGCACGCGCACCGTGATCGCGCTCATCGCCCGCTCACCGCCTCACGTCGTCGCCGTGCCCGGGCTGCTGTTCCCGCGCTCCTGTTCCTGGCATGGGACCCGAGCTTAGCGTCACCCACGCCCCCGGAGATTGCGCAGGCCGCCGCGAGCGAGTCCCTGTCCGGGCAGCGGAAAGGGGCCCGGCTGAATGCCGAGCCCCTTCGCGTGCGCGGTGACGGATCAGACGATCTTGCCCGACCAGTTCTTCGCGGCGGTCTTGTAGACGGCCAGGGTCTCACCGTCGAAGTACGGGGAGACGCTGGTGTCGATGCGGTTGTTGCCGTCGGTGTCGGAGACCGCGATGGTCACACCGTTCAGGTAACCGAGCCGCTTCGTGCTGCTGTAGCGGTACAGCCAGGACGAGCCGATGGCGCCCTCACCGGTGAAGGAGGACTTGATGCCGACGAGCTCCTCGGCCTTCATCGACGGCGCGGCCGCCTTGAAGGTCTTGCCGTACGACCACTTGAGGGTCTTGCCGGAGAAGGCGTAGTTGCCGTCCGGGTGCGAGCCGCTCGGGTAGCCGAACACGAAGATGCCCGTGCCGATCTTCTGGTTGTACGCCAGGCCCTGACCGCCCACGTTCGAGCCGAGGGTGCCGACGTCCTTGAGACCGATCGACAGAGCCCGGCCGGTCAGGCGGTAGTCGACGTCGTAGTTGATCCAGTAGGTGCGGACGACGTACTTGTCGCCCTTCTTGAGGTAGAAGGCCTTGCCGTCGGCCGACGCCTTGCCCTCGTCCCAACCGTC
>NZ_VIRJ01000072.1:0-5018 GCF_006874435.1 Microbispora sp. KK1-11 | reverse complement strand
TCTCCATCGAGTGGGAGGACGCGGGCATGGACCGGCTGCACGGCGCGCCGGAATCCCTCGCCTACATCCGCTCGCTCAACGCCATCACCCCACCGGCCGCCGCCTTCGACGCCGCCTTCTCCTCCGAGAGCTGACCCCTCTCTCCCAAGCTCTCGCGAGGTCCGGGGCCGGGTGCTCCGTCAGGTGCGCCCGGCCCTCCGGCCTGCCCTCACCCCCACGCCGCAACCACGTCGTGGGCGCCCCACGCCAGGCCGACGCCCTCCACTGAGGGATGGACCCCGGACAGCGACACAACCGCGAGGCCGCCCGCCTCCGGGTCGAAGCCCGGCACCTGTACGGCGTCGCGGCGCAGCGCGGCCAGGTCGTGGCCGTCGAACGGCGTGCCGAGCCACTTGATCGAGCCCGCGAACAGCACCCGCCGTGCCACCGGTGCCCGGTCCGCGCCGACCAGGTCCACCTCGGGCGAGAACCGGCGGTTCCACCATCCGCCGATGGCCTCCGCGTCCGGCCAGGGCAGTTCCCCCGCCGCGGCGGCCATGCCCAGCGCCTGTCTGACGATCGGTTCGACGGCCCGCCCCCGCAGGCTGGCCCAACGTCGCCGTACGAGCCCGAAGGCGAGATCGGGCCTTCCCCGATGCGAGTGTTCCGCTGCGGCGCGCAGGACGCCCAGGTACATCCGCAGGCTGTGATCGCGGATGCGGTACAGCGCCGGTTTTCCGGGCTGGACGGACAACGGCTCGTCCATCGCCAGGACGCGCTTCTCGTCGGTGAGCCTGCGCAGGAGAGGGGAGAGCGAACCGGACTGCAGCGGTCCCTCGCGCCCGCCCGCCGTCGCGGCGATGGCGGCGTGCGTTCTGTGGCCACTGCCGACCGCTTCCAGCACCCGGCGGGCCTGGTCGGGCGAGGGGAACTCCGCGAGCAGGACGGATTCGGGCACGCCGAACAGGGCGGACGCCGGATCCTCGCACTCCTGCCGGATGAACTCCAGCGGGGGAGTGCCGTGCGGCCAGGCGCGCAGGATCCCGGGCAGCCCTCCGCTGGCGAGGTACGCGTCGATAGCGTCACCTCCGGCCAGGCCCAGTGCCCCGGCGGTCTCCGCGGGATCGAGCGGGTCGAGCGTCATGGTGTCTGCGCGCCCGTAGAAAGGCCGGTCGTAGGCGGTCAGCCGCTCCATCATGTGCAGGTCGCTGCCCAGCAGGAGCAGGAGAACGGGCTTGGCCGACAGGAGCCGGTCCCAAGCCGTCTGCAGCGCGCCGTCGAACAGGTCGTCCTGTTCCGCCAGCCAGGGCATCTCGTCGATGACGACGATCGAGGGGGTCGGCGGGATCGTCGAGTGCAGCACGCGAAAGCCCTCCGGCCAGCTTCCGCTGGTGATCCGGACGACCTGCTCGGGATCGGCGGGCAGGCACGACTCCTTGAGCTCGGCGCAGAACGCCTCGACCGCCTCGACCGGCGACATCCCCTTGGTCGCGGTGAAGAAGAGGTACGGCACCTCGGCCTTGTCGCAGAACTCCTGCACGAGCCGGGACTTGCCGACCTGGCGGCGTCCCCTGATGGCCATGGCAGAGCCGGCACCCGTCCGGCGGACCCGGTCGAGGCGCTTGGTCAGGGCGGCCAGCTCCCGCCGCCGGCCTATGAAAGGAACCGCGCTCACCATGCCCCTTATGTAGATGACATCTACGTAGATGCAATCTACACGGTGCGGCGGGGTGGGAGCAGGGCGTTGACGCGGTCGGAGCCGGGCCAGACGTAGGGGAGGTCGTCGGGGTCTCCGGGGAACTTCGGGCCGTAGAACTGCGGATCCTTGCGCAGCAGGGCCGACCGGTGGCTGAGGTGGAGGGCGGCATCGCCGAGCCACGGCGGCAGTTCGCCCGCCTCCGCGAGGGCCGCCTGGGTGCGGGGCGTTCCGATACCCCGGAAGTCGAGCAGTTCCCTGGTCATCGTCCCGGCGCAGGTGTCGGCGCGGCCCAGGTCGCACCAGACCGTCACGATCTCCAGGCCGTAGCGGACCAGCGCCTCCTCGTACCCGGCCCACATGTGCGCCACGGGGTGGTGCCGCCAGCCGTACCCGGGAACGGTGAGCGTGCGCAGGACCTGCAGGGCCTCGACCCGCTGCTTGCCGAGGCGGAGCGGGTCGAGGACGCGGGCCGTGGCCGCGAAGTCCGGGTACGGCAGGAACGTCTGCATGTCGCCGCTCGGGTTACCCCGGCCCGCCGGAGATATCCCCCGCGCCGGGGAGATCTCCGGCGGGGCGGTGTCAGTCGAACAGCACGATCTGCCGGAGCACCTCGCCGCCGCGCAGGGCGTCGACGGCGTCGTTCAGGTCGCCGATCCTGATGCGGGAGCTGATCATGCTGTCCAGGTCGAGCTTGCCCGCCTTGTAGAGGTTCACGAAGCGCGGGAAGTCCCTGCGGACGTCGGCGTCGCCGTACAGCGAGCTGAGGATGTTCTTGCCCTCGAACAGCAGGTTGAAGGCGGTCAGCGGCACCTGGTCGTCCATGGCGCCCGCGCCGACGATGATGACGTCGCCGCCGCGCCTCGTCGCCTGCCAGGCCGTCATGATCGCGGCCGACTTGCCGACCACCTCGAAGCCGTGGTCGAAGCCCTGGCCGCCGGTCAACGTGCCGATGGCGTCCATGAGCTGGTCGGGGGTGCAGGCGTGGGTGGCGCCGACCTTCTTCGCGAGCGCGTGCTTGGACTCCAGCGGGTCGATCGCGAGGATCGTGGTCGCGCCGGAGATGCGGGCGCCCTGGATCACCGACAGGCCGACGCCGCCGCAGCCGACGACCGCGACGGTCGCGCCGGGGCGCACCTTCGCGGTGTTGAGCACGGCGCCGACGCCCGTCGTGATGCCGCAGCCGATCAGCGCCGCCGCCTCGTACGGCACGTCGGGGTCGACCTTGATCGCCCCCTGCCACGGCACGATGATCTCCTCGGCCCAGGTGCCGCACCCGGCCATGCCGAACGCGGGGGTCTGTCCGTCGAACAGGAAGCGCGGCTCGGTGAAGCTCTTCATCATGTACGTCATGCAGAGGTTCGGCTGACCGCCCACACAGCTCGGGCAGTCGCCGCAGGCGGGCGTCCAGTTGATGATGACGTGATCGCCCGGCTGCACGCCGGTCACGCCGTCGCCCACCTCGACGACCTCGCCGGCGCCCTCGTGACCGGGGATGATCGGGAGCGGCATGGGGAGCACGCCGGTGAGCACCGAGAGGTCGGAGTGGCAGACGCCGGTGGCCTTCACCCGCACCCGGACGTCACCCGGGCCCACCGGCGTCAGCGTGAAGTCGTCTCTGATGTCGAGCTTTTCGTCGCCGACCGCGTGGAGAAGCGCGCCGCGCATGGGGACCTCCTGGTCTTTCAGGGTTGGGTGCCGCGCGTCACTCGTCCTCGAGCGACAGCGCGGCCTTGGGGCAGGACCGGACCGCGTGGCGGACCCGGTCGAGCAGTTCGGCGGGCGGCTCGGGCGTCAGCACGTGGAGGTTGTCCTCGTCGTCGACCTCGAAGACCTCGGGCGCCAGGCCCATGCAGACGGCGTTGGCCTCACACACGTCGTAGTCGACCTTGATCTTCATGGCGCGTCCTCCTCCTGTGCGTCACATCGCGCTGGAGTTCACGTTAGGGCCTGTCCTTTGGATCTTTCGCCTACTGCGGTCGTCCAGACCCATCGCCGCCGAGCTTGCGGTGATCCCAGGAGACGACGCGGGCCGGCTCGACCAGGTAGGCCACGCGCTTGCGCGCGGTGTGCTCGACGTATGCCCGCGCCTCGGGGCCGTCGACGGGCATGCCGGCCATCCGCCGGGTGACGTCCAGGCCGACCTCCAGGACGGCCGCCGGGTCGTCGATCAGCCGCGCCTTGCCGTAGACGAGCACGCCGCGCAGCTGCGCGTACTCGTCCCCGGTCTCGATCAGGCAGCTCACCCGCGCGTCGCGCTCGATGTTGCGGGCCTTCTGCGACTTGGCGTAGGTCCAGAACGTGACGCGGCCGTCGTCGAGTCCGTAGAACATCGTGACCAGGTGAGGCGTGCCGTCGGGGTTGATCGTGCCGAGCTGGAGCTTGCGGGCGTCTCGCAGGAGCCCCGCGATCTCTTCCTCGCTCATCGCGATGCGGGCGCGCTGGTTCACGAAGCAAAGTAGAACACGTTGCATCAGGGCGGACAAGGGGCAGTTCCGAACATCGTTCGGCTCGTTGGGTAGGGTGCCCGGCATGGTGACCCCGATGCCCGACGACCTGCGCCGCGCCGCCGAAGAGGCGCGCGGGTTCATGCCGCCCGCCGAGGGCGAGGCCCTGTACGAGACCGCCTGCGCGTACGGCTCGCGCGGGCCGATCTGCGAGATCGGCACGTACTGCGGCAAGTCGGCGATCTACCTGGGCGCCGGGGCGCGGCGGGCGGGCACGGTCGTCTTCACGGTGGACCACCATCGGGGATCCGAGGAGATCCAGCCGGGCTGGCCGCACCACGACCCCGAACTGGTGGACCCGAGGACCGGGCGGATGGACTCGCTGCCGTTCTTCCGCGACACGATCGCCGCCGCCGGCCTGGAGGACGAGGTGATCGCGGTCGTGGGCGCGTCGGCCATGGTCGCCCGTCACTGGTCCACTCCGCTGGCCGTGCTGTTCATCGACGGCGGTCACTCGGAGGAGCCGGTGACCGCCGACTACGAGGGATGGGCGCCGCACGTCATGCGGGGCGGCGCGCTGGTCTTCCACGACATCTACCCCGACCCGGCCGACGGCGGGCAGGCGCCCTATCGGGTCTATTTGCGCGCGCTGGAGTCGGGCGCCTTCCGCGAGGTGCGGGTCGTCGGGTCGCTCCGCGTACTTGAACGCGTCTGACGGCGCGTCCCGCGGCCGCTTCGCCGGCTGAAAGCCGTGCGCGGCCGGGTCGCCCCTGAGTTGGCTCAATTTAGTGCGCACCTTCGAGGCCGCGGATGCGCTTGAGGGCGTCGCGTAGGTCGGTGGGCAGGGGGTCGGCGGCGGTCAGGACGTGGTTGCCGGCTTGGATACGGACGGTGCG
>NZ_VIRJ01000071.1:0-5121 GCF_006874435.1 Microbispora sp. KK1-11 | reverse complement strand
GGCATCAGCATCTCCGGCGTCGGCCACCAACTGCCCATGAGCGGCCAGCTCGCCTACGCCATCTCCTTCCTCGGCCTCGACTCCACCACAACCCCCTCCCCCTCACCGTCAGCGACCCCGTCACCCACCCCCTCGCCCACGCCCTCTCCCAGCGCGTCGCCGAGCAGCACGCCGTCGCCGTCCCCGTCACCCACCGCGGGTTCGGGTCCCTGCCGGGTCAGCGCCACCGTCAACGCCTGGAACAACGGGCTGACCGAAAGCCTCACCATCACCAACACCGGCTCCTCGGCCGTCAACGGCTGGTCGCTGGCCTTCACCCTCCCCGGCGGACAGACCATCACCAACGGCTGGAACGCCACCTACTCCCCCACCAGCGGACAGGTCACCGCGAAGAACGTGAGCTACAACGGCTCGCTGGCCCCTGGAGCCTCCACTGAGATCGGCTTCCAGGCCACCCACACCGGCAACGCCGGCAAACCGACCGCGTTCACCCTGAACGGCGTGACCTGCAGTGTGGCGTAGCCCCGCTCCGGCCACGGAGAGACCGAGAGACGGCCAGGAGTGCAGGTGGCGGATCTGACAGAGACCCGGGTCGCGGCCGCCGCGCGGATCAACACGGCGGTGGCGCACCCGGCTCGGGTGTACGACTTTCTGCTGGGCGGCAAGGACAACTACGCGGCCGACCGTGAGGCGGCCGAGGAACTGGTCAGGGTGTCTCCCGGCACTCGTGAGGGCGTCCGCGCCCACCGTGCCTTCCTCCGCCGGGCGGTGCGCCACCTCGCCGAGGCGGGTGTCTCGCAGTTCCTCGACATCGGCACCGGCATCCCCACCCAGGGCAACACCCACGAGATCGCGCAGGAGCTCGATCCCAATGCGCGGGTGGTCTACGTGGACAACGACCCGATCGTCCTGGTCCACGGCCGGGCTCTGCTGACCGGCACGGGGATGACCACGGTGATCGAGGCCGACCTCCGGCAGCCGGAGGTGATCCTGTCCCATCCCGAGGTCCGGGCCGTGATCGACTTCACGCGCCCGGTCGCCGTCATCCTGGCCGGCGTCCTGCACTTCGTCACCGACGAGGAGGATCCGTACGCCACGGTGGAGCACATCAAGGCCGCCGTGCCGGGGGGCAGCCGGCTGCTGCTGTCGCACATCACCCTCGACTTCGCGCCCCGGCTGCGCGAGGAGGACTTCACGAAGCCCTACGACAAGAGCACCGCGCCCATGGTCCCCCGTACGCACGCCGAGGTGGTGCGGTTCTTCGAGGGCTGGCACGTGGTCGATCCTGGCGTGGTCGAGGTGGTGAAGTGGCGGCCGGACGACAAGGAGCACCAGGAACCCATCCCGGGCGGCGGTCATGCCTGGGCCTACGGCGGAGTCGCCATCAAGCCCTGATCGAAGGACCGGGGCGGCGCCTGCTCCACGAGTGATTCGGGAAGCGGCGCGGTCGCGGGTGACGAGGTTCGTCACGAATGCGCGGCCCGGGATCCGGGCCGCGCATTCCCCACTTCTGCCTCGGTTACGGGCGTCGGTCGTGGTCAGGTGGATCGGCAGGACTCGTCGCCCGGCCCGCGGACCACCACCATGGTCCGCGGGCGTGGCGACAGGTCGTACCGATGGGGTCGGAGGTCGCCGCCATGGGCGACCGTGTCATCTCAGTTGCGGCTCCACTGCTGGTTGGCTCCGCCGTTGCAGGACCACAGGATGATCTTCGTGCCGTTGGTGGTGCCGGCGCCGTTGGCGTCCAGGCACAGCCCGGACTGGACACCGGTGACGGTGCCGTCGGCGTTGAGGTTCCACTGCTGGTTGGCCCCGCCGGAGCAGTCCCAGATGACGACCTGGGTGCCGTTGGAGGTGCCCTGGTTGTTGGCGTCGAGGCACTTGTTGCCGTACACCTGGAGCTGCTTGCCGGAGGTGTAGGTGAACTGCTGGTTGGCTCCGCCGTTGCAGTCCCACAGCGCCACCTGGGTGCCGTTGGTCTGCGACTGGTTCGGCACGTCCACGCACCGGCCGCTGGCCAGGCCGCGCAGCACGTTGCCGTTGCCGCTGGGGCCTCCCTGGCCCGGCGTGATGGTGAGGTTGTCGAACTGGGCCGTCTCGGTGGTGCTGGTGCCCAGGCCGATCTCTCCCGCGCCCCAGGTGCCGTCGGTGACCGAGCCCACCTGAGTCCCGTCGATGCTCGCGGTGATCGTGCCGCCGGAGAAGCCCAGGGCCAGGGTGTGCCAGCGGCCGGTGCCGAGCCCGGCGACGTTCCCGCTGCGGATCGTCGTCATCGCGTTGTCGACGTTGTTGCGGATGATCTGCCAGGCGCCGGCGTCGGTCACCCGCAGGTAGTAGGCGTTCAGTCCCTCGGGGCCGAAGGAGTGCTGGGCGCCCGCCCGGCCGATCAGCTCGACGTAGCCGCTCTGCTCCAGCAGCACGTCCGCGGAGACGGTGTAGTTGCTCCAGCTCAGGTCACCCAGCAGGGCGTACGGGTGGGAGCCGCCGGTCCACAGGATCGGCTGGCGGGGGGCCATCTGGCGCACGCACCGGCCGGACCGGCCGCCGCCGCAGCCCACGATCTCGAACGAACCCTGCATGTCCGAGAGGTACTTCGCCTCGCGGCCCACGGCGTAGGAGTCGAAGTCGTCGGAGTACGGCAGGGCCATCGTGCCCCGGGCCGGGCTGGTCGCGGTGCCCTTGCCCTGGCCGGTCGTGGTCGTGATCGAGTAGACGTACCCCGGCTGGACCGTCAGCGAGAAGGCGCCGTTGGACGGGGTGATGTCGCTGGAGTGGACGAAGTAGTCGGCGGAGTTCCCCGAGTTGAGGTTGGTCGCCCACACGTGCACCTGGCCGGTGGACAGCCCGCCGGTCACGTTGAAGTTGAGCGTCTGGGCGCCGGTGGCGTCCATCGTCTCGATGATCGTGCTGTAGTCGGAGTTGTTCGGGGACTTCAGCGACACGTAGCTGCCGTTGTTGCGGTTGCCGCCGATGTAGCCGGTGGAGGAGTCCAGGTACTTCCAGCCGGGAGCGGTGACCTGGGTGGTCTGCGCCATGACCCAGGCGCTCTTGCCGATGGCGTAGTAACCGGACCAGGGCTGCGGCGCGACCGCCACGCCCATCGTGGCGAAGGGCAGGTTCGGGGCGATGGCGGCGATGACCGGCCAGTTGATGTAGGCCGTCATCTTCCCGTCGATGTAGTCCCGGTTGATGCCCCTGGCCAGCGCCTTGGCTCCGTCGTTGTAGTCGTCGGAGCCGTTCTCGCTGGCCCACAGCGCCTTGCCGGAGTTGATCGCGTTGGTGGAGCTGGGACAGTTCGTCTGGGGACCTCGGTAGCCACAGACGTAGTGCGATCCGTACACGTCGACCGCGTTGCGGAAGGCGGTGTTGTTCACCGCGTCGTCGGCCATGCCCCAGCCGAAGTTGTCATCGGCGATGATCTTCACGTTGGTGTAGCCGTGGGAGTCCAGGGCCGAGTTGAGGTTGACGTACCAGCTCGTGTTGCGGCCCTTCTCGTTCCAGCCGCCCAGGTAGTCGATGGTCAGGTTGTGGCTGTTCTTGGCGCAGCCCAGCCAGTCGACCAGGTAGTTGATGGTGTCCTGCGACCAGAAGTTGCCGTTGCCGAGCCAGCCCGGGGCGCCCCAGGCCAGGCCCACCAGCTTGATGTTGGGGTTGCGGGCCTTGGCCTGCTCCATCAGCCACCACTCGTAGCCGCGGTTGCAGTCGAGGTCGCCGGAGGTGTGCCGGTGGCTCGGCTCGGCCCCGTCGGTGGAGTTGGTGTCACCGCCGATCTCGACCTTGAGGATCTGCATCGACGCGCCGTATCCCGGCTTGAACAGGTAGTCGAGGATCTGGCTGCGCTGCGGCTCTGGGTAGTCGACCAGCAGGCGGCTGTTGCCGCCGCCGCCGCTGATCGCGCCGACACCGTCGAAGGTACGGCCGCCGGAACCACCGTTGATCGTGATTCCGACCGCCGCACGCGCCGGCGACACGGCCACCAGGGACATCGCGACTGACAGGAGCGCGACCACCACACTCATGGCGACGCGCGCCATGCTTTCTCTTCGCCGGCTCATGGGGGTCCTTTCGATGAGGTAGGGCGAAATGGACATGGCGACAGACCGGCCGGGAGCGGGCGCCGTCAGGGGCGCCCACGGCCGGGTGCCGGGGGCTCGGGCATCGACGTCACGTGACGTGCTGCGAGCTCTCCAGCCGCATGGGCGAGTAGCCGTTGGGCAGCGGACCCGAGAAGGTCCTGGTGAGCCCGCCGCTGTTGCCGTTGCCGGCTCATGGTGGCGTTGCCGGTGTCGTTGTGGGGTTCTCACCGCTGTGGTCGGACGCCCGCTGCACCTGGTAGAGCGGCCCGTTGTAGGACGCGAACAGCGCGCGGGTGGTGCTGTGCGCCGCCGCGCACGCCGTCCCGCCCGCGGCGTAGATGTCACACGGAAGCGACGTGGCGGCCTGCGCCGGCGCCTGCGCGGCGACCGCCCAGGCGAACGGCGCGGACAACGGAACCAGCGCCGCCATGATGAGACGGAGGAGTCTTCTCCTCGTGTTCACCGGATTCCTCCGATCGGGGGCGCGACACTCTCGCCCTCAGACGGCGGTGCACGTGAGAGACCATGCCGACGGGGTGCCGCCGGCGAGGAAGCCGAACGTCGTGGAGGCGGACGGCTGGAGTGAGCCGTTGTAGGAGACGTTGGTCACCGACGCGGCCGAGCCGGTGGTGCTCAGCGTGCCGTTCCAGACCTGGTTGATGGTCTGGCCGTTGCTCAGGGTCCACGTGACGGTCCAGCCGTTGATGGGCGCGTTGCCGGCTGTCACCGTGATCTCGCCCTGGTAGCCGCCGGACCAGGTGTTGGTGGTGCGGTAGGTGGCGTTGCAGGCGCCGCCGTTCGGCGTGGGCGTGATCGTCGGGCTGGGCGACGGCGACGGCGACGGTGACGGGGACGGCGAGACCGGCGGTGTGGGTGAGGGGGAGGTCGGGGGTGTCGGTGAGGGGCTGGTGGGCGGCTCGTCGTTGCCGGTGAACTGCCACCAGTTCAGGTTGAACAGGTAGCCGCTGCCGCCGGTGAATCTGAGGTAGAGGTCGTGGGTGCCGGTCGCGCCGGTGACGGGGCAGGAGACGGTGGTCCAGGTCTG
>NZ_VIRJ01000070.1:0-5148 GCF_006874435.1 Microbispora sp. KK1-11 | reverse complement strand
ACGGTTGCTGTCTCTGAGATCACATAGTGAACGCGAGCACATCATGGTCAAGTCCTCGGCCTATTAGTACCGGTCAGCTCCACACATTACTGCGCTTCCACTTCCGGCCTATCAACCCCATCATCTCTAGGGGGCCTTACCCACACAAGGTGGTGGGAGACCTCATCTTGAGGCGAGCTTCCCGCTTAGATGCTTTCAGCGGTTATCCCTACCGAACGTAGCCAACCAGCCGTGCTCCTGGCGGAACAACTGGCACACCAGAGGTTCGTCCGTCCCGGTCCTCTCGTACTAGGGACAGCCCCTCGCAAGTCTCCTGCGCGCGCAGCGGATAGGGACCGAACTGTCTCGCGACGTTCTAAACCCAGCTCGCGTACCGCTTTAATGGGCGAACAGCCCAACCCTTGGGACCTACTCCAGCCCCAGGATGCGACGAGCCGACATCGAGGTGCCAAACCATCCCGTCGATATGGACTCTTGGGGAAGATCAGCCTGTTATCCCCGGGGTACCTTTTAGCCGTTGAGCGACACCGCTTCCACACGCCGATGCCGGATCACTAGTCCCAGCTTTCGCTCCTGCTCGACCCGTCAGTCTCACAGTCAAGCTCCCTTGTGCACTTACACTCGACACCTGATTGCCAACCAGGCTGAGGGAACCTTTGGGCGCCTCCGTTACCTTTTAGGAGGCAACCGCCCCAGTTAAACTACCCACCAGACACTGTCCCCCACCCGGATTCACGGGCGCGGGTTAGACGTCCAAAACGACCAGAGTGGTATTTCACCAATGACTCCACCCCAACTAGCGTCGAGGCTTCCCAGTCTCCCACCTATCCTACACAAGACGCTCCAAACGCCAATGTCAAGCTGTAGTGAAGGTCCCGGGGTCTTTCCGTCCTGCTGCGCGAAACGAGCATCTTTACTCGTACTGCAATTTCACCGGGCCTGTGGTTGAGACAGCGGGGAAGTCGTTACGCCATTCGTGCAGGTCGGAACTTACCCGACAAGGAATTTCGCTACCTTAGGATGGTTATAGTTACCACCGCCGTTTACCGGCGCTTAAGTTCTCACCTTCGCACCCCGAAGAGTGCTAAGCGGTCCCCTTAACGTTCCGGCACCGGGCAGGCGTCAGTCCGTATACATCGTCTTACGACTTCGCACGGACCTGTGTTTTTAGTAAACAGTCGCTTCCCCCTGGCCACTGCGACCCCCACCAGCTCACGGAGCAAGTCCGATCACCAGTAAAGGTCCCCCTTCTCCCGAAGTTACGGGGGCAATTTGCCGAGTTCCTTAACCACAGTTCACCCGACCGCCTTGGTATTCTCTACCTGACCACCTGAGTCGGTTTCGGGTACGGGCCGCCGCGACACTCACTAGAGGCTTTTCTCGGCAGCATAGGATCACCCACTTCGCCACAATCGGCTCGGCATCACACCTCAGGCACATGTGCTGCGGATTTGCCTACAGCACGCCCTACATGCTTACCCCGGGACAACCACCGCCCGGGCTGGGCTACCTTCCTGCGTCACCCCATCGCTTACCTACTACCAGATCAGGCCAGGCGTTCACCCTGACGCCGGCTCCGAAGAGCCAACCGGGCTAAGGACCCTTAGTATCACTGGATTCGATATGGGCGCATCACAGCGGGTACGGGAATATCAACCCGTTGTCCATCGACTACGCCTGTCGGCCTCGCCTTAGGTCCCGACTTACCCTGGGCGGACGAACCTGCCCCAGGAACCCTTGGTCATCCGGCGCAGAAGATTCTCACTTCTGACTCGCTACTCATGCCTGCATTCTCACTCGCACGACCTCCACCACACGATCACTCGGCGGCTTCACCGGCTCGCACGACGCTCCCCTACCCACCACCAGACCTCGAAAGGACCGGCGGTGCCACGACTTCGGCGGTGTACTTGAGCCCCGCTACATTGTCGGCGCAGAATCACTTGACCAGTGAGCTATTACGCACTCTTTCAAGGGTGGCTGCTTCTAAGCCAACCTCCTGGTTGTCACTGCGACTCCACATCCTTTCCCACTTAGCACACGCTTAGGGGCCTTAGTCGGTGATCTGGGCTGTTTCCCTCTCGACCACGGAGCTTATCCCCCGCAGTCTCACTGCCACGCTCAACTTACCGGCATTCGAAGTTTGGCTGACGTCAGTAACCTTGTCGGGCCCATCAGCCATCCAGAGCCCTACCTCCGGCAAGCAACACGCAACGCTGCACCTAAATGCATTTCGGGGAGAACCAGCTATCACGGAGTTTGATTGGCCTTTCACCCCTACACACAGGTCATCCCCCAGGTTTTCAACCCTGGTGGGTTCGGTCCTCCACGCAGTCTTACCCACGCTTCAACCTGCCCATGCGTAGATCACCCCGCTTCGGGTCTACAGCATGCGACTCAAACGCCCTATTCAGACTCGCTTTCGCTACGGCTCCCCCACACGGGTTAACCTCGCCACACACCATAACTCGCAGGCTCATTCTTCAAAAGGCACGCAGTCACATCACAAACAAGCAAGCTTGTTTACGCTCCTACGGCTTGTAGGCACACGGTTTCAGGTACTATTTCACGACCCCTCACCGGGGCGCTTTTCACCTTTCCCTCACGGTACTCGTTCACTATCGGTCACCAGGAAGTATTTAGGCTTACCAGGTGGTCCTGGCAGATTCACACAGGATTTCTCGAGCCCCGTGCTACTCGGGACGACCCTCGGGAGTCCATCCAATTTCGCCTACCCGGCTATCACGGTCTACGGCCGCCCTTCCCAGAGCGTTCGACTATCAGATGGATTTCTTACTCCCCGAACGATCGGCGGACCGTTCAGAAGGCTCCCACAACCCCGCACACGCAACGCCCGCCGGCTATCACACGCGCACGGTTTAGCCTCCTCCGCTTTCGCTCACCACTACTCACGGAATCACTAAATTGTTTTCTTCTCCTACGGGTACTGAGATGTTTCACTTCCCCGCGTTACCACCAACCGCCCTATACATTCAGACGGCGGCAACACCACATGACTGGTGCTAGGTTTCCCCATTCGGACATCCCCGGATCAACGTCTGGTTGGCGACTCCCCGAGGCTTAACGCAGCCTCCCACGTCCTTCATCGGCTCCTGATGCCAAGGCATCCACCGTGTGCCCTAAATAACTTGGCCACAAAGATGCTCGCGTCCACTATGCAATTCACAAACAACAACCAGACAACCAGCCCACCCCACCACCAAACACCCGAACCCGCGAGCAACCGCCCACAAGCCCCGGCCGGTATGGCAGGAGACCAGCCCTGGAAGAAACAAACCACCCGCCGCTAAGCGGCGGGCAACGGTCCGTTCCCTCAGGACCCAACAGTGTGCCCAACCAGCCACAACCCCCGGAACTCCGCTTTCCCACTCCACACAAAGGCGGCGGTACTCACCGATCCGGCAACCACGACCAGCTGAATAACCAGTGCTCCACTAATGAGCGCACCAGGCAGGGAACATTCGCCCCTGAACCCGGCATGGACCAACCCCACCCTCGCAACGAGAGTTCAGGCCGGCCGAGTGCTCCTTAGAAAGGAGGTGATCCAGCCGCACCTTCCGGTACGGCTACCTTGTTACGACTTCGTCCCAATCGCCAGCCCCACCTTCGACCGCTCCCCCCACAAGTGGTTGGGCCACGGGCTTCGGGTGTTGCCGACTTTCGTGACGTGACGGGCGGTGTGTACAAGGCCCGGGAACGTATTCACCGCAGCGTTGCTGATCTGCGATTACTAGCGACTCCGACTTCATGGGGTCGAGTTGCAGACCCCAATCCGAACTGAGACCGGCTTTTAGGGATTCGCTCCACCTCACGGTATCGCAACCCTCTGTACCGACCATTGTAGCATGTTTGCAGCCCAAGACATAAGGGGCATGATGACTTGACGTCATCCCCACCTTCCTCCGAGTTGACCCCGGCAGTCTCCCATGAGTCCCCACCACCCCAAAGGGCGTGCTGGCAACATGGAACAAGGGTTGCGCTCGTTGCGGGACTTAACCCAACATCTCACGACACGAGCTGACGACAGCCATGCACCACCTGTACACCAGTCCAAAGGAGGGACCCATCTCTGAGAGTTTCCGGTGTATGTCAAACCTTGGTAAGGTTCTTCGCGTTGCGTCGAATTAAGCAACATGCTCCGCCGCTTGTGCGGGCCCCCGTCAATTCCTTTGAGTTTTAGCCTTGCGGCCGTACTCCCCAGGCGGGGCGCTTAATGCGTTAGCTACGGCACAGAAGTCGTGGAAGACCCCCACACCTAGCGCCCAACGTTTACAGCGTGGACTACCAGGGTATCTAATCCTGTTCGCTCCCCACGCTTTCGCTCCTCAGCGTCAGAACTGGCCCAGCAAGCCGCCTTCGCCACCGGTGTTCCTCCTGATATCTGCGCATTTCACCGCTACACCAGGAATTCCGCTTGCCCCTACCAGCCTCTAGCCTGCCCGTATCCACCGCAGACCCGTAGTTAAGCCACGGGCTTTCACGGCAGACGCGACAAGCCACCTACGAGCTCTTTACGCCCAATAATTCCGGACAACGCTCGCGCCCTACGTATTACCGCGGCTGCTGGCACGTAGTTAGCCGGCGCTTCTTCTACAGGTACACGTCAACTTCGTCCCTGCTGAAAGAGGTTTACAACCCGAAGGCCGTCATCCCCCACGCGGCGTCGCTGCGTCAGGCTTCCGCCCATTGCGCAATATTCCCCACTGCTGCCTCCCGTAGGAGTCTGGGCCGTGTCTCAGTCCCAGTGTGGCCGGTCGCCCTCTCAGGCCGGCTACCCGTCGTCGCCTTGGTAGGCCATCACCCCACCAACAAGCTGATAGGCCGCGAGCCCATCCCCAACCGAAAAAACTTTCCACCACCATCCCATGCGAGAAATGGTCGTATCCGGTATTAGACCCGGTTTCCCAGGCTTATCCCAGAGTCAGGGGCAGGTTACTCACGTGTTACTCACCCGTTCGCCGCTCGAGTACCCCGAAGGGCCTTTCCGCTCGACTTGCATGTGTTAAGCACGCCGCCAGCGTTCGTCCTGAGCCAGGATCAAACTCTCCAAACAATGCTTGAAAAGAAATCTCTCTGGCCGGCACCCCCCGGCTAAGGAAAGATGCCGTCAAAGGAATCCGTCACCGA